>NZ_JACHIA010000004.1:0-300000 GCF_014202995.1 Longimicrobium terrae
CTTCGATGCTGAGCATTGTGGTATTCTCGGGCTAAAGGACCGCCCAAGTGTACACCGAGCGCACCGAATGTATCCCGAAACTCACACCAAGCGTTTCAGTCGCCCCTGCACCGGGCTCCATCGAAGACGGAAAAGGCGCGGAACCGTGAACCGGTTTCCGCGCCTCTTCTCATCCATCCATCAACCAGAACACCGCGGAAAATCTCCGCGGCGCCTCATCCACCCAAGCTCAGTGCGTTTCGTAGACGGAGACACCGCCGCCGCGGCCCATTGCGATCACGTCGTACGGGTCCTTCACGGAGCCCATCTCCATTCCCTCCGAACCGCGCGGCATTCCGGGCACGGCCAGTCCGGCGATGTTCTGCGGCTTCTCGCGAAGCAGGCGCTTGACGGCTTCCATCGGCACGTGGCCCTCGATCACGTATCCATCCACCGTGGCCGTGTGGCACGACGCGAGGTGGCCGGGAACGCCGTGCTCCGCCTTGATGGGGTCAACGTTCGCCGTATCCACCACCTGTACGTTGAACCCGGCGCGCTGCGCATGCTCCACCCACGCACGGCAGCAGCCACAGGTGGGCGTCTTGTACACCACCATGCGCGGCCCCTGCGGATTCACCACCGGAGCGGCGGCTTCCTGCGTGGGCGCGGGTGCGGACGCCACGGTCTGCGAAGCCGCGTCAGGCGCGGGAGTGTTCTCGCTCGCGCCCGTCCCGCAGGCGGAGGTCATGGCCAGGAGCGCGGCGGCGGCCGAGCGGAAAGCGACAATGGATCGCATGGAAGTTCGACCTGGAAGTTGTGCGCAGCCCGCAAAGGCGGGGTCGGGCACGGGTACCCGCGAGCGGGCCCATCGTTCACCCGCGAACGCGGCCCGCACGGAAGATGACAGCGCGGCGCCAGCCCCGGCAAGCCCGCCACCGCTTCACGGACATGACGCGCGGGCAGCCGCGCCGAATCCGCGGCCCGGTGCCGTCGGTTGTGCCCGCGCTGAGTTCATCCGCGTTTTTTGGATGAGGATTATCGGTCGTTTCAAGCTGATAAGGCGGGGAGAAAGGCCCACATCAGAGCCGCGGGCCGGTGCCGATCGTCGCGCCCGCGCTGAGTTCATCCGCGTTTGGATGAGGACGATCGGCCTCTCCAAGCCGATGACAACGGGAGTGTGGCCGCATCAGATCCGCGGCCCGGTACCGATCATCGCGCCCGCGCTGAGTTCATCCGCGTTTTCGGGATGGAGATGATTGGCCGTCCCGGCTGATGGACGGCCCACGCACCACCTGCCGCGCGTCTGTTTACAGAGCCGGCCAACCGCAGCGCAGATGGCGCGGCAGACGACACGAAAGGCAGCCGGTCCGGCCGATCCTCATCCGCGTGAGCCGCACCTGGCCTGGCGCCGCGACGAGATCGCGCGCACCAGACACGGCGCGGTGCCCGGCGACAATCGCGCGGATGCCCGCGTGCGGTTGCCGAAACGTGAATTCAGTGCTATTATCTCCTGCTCCCCCGCAACGCGGGGGAGTTGTTTTTTACCAAACCTGCTCCGCGCGCACCGGCGCGGGGCCTCCTGTCCAAAGGGAATGGTGACCTTGAGGGACTACGAGATCGTGTACATTTTCGGCCCTGCGCTTGAAGAAGAGCAGGTAACCGAGCGGCTGGACCGCTTCCATGGGCTGCTTACGGGCACCAATGGCGGCGAGATCACCGCGACGGACCACTGGGGACGCCGCCAGCTGGCGTACGAAGTGGAAGGCCAGACCAGCGGCTACTACGTCGTGGAGCACTTCCGCGCGCCCGGCGAGGCGCTGCCCGAGTTTGAGCGGGCGCTGAAGCTTGACGAGAACGTTCTCCGCTACCTTGTGGTGGTGAACGAGGGCGACCTGCCCACCACGCCGGTGCCGCCCCGCGAGCGCCGCGAGGACGAGTCCGAAGACGATTCGGAGGGCTGAAGACATGCGTGGACGCAAGGTTTGCCCCATGTGTGAGGGCGCCGTTCGGAATATCGACTACAAGGACGAGAAGACGCTCGGCCGCTTCATCACCGAGCGTGGCAAGATTCTGCCGCGCCGGATCAGCGGCATGTGCGCTCGGCATCAGCGCCAGGTAGGCACCGCCATCAAGCGCGGCCGCTTCCTCGCCCTGATTCCGTACATTGCCGGTCACGAAGCGTAATCCCACAAAGGAGAAATCATCATGCAGGTGATCCTCAGGGAGCGCATCGAGGGCCTGGGCGCCGCCGGCGACGTCGTCGACGTGAAGCCCGGCTACGGCCGCAACTACCTGGTTCCGCGCGGTCTGGCGTACGAGGCCACGCAGGCCAACGTGCGCCGCATTGACGCGGAGCGCGCGGCGCAGACGCGCCGCGACACCGAGACGCTGGATTCGGCCCGCCAGGCCGCGTCCGCCATCGAAGGCGTTTCGCTGACCTTCCATGCCCGTGCGGGCCAGGAAGGCAAGCTGTTCGGATCCATCACCTCGGCCGACATCGCCGAGAAGCTGGCCGAGCAGGGCGTTCAGATCGACCGCCGCACCATCGAGCTCGAGGAGCCCATCAAGGCCCTCGGCGTCACCAGCGTCCCCGTTCGCCTGCACCCGCAGGTCCGTCCGGAGATCAAGGTGTGGGTGATCGCGTCCGAGGACTGATCCTCGGGGGCAGTCACCAGATGGAAAACGGGGCGGCGTCCGCACTGCGGGCGCCGCCTCACGCGTTCTGTTCAGGCCGGCGTGCGCGCACCGGCACCCGACTTGCCCCGCCGTGCGTGCGGCCCTCCTGCGGCCGCGCACCCGGATTCAATGATCGTGCAGGACTGGACCCGTTGGGAGACCGATGACAGATTCGACCCCCGCCACGACCACGACCCCCACCGCTCCGGCCGGGCCCGTTCCGCACGAGGTGGAGCGCGCCGTGGAGCTGCTGTTTGACCGCAAGGCGCTGGACGTGGTGCTGATGGACCTGCGCAACGTGTCGACGGCGACGGACTTCTTCATCGTCGCCAGCGGCACCAGCGACACGCACGTAAGCGCCATCGCCGACAACGTGGTGACGGAGCTCAAGGCCGAAGGCATCCGCCCGCTGAACGTGGAGGGCGAGCGCGGCGGCCGGTGGATCCTGATCGACTACTTCAGCTTTGTCGTTCACGTCTTTCACCCCGCGGCGCGCGAGTTCTACCAGCTAGAGCGCCTGTGGGGAGATGCGCCCGCGACGCAGATGCAGCCGCAGGGAAGTGCGTGAGTGCGTTAGTGCGGGGTGCGTGAGTGCGAACTGAAGTGCGAAGGTACGAAAGTAACTGAGCTTGCGCGGGCGTGCGCCGGCCGGTTTCGCATGTCTCGTACGTTGAAAGGCCCGCGATGCTCGCGGGCCTTTTCGCGTCTGGCGTTTGCCTCTCGGGGGCGAGTGTTGCTTCGCGCGGCGGAACGTCCGCCGCGCCACTCTTCCGTGACCTCCGTGCATCCTCCGTGACCTCCGTGTGAAACGGCAGTTCCTCACGGGCCCAGTCCGCACGGAACCGGACAGCGCCGCGCCTTTCGCATCCTGGCGTTCCACTCCAGCGATTCTGGGCGTCCCGGCGCGGCAAATGCTTGCGGTGCAACGAATCCGCGCTTTACTTTCCGGCCGGACCGGGGCCGCGGCCCCGTCTCGCCCCGCAGGCGCGCATTCGAACGGAATCTCAAAGCCATGACCGACCCGCATCACGCCGGCAATCAGGAACGCGGCGCACCCGCACCCACGTTCTTCGACCCGTCGTTCGAACGGCTTCCCGGCCCCGTGGCCGGCGAAACGGCCATGGCCGGACCCGTCCTGCTGCTGTTCGATCGCGACGCCGACCGCGACTGGGTCGCCGACGCCGCCGTGGCGCTCGCCACGGGTTGGCACGCCGCCGGACGCCGCACCGTGCTGGCCGACCTGTGCCTGGAGGACCCGTTCCTCAACGAGCGCATCGGGCTCCCCAACCAGGAAGGCGTCGTCGACATCTTTCTCTACGGCGCGTCGCTGGCCCGCAGTGCCCGCGTCGTCCCCGGCCGCGGCTTTCACCTGATCAGCGCCGGCACCTACACGCCGGACGCGGGCGAGGTGCTGCGCAGCCCGCGCTGGGACAAGATCGTGGCCGGGTTCCGCGACGCCAACGCGGCCATGCTGCTGTTCGCCCCGCTGGACGCGCCGGAACTGGGCGCGCTGGGCCGCTTTGCCGGTGAGTCCATCCTCCTCGGCAGCCCAGCCGCGGGCGAGGCCGCCGCGGCCGCGCTCCCCGGGCTCACGGTGCGCGCCTGGCTCGCCCCGCCGCGCGGGAACCCGGCGCCGCCGGTCACCGCCCCGCCGCGCGCCGCATCCCCCGTCTCCGCGCCGGCGGCTGCGCCCGCGGACCGCTTTCCGGATCCGGAGCCGGTGATGCCGTGGAACGCGCCCGCGGGCTCCATCCCCGTGCCGCCGCCCACCTCGCTTCCGGCCGACCCCGCGTACGCGCTGCCGGCCGAGAACGCCGCGCCGCGCGAGATCCCCGTGTTCGAGGCGGACCGGGTGGCGGAGCCGGTCGCCGCAAAGAAGCGCGGCGTATCGCCGCTGCTCCTCATCCTGCTGCTGATCGCGCTCCTTCTCGCCGCCGCCGTCCTCCTGGCGCCGCGACTGGGGCTCGCGCTGCCCTTCCTGGGCGGCGCCGAACCGGAGCCGGCGGCGCCCGTGGCCAAGTCTGCTCCCGCGCGCCCCGTCAGCGGCCCTCCGCAGCCGCGGGGGGCCGCGCTGCCGTACTCCGTCTTCGTCCAGAACCACCAGACGCCCGAGGCCGCCGAAGCCACCGCCGCGGAGGGCGCACGACGCTTTCCCGAAGTCCAGTTCTTTGTCTTTCCCGAAGCGCTCCAGGGCCTCACGTACTGGCGGGTGATGGCGGGAATGGCGGGCGACACCACACAGGTTCGGGCGCTGCGCGACCGGCTACTGGCCGCCAAGCTGGTGGACCCCGAGGACGTGAGCGGCCCGTACGACCTAATCCAGTCGCGTCCGGTCACCTACGCCGTCGGCGACTTCGCCGACGCACCGCAGGCGCGCGCGCGTGTCGCGGAGCTGGCGCAGAAGGGGATTCCGTCCTACGTGACGCCCGTTCCGTTCTCCGACGGCACGGAGCGGTGGACGGTCTACGCCGGCGCCTACCGTGACACCGCGGCCGCCAAGGCCATGGGCACCATGCTGCAGCAGGCGCGCATCCCCGCCAGGGTGGTGCAGCGCACGGGCAGGCCCCCCGCCGCCCCCAAATGAAGCTCCGCTCCCTCCAGCTCCACGGCTTCAAGTCCTTCGCTGACAAGACGGTTCTGGAACTGCGCGACGGCGTTACCGCCATCGTGGGCTCCAACGGCTGCGGAAAATCCAACACCGCCGACGGCGTCCGCTGGGTGCTGGGCGAAACGCGCGCGGGAGCGCTCCGCTCCGGCAAGATGGAAGAGGTCATCTTCCAGGGCTCCTTCAAGCGCCGCCCCCTCAACTACGCCGAAGTCTCGCTCGTCTTCAGCAATGAGGACGGGTCCGTCGCCATTCCCCAGACGGAAATCGAGATCGCCCGCAAGGTGTTTCGCGAGGGCGGCAGCGAGTACTACCTCAACCGCCAGAGCTGCCGGCTGCGCGACATCCACGACCTGCTGCGCGATACGGGGCTGGGCTCCAACGCCTATTCCATCATCGAAAGCGGGATGATCGACGCCATTCTCAGCGAGCGGCCGGACGAGCGGCGCGCGATGTTCGAGGAAGCGGCGGGGATCGGGCGGTACAAGGACCGGCGCAAGGCGGCGCAGCGGCGGCTGGAGGCGGCGGAGGTGGATCTGTCGCGGCTGAGCGACCTCGTCGGCGAGGTGGAATCCAAGGTGCGCGCCCTTTCCCGCCAGCGGCGCAAGGCGCAGCGGCACCTGGAGCTGCAGGCACGGCGTCTGGATCTGGAGATGGCCATCGCGCGGGCGGAGGTGGATGCGCTCGACCGCTCCATCGCCGCGGCCACGGCCCGGCTGGTCGCGCTGGAGCAGGCGGGGCGCGAGGCGGGAACGGAGCGTACCACGGCGGAGGCCATCGTCGCCGAGCGGCGCATCGAGGCGGCGGAGCTCACCCGGCGCCGCGGCGAGGTGGCCGCGCGGCTGGATGAGGTGCGGCGCCGGCTCGACACGCGCGAACGCGAGATTCTCCTCGCGGACGAGCGCCGGTCGCACGCGGAGCTGCGCATCGCCCAACTCGTCCGCGAGCGCGGCGAACTGTCCGAGCGCGCGGAGCGGATGGCGGCGGACGCCACACGGCTGGAAGGGGAGCGCGCCCGCGGCGCGGCGCGGCTGGAGGGTGTCCGCGAGCGGCTGGAGGCGCGGCGGGAGGAGAACGAGGCCGTGCGCGCGACACTGGCTTCTCACCGGAGAGCCAGCGAGGAGGCCGCCGCCCGGGCCCGCGACCTCGCCCGCGAGACCGCCTCGGCGGAGGGCGAGCGCGCCGCGGCGGACCGGCGGCAGACGGAGGCGGCGGAGCGGATTGCGCGACTGACCGCGCAGGAGGCGCAGATTGCCGCCAGCCTGCGGGAGCTGGAGGCGCAGACGGAGCTGTGGTCCGGGCAGAGCGAGGTGCTGCGCGACCGGCTGAACGCGGCGCTCGACGCGGCGGAGCACGCGCGCGAAGAAGTCCGCGTCCTGCGCGGGCGCGAGGCCTCCGTCCGCGACGCCCTGCGCGCGGCGGATGACCGCCTGTCGCGCCTGTCCGCGCAGGTGTCCGCGCGCGAGGCGCTGGAGCGCAGCTACGAGGGCTTCAGCCCCGCGGTGAGCGCCATCATGGGTCAGACCGAACGCTTTCCCGGCGTCCTAGCCCCGCTCGCCGACTTCGTGCGCGCGACCACGGAGGACGCGGCGGTTTCCGGCGCGGTGGAGTCGTTCCTGGGCGCGCTGCTGCAGGCGCTGGTCGTGCGCGACCTGGCCGCCGCGCGCCGCGTGCGCCGCTGGTTCCGCGACGAGTGGGACGGCGGCGGCACGCTCCTCCTCCTTCCGCTGGACGCGCCCGGCGTGCGCGAGGCCGTCGGTGCGATCCACTCCGCGCGGCTGGGCGTGGCGGGGCACGGCGAGGCGGCGGCGTGGGTCGACACCTTCCTCGCCGGCCTGACGCTGGTCGCGGGAGAAGATCCGCTTCAGGCGTATCCGGACGGCTCGCGCGTGGACGGGCTTGGCGACACGGTGGATCCGCGCGGCGTCATTCGCCTGGGCGAGCCCGTTTCCGGCGAAGGCATCCTGGCCCGGCGCGAGGCGCTGGCCCGGCTGCGGGCGGAGGTGGAGGAGGCGCGGGCCGATCACGACCGCCTGGCCGCGGACCGTGCCGCCGCCGCGGAGCAGGCCGCGATCTCAGAAGAGCAGGCGCGCGAGGCGGAGGAGTACGTCCGGCGGATGGAAGGCGAACTGCGGCAGATGGATGCGGACGCGGCGGCGCACGGCCACCAGCAGGGCCGCATCCGCCGCGAGCGGGAAGAGGTGGGCGTCGCGCTGGGGAACGCGAACAAGCTGGCGCGGGAGACGGCGGAGCGCATCGCCGCGCTGGACGCGCGCCTGGCGGAGCTGCAGCGTACGTGGTCCGATGTCGCCGCCGCCGCGCTGGCCACGAGTTCCGCCCTCACCGAACTGGACACCGCGTGGGAAGCCGCGCGCGACGAGGAAAGCGAGCTGCGAGTCGCCGCCGCCCGCGCGGAGGGCGAGCTCAAGGAACTGGACCGCGCGCTCGGAGCGGCCACGCAGGGCGCGGCGGGTGCGCGGGGCCGCGGGCGCACGCTGGAGGCGGAGGCGGAGGAACTGCGCCGCTCGCTGGAGGGATTGTCCGGCGTCCGCGACCGCGCGGGCGGCGAAGTCCAGGGACTGTTCGCGGACCGCGACCGCGAAGCCGCCGCCCTGGCCAACCTCGACACGCGCTTGGGCGAGCTGGACGTGGAGGTGTCGCGGGCGGAGGAGCGGGCGCGCGTTTCCCGCCGGCGCGAGACCGAAGCGGCGGAAGAGCGGCACCGTCTGGAACTGGAGCGCGCGGAGCAGGAAAGCCGCCGCGTCCGCGCGAGCGAGCGGGTGGAGGCGGAGTGGGGCCGCCCGTGGGAGGTGCTGCTGACCCAGGCCGCGCCGGTGGAGGAGGGCACGCCGGACGCGTGGCGCGCGGAGGTGCGCGAGGTGGCGCAGGCGGTGGACGCGCTGGGCCCCATCAACATGCTCGCCGTGCAGGAGCACGAGGAAGAGGACCGGCGGCTGAAGTTCCTGCTGGAGCAGCAGAGCGACCTCACCCGCGCGCGAGACGACCTTTCCAGTGCCATCCGGCAGATCAACCGCACGGCAAAGGAGGTGTTCATGGGCACCTTCAACGTCGTGCGCGAGAACTTTCACCGCACCTTTCAGTCGCTCTTTCAGGGCGGCGAGGCAGACGTGTGGCTGGCCGATCCGGACGATCCGCTGGAGTCGCCCATCGAGATCCACGCCTCGCCGCGCGGCAAGAAGACGCAGCGCATCCACCTGCTCTCCGGCGGGGAGCGCACGCTGACGGCGCTGTCGCTCCTCTTCGCCATCTACCTGGTCAAGCCGTCGCCGTTCTGCCTGTTCGACGAGGTGGACGCGCCGCTGGACGAGAGCAACGTGGGCCGCTTCATCCAGCTGCTGAACGACTTCAAGGCGCAGACGCAGTTCATCGTCATCACCCACAATCCCCGCACGATGGAAGCGGCGGACTGGATCTACGGCGTGACGATGGAGGAGCCCGGCGTGTCGACCATCGTGGGCGTGGAACTGGAGGGTGCGTGGCCGTTCGGCGAGAGGGTCGCATAAAAGAGCAGTGCCCGGTGCGCATCCAGCCTGAGTGGCACACGATCATGCGCGGAGCGTCTTTGCGGACGTCGTGCTTGATCCTGAGCACTTGCTTCTGTCGCTTCCGTCCTCTCCGCCGTTCCTTTGCCGCCACCTACCGCATTAAGCTTGTGCTTGTGCCCCCACGTTGCTAGACTCTGTGGCCCCGGATTGGTAGATTCATCCCCGCAGCTCCGCTCTCCCCAGAAGGAATCCAGACCCATGCTGGTGGTCATGAGACATGATGCGACGGCGGCCGAGATCGACGCCGTCGTCCGCACGATAAACGAACTCGGATACGAGGCGCGCCCCATCCCCGGAAAGATGCGCACCGC
This sequence comes from Longimicrobium terrae, assembly GCF_014202995.1. Taxonomy (NCBI): domain Bacteria; kingdom Pseudomonadati; phylum Gemmatimonadota; class Longimicrobiia; order Longimicrobiales; family Longimicrobiaceae; genus Longimicrobium; species Longimicrobium terrae. The sequence goes on from NZ_JACHIA010000004.1 coordinate 9,138, forward strand.
CATCGGCCTGATCGGCAACGATGGCAAGGTGAACGCCGACCGGATCGAGGCGCTCAACGGCGTGCTGGAGATCATTCACGTCTCGCAGCAGTACAAGCAGGTGTCCCGCGAATGGCGCGAGGAGCCCACCATCGTCACGCTCGACAACGGCACCCGCATCGGCGCTGGCGAGGTTTCGGTGATGGCCGGCCCGTGCTCGGTGGAGAGCGAAGAGCAGATCATCGGCATCGCGCACCGCCTGCGCGACGCGGGCGCCACCATTCTGCGCGGTGGCGCCTTCAAGCCCCGCACCTCGCCCTACTCGTTCCAGGGGATGGGCGAAGACGGGCTCAAGCTGCTGGCCCGCGCCCGCGAAGAAACGGGAATGTCCATCGTCACCGAGGCGGTGGACCCCGAAAGCCTGGACCTGGTGGTGGAGTACGCCGACATCGTGCAGATCGGTGCGCGCAACATGCAGAACTTTTCGCTGCTGCGCCGCGCCGGCCGGGCGGGGAAGCCGGTGCTGCTCAAGCGCGGGATGGCGGCCACCGTCAAGGACCTGCTCCTGTCCGCCGAGTACCTGCTGGCCGAGGGCAACGGCAACGTGATTCTGTGCGAGCGCGGCGTGCGCGGCTTTGACACGCACACCCGCAACCTGCTGGACCTTACGGCCATTCCGGTGGTCAAGTCGCTGTCGCACCTGCCCATCATCGCCGACCCCAGCCACGGCACGGGCCTGCGCGCCAAGGTCATTCCCATGGCGCGCGCCGCGGTGGCCGCCGGGGCCGACGGGCTGATGATCGAGGTGCACCCTGACCCGGAACACGCCATGTCCGACGGCGCCCAGTCGCTGTACCCCGACCAGTTCGAGGAACTGATGTCGCAGATCGCCGTGATCGCCGAAGCGATCGGGCAGCGCATGGTGGCCCCGCTTCCCGCCGTGGAAGGTGCCGCGGCGGCCGGGTGAGCCAACGCCGCCCCGCCCGTCCGGCGCCAACAAGGCGCTGGGCGACCGCGGGGAGGCCATGGCGGCCGCCTTTCTGGCGGGCCGCGGGTGGGAGATCCTTCACCGCAATTACAGAATCGGACACAGGGAGATCGACCTCGTCGCGCGCAGCGGCGAGGTCGTCGCTTTTGTGGAAGTAAAAACGCGCGGCGGGCTGGGCTACGGGCATCCCCTGTACGCCATCACCCGGGCCAAGCGGCGCGAGATCCAGCAGGTGGCGCAGGCATGGATCGACAACCACGGCGCCCCCGGCGACACCTACCGCTTCGACGCCATCGGCATCCTGCTCCCCGTGGGCGGCGAGCCCGTCATCGAGCACGTGGAAGACGCGTGGCGCCTGGGCTGAGCCGTCCAGGGAGCGCCACGCTTGCAGAAACCCAAGCCGTTGGGTTATCGTATGCCAGTCGTATTGAGAGAAGATGGATGGAAATTCGTCATTTACCCGAACGATCATCCGCCACCTCATGTGCACGTCCGCAGAGCGGGCGGGATCAGGGTAAAGGTGCTGCTGCCCCACAGTGGAGAGTCCGTGCGGATTGTCTGGTTTCGTGACGGGCCCCCTCTGGAGGCTGCCCGGGCGGGCCTTCTAGTCGAGAAGCACGCCGATGTACTACTCGCAGCGTGGGAACGGATTCATGGACTACCCTAGACTGACGGAAGAGGAATTTCTTGCTCAGGCGGAGGCCGCCCGCGGAGCCGACCGCATCGCCGAACTGACAGAGCCACGGGCGAAGTCGGTGAAGTACAATCGCGAAACCGGGCGGATCGACGTTGAGCTCAAGCTCGGTCATGCATTCTCGTTCCTGCCCAGCCTGTACAAGTATCTGGAAGGCTTTACGCCCGAGCAGCTCGCAGCTGTTGAGACGGATGACGTGGGAGATGGGCTCTTCTGGGAAGAACTGGACATGCACATCTCTACGGCGGGCGTGCTGGCGACCATCATGGGAGATGCCCTGCTGCAGGCGTTCGCCGGGCGCGGTGGTGCTTCGCGCAGCGAGGCCAAGGGGAAGGCGGCGCGCCTGAACGGCCGCAAGGGCGGCCGGCCGCGCAAGAAGGTGCGCCCGGCCGAGTATCCAACCGTCACCGGCTACGGCACGATGCAGCTGCGCGAGCCGGAGCACCCGTGGGGACAGGCGGATGACGAGCCCGGGGCCCCGCCATCGCCGGCGGAATCGTCCGCCGCGCCGGATTCTCCCGTAACGCGGGAAGGCTGAAACAGATCGGGGGCGGCGCATGGCGCCGCCCCCGATCTGTTTTCCCTGTCCATCCGTCAGCAGCAGCCCGTGATGTTGCATTCACAGATGTTGCGGGTCGGCTGGCATCCCACCGTCGCCGCCTGCACCGCCTCTACCGCCCTGTCCGACTCCGGAACGGCGTTCGCGACTTCGAACGTCGTGACGGTGAGCGATTCCGTGTCCATCCGCAGATTGGCCATCGTGGTCTCCTCGTGGGGAAAGTGACGGCTCGCCTTGGGGCGGCCGTGCGTTGCGGCGCGGCGGGTTCCGCGCTCAGCAGCAGAGCGTGTCGCAGTCCGAGATGCGGTACGACTGGCAACCGATCTGGGTGGCGCGCGGCGCGCGCCTTGTCGGCGGCGAGCAGATCGGTACGCGCGTCCGCGGTTTCGAACGAGGTAACCTCGAGGGCCTCCACGTTCATCTGAAGCCTGGGCATGGCGTGACTCCTCCTGTGCGATGTCCGGTCGGCGGACGCCGATTCACCCGCCGCCAATCCCCCGGAACGGGACGGCTGTAATCCAACGTAACGGCGGATAAGGAATGCCGCCAGTGCCCGGAGTGCCGTCGCGGAGCATTCCCGGCCCCGTTTCCCACGGCCGCCCGTCCACGCCGCCGCCGTTGAGGTGGCTTGCACGCCGGGCTATATTGCACGCTGTCAGAAGTTCACCCCGCGTTCCCCGGCAGTTCCGTGTCCCGCACCGCACTCGCACGCCGCTATCGTCCGCGCCACTTTGCCGAAGTGGCGACGCAGGAGCACGTTTCGCAGACGCTGCGCGCCGCCGTGCAGCGCAACCGCGTGGCGCACGCGTACCTGTTCTGCGGGCCGCGCGGCGTGGGCAAGACCACGCTGGCGCGCGTGCTGGCCATGGCGCTCAACTGCCCCAACCGCACGGAAGAGGGCGAACCCTGCGGCGTGTGCGACAGCTGCGAGCGCATCTGGGCGGGGCGCACCTCGCTGGACGTGGTGGAGATCGACGCCGCCAGCAACCGCGGCGTGGACGACGCCCGCGAGCTGCGCGAGCGCGCCATGTACGCCCCGTCGGAGGAAGACCGCTTCAAGGTCTACATCATCGACGAAGCGCATATGCTGACGCGCGAGGCGTGGAACGCGCTGCTCAAGATCCTGGAAGAGCCGCCCCCGCGCGTCATCTTCGTCTTCGCCACCACGGAGCCGCAGAAGATTCAGCAGGCGGCGCCGCCCATCCTGTCGCGCTGCCAGCGATTCGACTTCCACCGCATCGCCACGGTGGATCTGGTGGCGCGCCTGCGGACCGTGCTGGCCGCGGAAGGGATCGAGGTCGGCGACGAGGTCCTGCTTCCCATCGCCCAGAAGGCGGACGGCGGGATGCGCGACGGCCTGTCGCTGATGGACCAGGTCCTCAGCTTCACCGAAGGCGCGCCCACGGCGGATGACGTGCGTCGCATTCTGGGGCTGGTGGGCACGGAGGTGTTCCTTGAGCTGTTCGGCATCATCGCCGACCGGCGCCCGGCGGAGGTGTTCCGCTTCGTGGGCCGGCTGCTGGAGCAGGGATACGACCTGGCCGAGTTCTACCGCGGCCTGGCGGACTTCCTTCGCGTGCTGCTGATCGTGCGCCTGGACGGCGGCGAGGCGGAAGGGGTTCCCCATCATCTCGTCCCGACGGTGGCGGAGCTGGCGAACCGCTTTGCCCCCGGGGACCTGCTGCGTATGCTGGCGCAGGTGGCGGAACTGGACGCGGACGGCCGCTTCCGCAAAAGTGGTGAGCAGCGGATTCTGATCGAACTGCTGCTGCTGCGCTTTGCGTATCTGGAGAGCACCGTCAGCCTGGAAGACGTTCTGGCCGCGCTGGGGCGCGGGGGCGGCGACCCCCCGGGAAACTTCGCGGGCGGTCGTCCGTCGGCTCCTGAGCCGCGGGCCGGCCGCCCTTCCCAACCCACCGCGCCCCCCGCGCCCGCTCCCGCCGTGGAGCGTGCGGATGCGCGTCCGCCGGCGGTCGTTCCGCCCTCCGCGCCCGTCGCGGAGGTAAGGGCGGAGCCGTCTCCGATCGCGAGCGCGCCGGCAGCTGCCCCTCCGCAGGCGGCGGCGCCCGCACCGGCGATGGAGCCGCGGCGCGTGGAGGTGCCGGCCATCGCGCCTCGTCCGCAGGCCGCCGCTCCGGCCGCGCCGCCCGCACCGGCTCCGCGGATGGATCCGCCGTCGCGTTCGTTCGACAACCCGTCGCGCTTTATGGACGGGCCGCCGCGCTTTGACGACGAGCCGCCGCCGCCCCCGCCGGATGACCTGGAGGACGATGGGAGCGACTACGGCCCGCCGAGCCTTCCCTCCGCGGCTCCCTCGCGCGCATCCGGCCCGGCACCCTCCGCGCGTGCGTCTGCCCCCGCGTACGAGGACGCGCCGGGCCGGACGCCTGCTCCAGCGTATGCGGAGGCGCCGAGCCGTGCGCCGGCTCCGCAGATGCAGTCGGAGGCGCCCGTGGCGGCGGACTTGCCCCAGGGCGGCGCGCTGGACCTGCGGCGCGTGCGCGAGGCGTGGGCGGCCGTGCTGGAGTCGGGGGAGGGCATTCCGCCGGGCGGGCGGGCGCTGCTGCGGTCCGTGCGCCCCGAAGTCGGCGGGCCGGCGACCATCACCGCCGACGTCCTCCCCGTGGTGCTGGACCGGTTTGGCGGCTCCGGCGCGCAGCGTGCGTTCGAGGACGCGCTGGGCCGCAGGCTGGGGCAGCGCGTGACGGTGCAGTTCCGCGCCTCGGCCGCCGCCGCGGCGGCCGCGACCGGAGGGCAGCGCATCACCGCCGAAAGCGCTCGCCGCGACCGCCTGAGCCGGCTCATGGAGGGGGAACCGGTGCTGGCGGCGGCGGTACAAGCACTCGACCTGGAACTGCTGGACTGACGCGGATTTTCCTCCGCCCGTCCGCTTCTCTGGCGAAGCGGTCTGACGTTCTTTTTCCGCCTTGGCGGACCTGAATTCGAGCGATGAACAACTTTCAGCAGATTCTTCAGATGGGCCAGCAGGTGCAGGCCCGCATCTCTCAGTTGCAGACTGAACTGGGCCAGAAGACCGTCACCTGCTCCAGCGGCGGCGGCATGGTGACCGTGACCGCGGACGGACGTGGAAAGCTGCGCTCCATCAAGATCGATCCCACGGTGGTGCAGGCCGAAGACGTGGAGATGCTGGAGGACCTGGTGATCGCCGCCGTGAACGAGGCGCAGAACCGGGCCCAGCAGATGTACGACGACGAAATGCGCAAGGTCTCCGGCGGGCTCCAGCTTCCGTTTCCCATTCCGGGGCTCTGACGCCGCGTGTCGGCCATCGACGACCTGGTGGGCGAGTTCGCGCGGCTTCCCGGCATCGGCCGCAAGACGGCGCTGCGGCTCGCCTTTCACCTGCTCAAGGCGCCGGATGACGACGCCCGGCGCCTGGCGCGCAGCATCATCGAGGTGCGCGACAAGGTCCGCCCATGCGAGCGGTGCGGCAACCTGAGCGATTCCACCCCCTGCGCCATCTGCCTCAGCCCCCGCCGCGACCCCGCCACCCTGTGCGTGGTGGAGGAGGCGTCGGACATCATGGCCATCGAGCGCACCGGCGAGTACCGCGGGCTGTACCACGTGCTCGGCGGCCGCCTGTCGCCGCTGGACGGCATCGGCCCGTCGGAGCTGAACGTGCCGCCGCTGCTGGCGCGCGCGGGCACGGGCGAAGTGCGCGAGGTGGTGCTGGCGACCAATCCCAGCGTGGAGGGCGAGGCGACGGCGCTGTACCTGGCCCGCCTGCTGTCTCCGCTGGGCCTGCGGGTGACGCGGATTGCCCGCGGGCTCCCCGTGGGAGGTGACCTGGAGTACGCCGACGGCGTCACCATCGCCGAGGCGCTGGCCGGGCGCCGCGAGCTGTAGGCCGCGCCGCGAGCGCGGCTTTTGCTTCTGTACCGCCGCGGCCCCGCCGCGGCCTTTTGTTTTTTGGGGATCGCCGCGTTAGGTTGGTGCCGCGTTCACCCCACTCCAGGATTCCCGTCCTCCTTCCCGGGTGATGGAAAGCAAGCGACTCGTACGGACCGCCACGTTCGCCCTGCTCGCCGTCGCGGCCGCCGCCGCGCTGGGCGGGCTGCTGGTGCGCGACCAGATCAGCCGCAGCCGCCGCGACCTGTTCAGCCCCCATCCGCTCCGCCGGCTCGCCGCGCTGGAGTACCTGGGCGGCGTTCCGGCCTCGGTGGATACGGTTCTGCTGCTGCGCGACTTTCTGGCGTGGGAACAGCGCCCGCTGCTGCGCAAGCGTGCGCAGGGCGTGCTGCTGCGCCTGGAAGCCGGGCTGGATTCGCGGCACCCCACGGAGGTCGCCTGATGGCCGGAACCGGCGCCAGCAGCTGGTCGTTCGAGGAACAGGACGTTCACCGCATCGACCGCATTCTGCAGAGCTTTCTGTACGACTCCAACGCCCGCTGCGCCCTGCTGGTGGACCGCACGGGGCAGCTGGTGACCACGGCGGGCGAAAAGCCCGAGTTTGACTCCGTGGCGTTCTCGTCGCTGGCGGCGGCCGATTTTTCGGCCAACGACCAGCTGGCGGCAATGATCGGCGAAACCGAGTTCAGCTCGCTCTTTCACCAGGGCGAGAAGGAATCGATGTACCTGGCCGACGTGGTTCGGCGGGTGATCCTCGTGGTCCTGTTCGACAACCGGACCACCCTGGGAATGATCCGGATCAAGGTGAAGGCGGTCGTGCGCGAACTCTCGGAAGTGTTCAGCGAACTGTTCGCGCGGTCCGCGGCGTCGCCGCAGGGCGCGCGCGTGGAGGCGGGCTTTGTGGACGAGGCGGAGGATGAGATCGACCGCCTGTTCGGCGATCTCTAGGAGGCCGCGCCCATGTCGATGATCAACTACGCCTCGCGCGAGATCAACTGCAAGATCGTGTACTACGGTCCCGGCCTGTGCGGAAAGACCACCAACCTCGAGTACATCTTCGAGAAGGTGGCTCCCAACACGCGCGGCAAGCTGATCTCGCTGGCGACGGAAACGGAACGCACGCTGTTCTTTGACTTTCTGCCGGTGGACCTGGGGTCCATCCGCGGGTTCAAGACGCGCTTTCACCTGTACACCGTCCCCGGGCAGGTATACTACAACGCGTCGCGCAAGCTCATCCTCAAGGGGGTGGACGGCGTGGTGTTCGTGGCCGACAGCCAGGTGGAGCGGCTGGACGCCAACATCGAGTCCATGCACAACCTGTACGACAACCTGTCGGAGTACGGGCTGGACCTGCGCGAGATTCCGTTCGTCATCCAGTACAACAAGCGCGACCTTCCCAACATCTCCTCGCTCGAGGAGCTGCAGCGGGAGCTGAACCCCACCGGCGTGCCCACCTTCGAGGCGGTGGGCGTGCGCGGCATCGGGGTGTTCGACACGCTCAAGGCGGTCAGCAAGCTGGTCATCAAGGCCCTCAGCTGACCCGGGAGCCCCCAATGGCCTGGCGCAACCTGCCGAACGCAATCACGCTGGGACGCATCGTCCTGGCGGTGGTGGTCGCGCCCATGGTGATGACCGACTCGTTCGGCTGGCGCATCTCGGGGTTCATCGTCTTTCTGATCGCGGCTTTCTCGGACTTGTACGACGGCCACCTGGCGCGGTCGCGCAACCTGATCAGCGATTTCGGCAAGCTGATGGACCCGCTGGCCGACAAGCTTCTGCTGGCCGCCACGTTCATCCCCTTCTACCTGCTGTGCCACGGCGCCGAGCCGGAAACGCCGTTTCCCTGGTTCGGCGGCGTTCTGCCGTGGTGGATCATGGCCATCATCTTCGGCCGCGAGATCTTCATCACCGTGTTCCGCGGCTTCGCGGCCAAGCGGGGGATCGTTCTGGCGGCGGGGAACGCCGGCAAGCTCAAGGCGGTCTTTCAGAACGTCTTCATCGGCGCGGCCATCTTCTGGTACGCGCTGCAGTCCGCCGCCCGCGAAAATGGCTGGGATACGCCGTTCTGGCGCTTCTGGCAGCAGTTTCACTGGGTGTTCACCGTGGTGGTGCTCACGGTGGCGGTGGTGCTGACGGTGTATTCGCTCTACATCTACCTGCGCGACTTCGGCCTGTTCGGGGGCCGCCGCGCCCCCGCTCCCTGACACTCCCGCGCCCCGAGTGACGGTCGCCGAGCGCGGGGAGGAACTGCGCGCGGCGGATGGCGTGCGCCTGCACCTGCGCTCGTGGCCGGTTCCGGCTCCGCGCGCGGCCGTGCTGGTGTCGCACGGGCTGGGCGAGCACGGCGGACGGTACGCCGCGCTGGCGGCGGACCTGGCGGAGCGGGGAATCGGGGTGCACGCGATCGACCATCGCGGGCACGGCCTTTCCGGCGGCGCGCGCGGGCACGTGAACCGCTTCGCCGAGTACGTGCGCGATCTGGAGCAGGCGCGCGCCCGCGTGGCCGCCGCGTCGTCCGCGCCCCTGTTTCTGCTCGGCCACTCCCTGGGCGGGCTGATCGCCATCCGCCACCTGCAGACACATACCGAAGCGCCGTTCCGCGGCGCCATCCTGTCCGCGCCGCTGCTGGGCGTAGCGGTACGCGCTCCGCGATGGAAGGTGGCCGTGTCGGGCCTGCTTTCCCGCATCGCGCCGCGCATCCCCTTCAGCAACGCGGTGGATCCGGGCGAGCTGTCGGCGGAGGAGGAGTACGCGGCGGCCTATCGCGCGGACCCGCTGGTGCACGCCCTCATCACCCCGCGCCTGTACACGGAGATGATGGCGGCCATCCGCGCCGCGTTCGCGGACCGGGACACGGTCCATCTTCCGATGCTGGTGCTTGCTCCCGAGGCGGACCGCATCGTGCTTCCGGAGGCGGTGGCGCGGTGGGCGGCCGCGTGTCCGGGCGACGTGGATGTGCGGCGCTATCCCGGCTTCCGCCACGAGCCGCTGAACGAGCGCGACCGGCATCGCGCGGTCGCGGACGTGGCCGGGTGGATCGACGGGCGGCTCGCCTGAGGGCGTGAACCCGTCCGCTATCAGCAGCGCGCCCCGCCGGCACCATCCGCACAGCTCGGCTGACGTTCTCCGCGTCGGCGGAATGACAGGGCGGAGTGGAACGATGACGAGGCTGCGGCTGAACCCATCCAGCGTTCTCGAGAAGCTGTCAGGATGGCAGATGCGGATGGGAACGTGGCTTGCCTTCTGATGTTCCCAATCGAGCAGACGACGCGCGCCCGGCGGTTCGCCGCGGGCGGCCTATGACATACTGACGAAATCCGGCTTGCAGATGAGCGATCAGGACCGCCCCGCCGCCTCCGCGGCAGACGGACAGGACACCTCCGCCGACACCGAGGCGCCGCGCACGGCGGACACGGGCGACGGCATTGCCTCCGCGCCCCCGGCGCAGGGCGACGAGCTGAGCACCATGCGCGACCGGCACCTGCGGCTGGCGGCGGAGTTCGACAACTACCGCAAGCGCGTGGAGCGCGAAAAGTCCGACAACATGGTCCGCGCGCAGGCGCAGATCCTGGAGCGCCTGCTGGAGCCGCTGGACGACTTGGCGCGCATCGCGGACTTCGACCCGGCCACCACCGCCGCCGGCGCGCTGCACGAAGGCGCGGAGATGGTGGAAAAGAAGTTCCTCCGCGTGATGGAGGCCGCCGGGCTGGAGATGGTGGAGGCGGAAGGAAAGCCGTTCGACCCCACGATTCACGAGGCGCTTACGACGGTGCCCGCGGACACGGCGGAAGAAGACGGCACGGTGGCCCAGGTGTACCAGAAGGGGTACCGCTTCAAGGGAGTTCTGCTGCGCCCGGCGCGCGTCGTCGTGAAGAAGCACCAGGGCTGAGCGCGGCCGCCTCCACTTTGGGGGCGGCCCTGTTTTCTGACCGGACACACGATGGCGACACAGACCAAGGACTTTTACCGCGTGCTGGGCGTGGCGGAAAACGCCAGCGCGGATGAGATCAAAAAGGCGTACCGCAAGCTCGCCAAGCAGAACCATCCGGACGCCAACCCCAACGACGCGGCCGCCGCGGAGCGCTTCAAGGAAATCTCCGAAGCGTACTCCGTGCTGTCCGACGACGCCAAGCGCAAGCAGTACGACCAGATGCGCCGCATGGGCGCGTTCGGCGGAATGGGCGGCTACGGCGGCGGGGCGGGGCCTCGGCCGGGGGGCGGAGCGCAGTCCATCAACCTGGACGACCTGGACCTGGGCGGCGGCGGGCTGGGCGACATCTTCGGCTCGTTCTTCGACTTCGGCAAACGCCGCGGTGCGCCCGGCGCGCGTCCCGGCGGGCCCGAGCGCGGGGAGAACATCGAGTACGCGGTGGAGATTCCTTTTGCGACGGCGGTGCGCGGCGGCAAGGTGACCGTCACGGTGCCGGTGACGGAGGACTGCCCCTCGTGCCACGGCTCCGGCGCGGCGCCGGGCGCCACGGTGAACACCTGCCCCGAGTGCAAGGGACTCGGCTCCGTCACCTTCGGGCAGGGGAGCTTCGGCGTCTCGCGGCCGTGCCCCATGTGCGGCGGCAAGGGAAAGGTGCCCACCGAGCCGTGCCCTACCTGCGCCGGCAACGGCCAGGTGCGCCGCAACCGCGCCGTGCAGGTGACGGTGCCCGCCGGGGTGGACAACGGCGGCAAGCTGCGGCTGGCGGGGCAGGGCGAGCGCGGCGCGTCAGGCGGCCCTCCGGGCGACCTGATGCTTACCTTTCGCGTGGAGCCGGACCGCTTCTTTACGCGCGACGGGCTGGACTTGAACTGCACCATTCACGTGAACCTGGCCCAGGCCGTGCTCGGCTCCAAGGTCAAGGTGCGCACGGTGGACGGCCCGTCGGTAGTGCTGCGCATCCCGCCGGGAACGCAGCCCGGACGCCGGTTTCGCATCAAGGGGATGGGTGTGGAAAAGGCCGGGCGGCGCGGGGACCAGTTCGTAAAGGTGCAGGTGGATGTGCCCGAGGAACTGGAGGGCGACGCCCGCAAGGAGTTCGAGGAATTCGCCGAGGCCGCGGGGATGAGGCACTGAAGAAAAAAAGTGCCAAGTGCTCAGTACCAAGTGCCAAGTACCGGGTGCCCAGCATCATCGGCGGTACTCGGCACCTAACCTGGGCACTGGGCACTTGAACCCTGGGCACTTGAACTTGGGCGCTCGCGGTTTGTCACTGGGCACTTCTTTTTCTCAAGGCGTGAGATGAGCCAGACTTTTACCGATGCCGATCTGGTCACCTGGGAGGCGTTCTCGTCCGGCGGACGGTTCGGCCTGTCCATCCGGCCCAAGGTGATCTTTCACTGCCTCACCGATCAGACCGTCGCGCCGCGCTTTGTGGAGATGGACGGCGACGAGGCGGATGCGGAGCACGCGATCCACGAATCATCCGAGGAGCAGCTTCGGCAGATGCTCGCGCAGAGCAAGGTGCTGGAGTAGGCGGAACGTGATCGGTGGATGACGAAAAACGGGAGCGGCGCATCGTGCGCCGCTCCCGTTTTCACATCCGTGTGCCATGGCGTCCCCAGGCCGGGACGTCTGGCCTCCTGAACACCCGCCAGATCAGCAGAACGGCGACCACCGCGCAGAAACTCAGAATCAGGTCGGTCGCTATGGCCGAAGGAGGCGGACAGATCTTGACGATGTCCAGGTCCATGCACCGCGTTCGTTGAGGATGCTTGTGTTCTCGTAATGCAACGCCGCAGTTCACTCCCGTCTGACGCTCCGCGCGGATCGAGTAATGATGCGGCCATCCTGGACGCCGAGGTCACCCCGAAGATGATGCAACGAGCCGGGAGGCATCGCACGCTGCGGCTTGTACGGGCGATGGGGAACGGTGATCGTGATCGGCGGATGACGGAAAACGGGAGCGGCGCATCGTGCGCCGCTCCCGTTCTCTACTTCCGCTTCCCGCGCCGGCCCCATGTGGGCACATCCGGCTTTCTGAACGTCCTCCAGATCAGCAGGATGGCGATCACCGCGCAGAAGCCCAGGATCATTGGCGCCGCGAGAGACGGCGAACCGTGGTCGATCACGATGTCCATGCGGCTCCCTCTGTCCGGTGGGCGGCTCTATGTTTCTGTGAAACGCCGTAATCCCCCTCCGTCTGACGCCCGGATCAGGCGGCGATGCGGCCGCCGCCCAGGACGATGTCGTCGCGAAAGATGACGGCCGACTGGCCGGGTGTCACCGCGCGCTGCGGCTTGTTCAGCGTCAGCCGTACGCCGTCGTCGCCGATGGACTCCACGCGCGCGTCCACGGCGGGAGCGCGGTGGCGAACCTGCACGCGCACCGCGTCGCCCGGCTGCGGAATCGTGGCCAGCCAGTTCAGGCCACCGACGGTCACGTCCGTGCGGTCCAGGTCCTCCATCGTCCCCACCACCACCTCGCGCGTCGCCGGCCGCGTGCCGATCACGTACAGCGGCAGCGAACGCCCGCCGCCCAGCCCCTTTCGCTGGCCCACCGTGTAGCGCGCGTAGCCGTCGTGCTCGCCGATCACGTCGCCGGAGGTCGTCACCAGGTTGCCCGTGGTGAGCGCCGCGTGCTCCGTGCCCAGCTTCTTTTCCAGGAAGTCCACGTAGTTGCCGGACGGAACGAAGCAGATCTCCATGCTTTCCGGCTTTTCCGCCGTCACCAGACCCAGCTCGCGGGCGCGCTCGCGTACCTGCGGCTTGGTGAGTTCGCCCAGCGGAAACAGCAGCTGCGGAAGCATTTCCGGCGGCAGCGACCACAGGAAGTAGCTCTGGTCCTTCTTTTCGTCCAGCCCGCGCAGCAGCACGGGGGCGCCGTTCGCGTCCGTGCCCATGCGCGCGTAGTGGCCGGTGGCGATGGCGTCGCACCCCAGCATGCGGCCGCGGCGCAGCAGGTCGCGGAACTTGGTGTTTCCGTTGCAGCGCACGCACGGGTTCGGGGTGCGCCCGGCGGCGTATTCCGAAACGAAGTCGTCAATCACGTCGCGCGTGAATTCGCGCTCCACGTCAAACACGTAGTGCGGAATGCCCAGGCGGTCTGCCACCCGGCGCGCGTCCATGATGCCGTCGAGGCCGCAGCACGTCTTGCCCGGCCCGTTCGCGTCCGCGTCGGATTCCGAGTAGCAGAAGGTCTTCATCGTCACGCCGATGACGTTGTGCCCCTGCTCCTGCAGCAGCGCCGCCGCCACGGACGAATCCACCCCGCCGGACATGGCCACGAGGACGTTCTTCTTCTCCATCACTCTGCTTCTGCTGAATCTGGCTCCGCTCGGGATCGCGGAATCGGCTCTGTACACCGCATGCCGTGTGTGGTGCGCATATCCGTGAAAACTGCCGTTTCACACGGAGGTCACGGAGGATGCACGGAGGTCACGGAGGACGGGCGTCATCACGCGTCCGATCAGATCCGGACGCGGGCGGCCACGGTGGGAAAGATGTCGATGACGCGCTCGATGTCGGCTTCGGTGGTGCCGCGTCCCAAGGAGAAGCGCACGGACGGGCCGGCCGCCTCGGGCGCGACGCCCATGGCCGTGAGCACGTGCGAGGGTGTCACCGCGCCGCTGCTGCACGCGGAGCCCGAGGAGACCGCAACGCCCTCCATGTCCATGCCGATCAACAGCATCTCCGCGTCCGCGCCGGGAACGGACACGTTGCTGATCGTGGGCAGGCGCGGGGCACCGGCGGCGTTCAGTACCAGACCGGGCACGCGGGCGGCGAGTTCGGATTCGAGGCGATCACGGAGCGCGGCAAGGCGCGTCATCTCCACCTCCCGCTCCGCATCCGCAAGCTCGGCGGCGACGGCAAAGGCGATGGCGCCCGCGACGTCCTCCGTCCCCGGCCGCATTCCGCGCTCCTGCCCGCCGCCCTGCAGCAGCGGCTGGATGGCGGTGCCGCGGCGGATGTAGAGCGCGCCCACGCCGCGCGGGCCGCCCAGCTTGTGCGCGCTGAACGCCAGCAGATCCACCGCCGTCCGGTCCGCGCGGACGGGCACCTTGCCCAGCGCCTGCACCGCGTCGGAGTGAAAGATGACGCCCGCGTCGCGGCACATCGCGCCGATCTCGTCCACCGGTTGCAGCGTGCCGACCTCGTTGTTGGCCCACATCACCGAAACGATGGCCGGCTTCTCGTCTGCCGCCAGCAGGTGATGAAGTGAATCGAGGTCGACCAGGCCGTTTCCATCCACCGGAAGCAGGTGGATGAGGTGGCCCGCGTCTCCCGCCGCGCGGAGGGCGTTGAGCACGGCGCTGTGCTCCACGGCGGAGCAGGCGAGGGGTGCGCCGGGGGCGAGGCGCGCGCGGCCCCAGAGCGCGAGGTTGTCGGCCTCCGTGCCGCCGCGCGTAAACACGATCTCCGCCGGGCTCGCGCCGATGACGGCGGCGAAGCGGGCGCGCGCGTCATCCAGGGCGGCGCGGGCATCGCGGCCCCAGCGGTGGATGCTGGACGGATTGCCCCATCGCCCCTCGAGCGCGGCGAGCATTGCGTCGCGCGCCTCTGGCCGCAAAAGCGTGGTGGCGGCGTGGTCCAGGTAGACGGAATCCGGCATGCGCGCGATCAGATCCAAAAAGGAGAGCGGACGGGCGATGAACCGCTCCGCCCGCGGGTTTCACTGGCGCGAACCTTGAGGGCGGGGCGGGGAAGAGCCTGCGTTCCCAAGAGGACGCCATCTCCCCTCGCGCCACGTTCGTGCATGATTCCGCCCCTTCCGCAGGACCATCCGGCCACGTTCCGCACCAGCGTGCACGGCACCATCTTCGCCGACCGCGCCGCCCGCATCGACCAGTTGGGCGAGGGCGACGCGCTGGTGCTGATTCCCGATCCGCCGATGGAAGACGACCCGATGGTGTGGGTGCACCTGGGGACGGGCGATCCGCTGGGCCACCTGCCGCCGGAGATCAACCAGTGGATGGCCACGTGGCTGCTGCGCGGCGGCTCGGCGACCGCGACCGTCGCCAAGCTGCACGGCCACGACGTGCCCAGCTACAAGCGGCTCATCATCGAAATCACCTGCGCGCAGCCGGACACCTGATCCGCCCGGGGGCGCACTCACGCACTCAACGCACCCCGCACTCACGCACTTCCTGCCTCAGATGCTGCGCACGCCGAGCGTGAGCACGTCGTCCACGCGCATGGTTTCGGCGATGTGGAACGGCTCACCGTATTCCGTGCGGATCAGCGAGCCGTAGCGCGCGGCGTGCATGCGCACCTGGTCGTAGAGCGGGCGGTCGCCGCCGGGAAACACTTCGCCGCCCCACGTCTTGCCGTCGAACTGGCTGCTGTAGCAGTGCACCGCCTTCATCTTGGTTTCCATGAAGTCGGTGATGTCCACTACGAAGCTGGGCTTGATGGCGTCTTCACGGTAGGTGAGCGCGTACAGGATCTTTTCCGGACGATGGGGCGCGCCCGGCGCGTCCAGCTTGGCGAGCCCGGCCAGAAAGCAGGCGTCGTAGGCCAGCTGTGACGCAATCCGGTGGTCCGGGTGCCGCCCGTTCATGAACGGGATGATGACGACGCGCGGGCGGAACGCGCGGACGAATCCGGCGATCAGCTGCCGCGTCTCGGGCGTGTTCTGCAGCCCGGCGTCCGGCAGCCCCGCGTTGCGGCGCGCGGTGACGCCCAGGATGACGGCCGCCGCGTCGGATTCCTCGCCGCGAAGCTGCGCGCTGCCGTCGGTGCCGCGCTCGCCCGCGGTCAGGTCGAGGATGCCGGTGCGGTAGCCCTGCGCGGCCATGCGGGCCATGGTGCCGCCGCAGAGCAGTTCCACGTCGTCGCGGTGCGCGGCGATGGCCAGCAGGTCCACCGGCGGGGCGAGCGGGTCGGGGGACGGGGCGTCGTTATCGGTCACGGTGGATGGAAGTGCGTGAGTGCTGAGTGCGTTAGTGCGTGAGTGCGACTGATCGGCCTGGTTCGGACGGTGCCGGTGCAGCGAGGAGGCCCCCTCCCCCCAGCCCCCTCCACCCGCTCCGCGGGAGAGGGGGAGCCGTTCGGCGCGGGAGGATGGTTCGGCGCCCGTCCCCGGGCGGGCCCCTCCCCCGGCCCCTCCCCGTGCAAACAGCCGCACGGAGAGGGGGAGACCACACACCTGATCCGCCGCCGCAGTCCGCGAAGGCGGACTTCGTGTTTTCCGAGGCGCGGTTTCAACCGCCGGGCCAATCTACGCCGCCGGGCGCCGTATCGTCCCCCCCCGAACCCCGGCCCCGGCCCGGCCCGGCCTCGAACCCGACGCGGCGCGCTTATTCGGCGCTGTGGTCCGGCCGTGCTCGGGACGCCCGAGCGCGCAATGCCCCGCAAAATGGGAACCCCCGGCACCGCGCGCAAACGCGCAGTGCCGGGGGCCATCAAGAGAACGCCGTTCCTATTCCCTATTCCCCATTCCCTATTCCCTGCTGTTACTCGTACCGCAGCGCATCCACCGGATCCAGCCGCGCCGCCTTGAACGCCGGGTACAGGCCGAATCCCATTCCGCCGATCGCCGCGACGAGCAGCGACGCGCCCACCGCCCACAGCGGAATCGACGCGGGCACCGGCGTCAGCGCGGTGATCAGCCCCGCGAAGCCCATGGCGATCAGCAGGCCGATCACCCCGCCCACCAGCGTCACCGTCATCGACTCCACCAGGAACTGCCACAGGATCTCGCGCGGGGTGGCGCCCAGCGCCTTGCGCACGCCGATCTCACGCGTGCGCTCGGTGACGGAAATCATCATGATCCCCACCACCCCCACGCCGCCCACGATCAGCCCGATTCCCGCCAGCACCAGCATCACCAGAAAGAACACGCCCGTGATGCGGTCGAACAGTTCGCCGAACGCTTCCTGCCGCATCAGCGCGAAGTTGTTCTCCTCGCCCGGGCGCAGGCCGCGGGAAATGCGCAACGCGGAGGTCACCTCGTCCATCGCCTGCGCCTGCGTGGCGTCGGTGGCGGGAACCACCAGAAGGCTCATCCAGTCCGGGTCCGCGCCCAGCCGCTTGATGGCGGTGGTCGTGGGCACGTACGCCGTGTTGTCGGCCGAACTGGCGAAGATGTTGTCCTTGACCTTGTAGACGCCCACCACGCGGAACGGCTGCCCGGCCAGGCGCACCTCGCGCCCCACCGCGTTGCCGCCGGGGAACAGCGCCTCCGCCAGACCCAGCGAAAGCACGGCGACGCTGTTGCTGCGCGCTTCGTCCAGCGGAAGGTAGTTGCGCCCCTGCACGAAGTCGCCCTGCGAGTACTCCGGCCAGTCGGCGCTCTGCCCCCCGATCTGCACGCCGGGAATGGTGCGCGAGCCCGCCTTGGCCTTGCCGTTCGTCCCCGCGGACGACGACACGCTGCGGATGCTGGGCAGTTCCGCCAGCATCTGCGCTTCGGAGAACGTGATGGCGGGCTTGCCGTCCCAGGGCGGCTTGCCGTTGCCGTCGCCCAGCTGCAGCGTCGTCTGGTCGAAGCGGGCGACGATGAAGTTCTTGGGCCCGATGCTTTCCAGGCTCGACATCACCGAGCCACGGAACCCGCTGATCGCCGCGGCCATGGTCATGACCGTGGCCACGCCGATCACGATCCCCAGGATGGTGAGCGAGGCGCGCACCTTGTTGGCGCGCAGCGACTCCAGGGCGATGGTGACGCCCTCTCGTCCGGCGGTCCAGTTCATGGTACGCTCCTATTCCGCCCGAAGGGCAACGATGGGATCCAGCCGCGACGCCCGCCACGCCGGGTACACCCCGGCCATGAGCCCCACCCCGATCCCCAGAAACAGCGCCAGCCCGATGGCCCCGCCCGACACGCGCGCCGGCAGCGGCGACACCGCCGACACCAGGGTGGCCATCCCGATCCCCA
The DNA here is from genome assembly GCF_014202995.1 of Longimicrobium terrae. Classification (NCBI taxonomy): domain Bacteria; kingdom Pseudomonadati; phylum Gemmatimonadota; class Longimicrobiia; order Longimicrobiales; family Longimicrobiaceae; genus Longimicrobium; species Longimicrobium terrae. The sequence continues at coordinate 27,031 of NZ_JACHIA010000004.1, forward strand.
GCCCGATCCCCAGCAGCCCGCCCATTCCCGACAGCGTTCCCGCCTCGATCAGAAACTGCAGCAGGATGTCGCGCCGCTTGGCGCCCAGCGACTTGCGGATGCCGATTTCCCGCGTGCGCTCGCTGACGGAAACCAGCATGATGTTCATGATCACCACCGCGCCCACCACGAGCGAAATCCCCACCAGCAGCGGCAGCGCCGTCATCAGGAAGCCGTTGATGGTGTCCCAGAAGCCCAGCGACGATTCGGCGGTTTCCACCGAGAAGTTGTTTTCCTCGGAGGGGCGCAGCCGCCGCAGCGTGCGGTTCAGCCCGATCATCTCCGATTCCGCCACGGGAAGCAGCTCACCCGTGGGCACCTTGAAGCTGATGTCCTCCACCGTGTTGGCGAAGGGAAAGACGCCGCCGTTGAGCGGGGAGCGCGCCGGCGCGATGGCCATGCGGTCCATCGACATGCCGAACAGCGACCCCTGCTCCTCCAGCAGCCCGATCACCTGGTACGGGTCGCCGCCGATGCGCACCGTCTGCCCCAGCGGGTTGCGGCCGGGAAACAGCGTTTCGGCCACCTCCGTCCCCAGCACGATGACCGGCGCGCCGCGCCCCGCCTCGTTGGCGGAAAACGGCCGTCCCGCCTTGAAGTCCAGCTCACGGACGCGAAAGAAGTTGGCGTTGGCGCCGATGATGTTCACGTTCTGCAGCTCGCGTCCCCGCCCGTCGCTCACCTTGGCGTCCTCGTCGTAGCTGTACGACAGCAGGCCGGGGGTGCGCATGTTCTGGCTCAGCCACTCCGCCTCGTTCATGGTGTAGCGGCGGCGGCGCTGCCATTCGCGCCAGGTGTCCTCGGAGATCGGCTCGTTGGACATTTCCGGAGTGCGCCGCACCAGCACCGTGTTGTTGCCAAAGATGCGGCCGGCGAACTCCTCCTTCATGTACGCGTCCATCCCGTTGAGCAGGGTGATGACCGCGATCAGAAAGGTCACGCCCACCACCGTGCCCAGCACGGTGAAAAAGGCGCGCAGCTTGTTGGCCCGGATCATGGCCAGCGCGATCCGGATCGCCTCGCGGATGCCCATGGCTCAGCCTCCCGCCGGGGCGAACTCCGGAGTGTGCTTGACCGCCGTGCCCACGATGGCCGGCGTCTGCCGCCGGTCGCTCTCGATCTTGCCGTCGCGCAGCGTCACCACGCGCTCGGCGTGCGCCGCGATGTCGGGCTCGTGCGTCACCATGATGATGGTCTGCCCTTCCGCGTGCAGCGCGGCGAACAGCGCCATGATCTCTTCCGACGTCGTCGAGTCCAGGTTGCCCGTGGGCTCGTCCGCCAAAATGATGCTGGGCCTGGTCACCAGCGCGCGGGCAATGGCCACGCGCTGCCGCTGGCCGCCGGACAGCTGGCTGGGGCGGTGGTCCATGCGGTTCTGCAGCCCCACGTGCGCCAGCGCCTGCTCGGCCCGCTCGCGCCGCTCCTTCTTGTTGAACCCGCCGTACACCAGCGGCAGCTCCACGTTTTCCAGCGCGGTGCTGCGCGGCAGCAGGTTGAAGGTCTGAAAGACGAAGCCGATTTCCCGGTTGCGCACCCGCGCCAGCTCGTCCTCGCCCATCCCCGCCACGCGGTTGCCGTTGAGCACGTACTCGCCGCCGGTGGGGGTGTCCAGGCACCCGATCAGGTTCATGAAGGTGGACTTGCCGCTGCCGGACGGGCCCATGATGGCCACGTACTCGTTCTGCGCGATCTCCAGGTCCACCCCGCGCAGGGCGCGCACCGTTTCCGCGCCCAGGTCGTAGTGCTTTTCCAGCCCGCGGGCCAGAATCAGGACGGCGCTCACGCCGTCCCCTTGGCCTTGGGTGCCGCCGCCTTCTCCGCCGGGGTCTCCGCCTCGGGCACCTTTACCGCCTGGTCGGCTTCCAGGTCGCGGATGGCCTGGTAGCTTCCCGCCACCACCGTTTCTCCGCCCTTGAGCCCGCTCACCACCTCGAAGTAGCGGTCGCCCGCGATGCCGATGGTGACCGGCACCCACACGGCCTTGCCGTCGCGGATCACGAACACGCCTTCCACTTCCTGCTCCGGCTCGCGCTGCGCCTTTTCCGCCGGCGCGCCCTCGTCGTTCTCCTCCGCGGCCTTGAACTTCTTCCCTTCCTTGTCGCGCACCGTCAGCGCGATGATGGGCACCGAGAGCGCGTTGCGGCGCGTTTCGGTGATGATCTCGGCCGTGGCCGACAGGTCCGGGCGCAGCTCCGCCGGGGGATTGTCGATGGTGATGATCACCTCGTAGTCCACCGACTGCTGGTCCGCCGAGCCGCCCGCCGTGGGCTGGATGGAGCTGTTGCCGATGCGCGTCACGTGGCCGGGAAAGCTGCGGCCGGGGAACGCGTCCACCTTGATGACGGCGCTGTCGCCCAGCGTCAGCCCGGGGACGTCGGTCTCATCCACTTCCACCTTGGCCTGCATCACCGAAAGGTCGGCGATGGTCAGCAGCAGCGAGCCGGGGTTGTTCATCGTCCCCACCACCGCCGTTTCACCTTCTTCGATGTTCAGGCGGGTCACGCGGCCGCTCATGGGCGCCACGATGGTCGTCTTGCGCAGCTGGTCGCGCGACTCGCTGACGGCGGCCTGCGCCTGGGTGACGGCGAACACGGCGCCCTGCGTCTCCTGCTGCGCCACCTGGGCCTGGGTGCGGGCGTTCTCCACGTCGGCCGCGGACACCAGCTCGTTGGTCTGCGCCAGCTGCTCGGCGCGGCGCAGGTCGTTCTGCGCCTTGGCCAGCTGGGCGCGGCTCTGCGAGGCGCGCGCCTGGCTCTGGGCCACGGCGGCCTCGGCGCGGCGCACCTGCGCCACGTACTGCGTGGGATCGATGCGCAGCAGCACGGCGCCCTGGTTGACCCACTGTCCCTCTTCCACGCTCAGCTCCACCACGCGGCCGCTGATGTCGGCGCTGATGTCCACCTTGCGCTTCGGCTCGATCTTGCCGCTGGCCTGCACCATGGAAACCAGGTCGCGGCGGGCCACCTGCTCCGGCCGCACCTGCACGCCGCCCTTGTTGCCGCCGCGCATGGAAAGCGCGCCCAGCGTTCCGATCACCGCAACCACGCCCACCACGATGGCGGCCTTCTTCAGATTCGACATGTCTCGTTATCCTCTCAGGTTCCCGGGGGAGAACCGACGGGGGTTCAGCGAAGGGGGCGGCCGACCAGCGCCTCGAGGGCGGCCAGCGACTTGTGGTAGGAATACACGGCGTCGATCACGGCGCGCTCGGCTTCGGCCAGGCGGGTCTGCGCGTCGGTGATCTCCACCGAGTTGGCGCTTCCCAGGCGGAACCGCTCGCGCACCATCCGCAGCTCCTCGGCGGCGTTGTCGGCCACCTGGCGCTCCAGCTGCGCGGCGCGGAAGGCCGTCTGCGTGTTCAGCAGCGCGGCGCGCACGTCGGAGCGCAGCGTCTGCTCCTGGCCGCGCACCGCCAGGTCGGCGTCGCTGGCCTGCACGCGGGCTTCCTCCACCCGGCGCTCGCGGGCCAGCCCGTCGAACAGGGGGAGCGAGAAGCTGAGCGAGGCCTGCAGCGGCTGGCGCTCGTAGCCGAAGGGAAAGCTGGGGTTGGACGACTCGAACTGGCGGCGCACCGCGCGGCGCACCACCGGGTCGGCGGAGTTCAGCCCGGAGCAGTCCACCGGCGGCAGCCCCGCCGCGCCGCGGATGACGTTGTTGTCGTTGCACGCGGCGAACGCGGCGCCCATCTGGTTCAGCTGCCCGTTCACCAGCGGCGAAATGTTGCCGGCGCTGTACACCGAGCCCACCAGCCCCACCTGCAGGTTCATGGAGGGGAGGTACTGCGAGCGGGCGGCGCGCACCTGCGTCTGCGCGGCGCCGGAGTTGGCGCGGGCGGCGGCGAGCGCCGGGTTGGCGGCGATGGCCTCGGCCACCAGCGCGTCCGCGTTCCACGTGGGCTCAAACAGCTCGAATCGGCTGGTGAGGCGCGTGTCCAGGGGGAGGTCGGCGCCCATCAGCCGGCTCAGCCGCAGCATTTCGGTGCCGTAGCTGTTCTGCTGCTGCACCAGCGCCGATTCGGCGCGGCCGCGGTCCACCTGGGCGCGGCGCACGTCCAGCGGCGTGCCGGAGCCCACTTCCAGCTTGGCGCGCGCCAGCCGCTCGTGCTCGCCGGTGCGCTCTACCTCGCGCTGCGCCTGCGTCACCCGCTCGCCGGCCTGCAGCACCGTCAGGTACTGCTGGCCCACCTGCGTGGTGAGGCTCCACTCGTACCCGGCGATGCGGCTTTCCGCGGCCTGGTGCTGGGCGCGGGCAATGCGCGGCTGAAGCAGCTTGGCGCCGCTCATTTCATACTGCAGCCCCACGTTCCAGCTGGACGAGTAGTAGTCGGGGCTTTCGCCGAACGACTGCGCGCCGTAGCGCTGAATGCCGCTGGCGGTGTAGCCCACGCTGGCGCCCGCGCTGGCGGAGGGGAGAAAGTCCGCGCGGGCGGCGCGCATCCCCGCGCGGGTGCCGCGCAGGTCGTTGCGCTGCGCCAGCATGTCGGGGTTCTGCTCGCGCGCCGAAGACACGGCCTGCTGCAGGGTGAGTCCGGGGCCCGCGCTGTCGGGCCGCTGTGCGGCGGCGGGCGCCGCCACGGCGCACGCAAGCAGCAAAAGGCCGGATGTCCGGCGAAGATTCGGGAGCGACATTGGGGGGTCAGTCGGGATGTCGGGGGTCGGGCAAGGAGGCGGCCCGGTGCCGCACGCTGGGCCTGTACGGGGCCGGCCGTCCGCGGGTTTCAGCCGCGCGCGGAACCGCGGTGCAATCGTCCGGAAAACATCCGTGCCCGTCCGGAAGGCCGGACGGGCGCGGTGGAAAACCCGGGTGTGGAACGGGTCAGAACGAGGCGATTCCCGCCATCACCAGTGCGTACAGTCCCAGGATCACCGCCACCGCGGTTCCCACCCCGGTTCTGCGGCCCACGATGGCCACGCCGAAGGCGATGACCACGTACTGCCAGATGGTGAAGACGTCCCACGCGTTGAGGAACTTGTAGGTAAAGCTCCCCGGCTCCGCCGACGGCGCCAGCGCGGCCAGGCTGATGCCCGCCTGCATGTCCCGCTTCTGCAGGATGACGGGGAGCCGCGCCCACAGTCCCACGGCGCCGATCAGCCCGGCGTGCGCCATCACCGACACGTGCTGGCGAAAGGTGGCCTTGCCGCCCATCAGCACGGAAAAGATCAGCGTCAGCAGCCCGGCGGAGATGACCAGCGCGATCCACGGCATCACCACCGTGGCCCCGAGGGCAAAGACGCGCTGCATCCCGGCCATTCCCTCCATCGCCGGAGTCATCTGCTGGCCCTGCTGGCGAACGGCCTCGCGCATGGTTTCCAGGTAGACGCTTTCCGGAACCATGGCGATGGCGCCGGCCATGATCACCACGCTCAGCACCGTGACGTCCACCCAGGGCGGCCGCGCGCCAAAGCGGCCGAACAGCGCGATGGGCGAAAGAAACGTGTCCGCCACGCGGCGGACGAACGATCCGGGGGCGGCCTGCGGCTCCTGGGCCGCGGGCGCGTAGGCGGTGTCAGTCATGGCGGGATGGGAAACGATGAACTGCTCGTGCGCTGAGCGCGCGGTGCGGAGACGCAAAAGATAATGCCCGAACGGCGTTCGCCCAAGGGGAGCGGATCCGCGGTGCGGCGCGCACGTGCGGGAGAGAAACGAAGAGGAGCGCGGGAGACCGTCTCCCGCGCTCCTCGCGCTCACTCCCCGGGGCCGTCCGTCCGCCGCGCGACCGTCAGCGCGGGACGGCGGTGCGTTCGGCGCGGTAGGACCGGCTGGGCACTTCCACGCGCAGCACGCGGTTCAGTGCATCCACCCACACGTGGTGCTCGGCGCCGCCGGCGGGCTGCACCACCAGATGGAACAGCGTCACCGAGGTGCCGTTGACGGTGATGCTTTCCTCGCCGCGGCTGCTGACGGTGGCCATCACCTGCCGGTTCTCGCGCGGTACGATGACGGGAACGCGGCCGTTGTGGGTGCGCTGGGCCAGAAAGTGGTAGTGGTGCGCCACGCCCTCGTCCAGTACCACGGCGCCGCTGCTGGCCAGGTACTCGCGCAGCTGCTCGCCCGCGGGGGTGACGATCTTGGCGCTGAAGCGGCCGCCGTTCACCGTCCCCACGATCTTGCTGGTGGAGCTGCCACCCACGATGACCTGGTAGTCCACCGGGTCGCTGCCGATGCCGCGTGAACCCAGGCGGGTGTCCAGCTCCAGCGTGCCTTCGGGGGAGCGGACGCGCACGCGGCCCGTGGCGCTGATTTCCTGCCCGGTGCCGCTTCCCAGCTGCGTGATGGTGAATTCCTCGGTGCCCACCTCGCGGCCGTCCACGTACACGCGAAAGGTGCCGGTGTCGCCGCCCTGGGCCGCCGCGGGGGCAGCCAGGGCGAACACGGCGAGCGGCAGGGCGAGTCGGGTCAGAATCTTCATGTCTCCTCACGTGAATGGCGGCGCGCCCGTGCGGCGGGCACGCCGGTCCGCATGAGCATACCCCGCGCCGGGGCCGGGGTTTCGGCGCGGCACGTTGCAGGGTTCCGCCGCGACGGATAACGTCCTGCTCCCGGACGTCCCCACCATCCGCGCGGATGATCACGCGCCCCGCGCGGTGCCCGCCCGTCATCCGCCCCCGCTACTCCTCCAGTTCCTCCACCGGCGGGGCGATGAACACCTTGAGGCGGATCTTCTGCAGGATGTGCTCGTAGATGCGCTTTCCCTTTTCCGCGGTGGCCAGGGAGGGCTGCCCCACCGTCCCCTCGCCGCCGGGGGGGATGCGCGGAAGCTGTCCGCCCACGAACTTTCTGGCCCGCACGGGGTCCAGTCCAAAGTCCCGCGCGCGATCCATCCGCACCACCTCGGGGCGCAGGTGCAGCAGCAGCGACGTCAGCACCTCGCCCGCGTGCTCCGTACCCCCCGTGCCGTCCAGCATCTCGCTCAGGTCCACCGACAGCGCCTCCACCACGCGCACCCGGGCGCGGACCGCGCGGATGGTGGCGATGGCCTCGGCGTGCGGGCCGTGCACGTTGGCGGTGATGGTGATGAACTCCGTAAAGCCCTGCGCGGCCCACCCGGCCAGCAGTTCGTTGAGCGCGCGGTGCAGCGTCTTGGGCTTGAGCCCCGCCGTGCCGGCGTACACGGCCTCGCCCGGCAGGTTTACGCCGAAGGCGAACGAGGGCGCGCGCAGCACGCCGAACTCCTGCGACAGGTCGCGCGCCAGCGCCTCGGCCACGCACGAGCCCGCGCCCACGGGCAGGTGCGGGCCGGACTGGTCGCAGGCGCCCACGGGCACAATCAGCCGGCGGTCGCGCGTGAGGTGCGCGGCGATCTCCGTCCATGGCAGGTCGGAAAGGGCATAGGATCGGGAAGGCGTGAGCATCCAGACGACGGCAGAGGTGAAAACGGAGCCGGTGCGCGATCCGGCGCCCGCACCGCGGGGCGGGCCCATGCGTGATCGCATCGGCTGGGCCGCGGCGTGGGGCGCGGTGCTGCTGCTGGCGCTGTGGATGTCGCGCCTGACCTCCGGATGGTACCTGGGCGCGGCCGTGTGCGCACTGCTGTGGCTCGTTCTTCCCCGCGTGAGCCGCATCGAACGCGCGCTGGTCTTTGCCGCGCTCGCCGTGGCGCTGGGGCTGGCCGGACGCACGCAGTTCCGCCTGTGGCGGGTGGCATCCGACTGGAACCGGGTGCGCCCCGCCGTGGAGGAGCGCGCGGGCGAACGGGTGAACGACGGGCTGAACAACCTGTTCGACCGCGGCGGCCAGGCCGTGCTGGGCGCGGCAGACGCGGCGGGCGGCGCGCGCGTCGCAAGCACGGGGCTGTTCCAGGCGATGGAGCGCGTGCGCGCGCAGACGGGGATGAGCGCCGTGGCCATCTACCGCGCGGACGGCTCGCCGCTGGTGTGGGCGGGGGAGCACCGCGGCACCGTGCCGGACTCGGTGCGGCGCGGCCTGGTGGAATCGTCCTTTTCCGCCGGCCCGCTCTTTGGCTACGTGTACTTTACCGAGCCGCTGCAGACGGGCAACGTGGCGATCGCCGCCAAGCTGCTGCAGGCGCACGTGCGCATGGGCGAGGGCGCCACGCCGTACGCGGAGCGGTTCGCGGAGCGCAACGGCATCGTCCCCCGCTTCACCACGCCCGCGCTGGCGCAGGGCGACTCGGTGTGGGACTGGGCCACCAGCCGCGACACCATCCTGAGCGGCGTCTTCGAGACGCTTACGCAGGACGCGTGGCGCGACCGCGTGGTGGACCGTGGCCGGTGGGAGGTGTCGCTGGCGTGGGCGGCGGGCGCGCTGCTGCTGGCCCTGGTGTGGTGGCGCGGCGGCGGGCGCAATCCCGGCGTTCCCGTGGCGGTGCTGACGGTGGCGCTGGTGGTGGCGCCGCTGGGGGCGCTGGTGCACGCGGCGGAGCTGTTTTCTCCCACGCGCTTCGTCCTTCCGCTCCCGGTGGATGTCACGCTCGGCCAGCTTCTGGTCGTCCTGTCCGGCGCGGCCGTGTGGATGCTGGCGCGGCAGACGGCGGGGCGGCGCACCGGCCGGCTTCCGCTCCCCGTGCGCGTGGCGATGGCGGGGGGATGGATGGCGCTGGTGCTGTGGACGGTCCGCTCGTCCGTGGCGGCGGCGGTGCTGGCTTCGCGGGAGGGCGGCGGCGCGCCGGTGGTGCTGGCGATGTCGCTGCTGGCCGCGCTGCCGCTGTACGCGCTGCTGGGCCGGCGCGACGGGGACGAACGCGTGCGCGGCGAGGCCGTTGCCGGGAGCCTGATCGCGGCCGCGCTGCTGGCCGCCTGCGTGATCGGCTGGTGGCGTCCCGGGCGCGAACTGCCGGTGTGGTCCGCCGCCGCGTGGGCCATCCCCTTCGCGCTCGCCGCGTACGGCATCCCCCGCGTGGACGTGCGCCGCGGCGCGCTCCTGCCCTGGGTGTGCGCGGGATGGATCGCGGCCTCGCTCGCCCTCCCCGCGCTGTGGACGCTGCACCTGACGGAGCGGCTGGGCGAATCCGAGCGGGAACTGGGGAAGCTGGGGACGCAGGCGGACCCGTTTCTGGACTTTCTGCTGCGCCAGTTTTCGGAAGACGTGCTGCGGCTGGATGCGGAGGGGCGGCAGGGGGTGAGCCTGCTGTACCAGGCGTGGGTGGAGGCGGGGCTGGCGCGGGAGGGATACGAGGGGCGCATCACCGTGTGGAGCGGCGGCGAGCCGGCCACGGAGCTGCGGCTGGCGGACGCGGCTGTCCCCCGCGAGCGGGTGGCGGCGCTGCTGCAGCGCGCCCGGCTGGACGAGGAGCCGCGGCTGGAGCGGATGACGGACGTTCCCGGCCTCCACTACCTGCTGGTGGTGCCGCTGACCGGCGGGCAGAGCGTGTCCGTGGCCGTTCCGCCGCGCGCGTACCTGTCGCGATCGACGTCGCTGGCCCGCTTTCTGGACCCGCAGGCCGCGGGGGAAGGGGACGACGGCGCCACGCTCTCCCTGGTCCCCGCGCGCGGCCTGGCGGAGGGCACGGGCGACATCCGCTGGCTGCGGGCGGAGAACGGGTGGCGGAGCGAAACGACGGTTCTGTTTCCCGGCCAGCCCATGCACGCGCACATGCTGCTGCTCACCCCCACGCGGGCCATCCTGGGCGCACGCGGCATCGTGAGCGCCGCGCTGCTGCTGGCGGCGATGACGCTGCTGTGGGCGCTGGGACGCACGCTGTGCGGCGAGCCGCTGGGGGTGGAGCCGGCGCGCTGGGCGTGGATCTTCACCTTTCGCGGCCGGCTGACCGGCGCGCTGTTCGCCTTCTTTCTGCTGCCGATGGCCGCGTTCGGCGCCACCGCGTACCAGGCACTGTCGCGCGAGGTGGAGCGCACGGCGGGCGCGCTGGCGGACCGCGCCCTCACGCAGGCCTCGGCGGAGGTGAACGGGCAGGGGCTGTCCGCCCTTTCCAGCCACGTGGGGGCGGATCTGCTCCTGTACCAGCGCGGGGTGCTGCGGCAGGCCGCGTCGCCGGAAGTCATCGACCTGGGGCTGTACGACGCGTGGCTCCCGCCGGCCGTCTACCTGGACTTCACCGTGGGCGAGGCGGTGGAGCGTGAAGAACGGCGCGAGCTTGCCGGGCGCGAGTACCTGGTGGCCTATCGCGGCGTGGAGGGCGGGCGCGTGCTGGCCTCGCCCACGCCGCTGGCCACGGGCGAGATCGCGCGGCGGCGGCGGGAACTGGCGGATCTGGTGGCGCTGGCCGGCCTGGCGGGCGCGGCGCTTTCCCTCGTCCTTTCCCTGCTGGTGGGACGGACGCTGTCGCGGCCCATCGAGGCGCTGAGCGGCGCGGCGGCCTCCGTGGGCTCGGGCGATCTTTCCGTACGCCTGCCGTCCGGGCGGCGCGACGAATTCGGGCGGGTGTACCGCGCGTTCAACCGCATGGTGCGCAGCCTGCGCCTGAGCCAGGCGGCGCTCGTACGCGAGACGCGGCGGACGGAAGCCATCGTCGCGGAGGCGGGGACGGGAGTCGTGGCGCTGGACGCGGCCGGGCGCGTGGCGCTCATCAACCCGCGCGCGGAGCAGATTCTGGGCGTGGACATTCCCGTGGGCGCGGCCATCCCCGGTGACTTGGCCCTTCCCGGCGTGGTGGCCGCGACGGTGAGCGATTTCTTGGCGTCCGGCGCGCGGGAGCGGGTGGAGGAGCGCGAGGTGGACGGGCGCGTGGTGCGCCTGCGCCTGCGCGGGCTGAGCGTGGACACCGTAAAGCGCGGCGCCGTGCTGGTGCTGGAGGACGTGACCAACGAGATCCGCTCCGCCCGCGTGCTGGCGTGGGGCGAAATGGCGCGGCAGGTGGCGCACGAGATCAAGAATCCGCTTACGCCCATCAAGCTGGCCGTGCAGCACGTGCGGCGCGCCTATGCGGACGGGCGCGATGACTTCGGCGGCATTCTGGACCGCAACGTGGAGGCGGTGCTGCGGGAGATTGACCACCTGGGCGAAATCAGCCGCGCATTCGCCCGGTTCGGCACGCCGGCGGAGGCGGGCGCGCCGCTGGAGACGGTGGACGTGCGGCGCGTATCGGAGGAAACGCTGGCGCTGTACCGCGGCGGCAGCGACGGCATCGACTACGGGCTGGATCTGGAGCCCGGCCTTCCGCCGGTGCGCGCGCGGGCGGGCGAACTCAAGGAGGTGCTGGTGAACCTGCTGGAGAACGCCCGAGGCGCGCTGGACGGCCCCGGCGAGGTGCGCATCACCGCGGCACAGGCGGGCGGCGGGGCGTGGGTGCAGGTGGACGTGGCCGATAACGGCGAGGGCATTCCCGCCGAGTCGCTGCCGCGCGTATTTGAGCCGCAGTTCAGCACCAAGACCAGCGGCACGGGGCTGGGGCTGGCCATCGTGCGGCGGCTGGTGGAGGCGTGGGGCGGGGAGGTAACGGTCGATTCCACCCCCGGCGAGGGCACCACCGTCCACCTGCGCCTCCCCGTGGCGCCGGCGTGAGCCACGATCGCATTCCGGTCGATGAACATCGTCGAGCGGCAATGTCCGTCGGGTGCCATCCTGCCCCACAGTGCCGGGCGGGCAGATCCCGCAGTCGCGATCACCGATGATGTCGAGCAGGCAGGCCGGCGAGTTGATTGAACAAACAGGTCGGCGGATGCGATCAGCCGATCATCCTCGGTCGCCGGATGGGAGTGAGTGTCGCCGGACGATGATGATGAGGAGGCAGGTTGAGGGATGATCAGGCAGTCGTGTTGCGCGGAGTGGGTAATCCGCCGCTCGGACAGCGGCAAGCTCGACACGTCGCCCACAGGCGCCGTTCGGGGCTTCAACTACGTCCGTGCGTGAGGGGGATGATCACCTGCAATCCGCACCGAATCCGCCATCGTGCTGTCGGCGTCGGTTCTCCGTATTGGTGGAGCGATGTGCGGGATTGAAGGATAGTGCGGCAGTCGCGCCAGCCTGGTGGAAAGGGAATGTAGCGGTGCGGAAATGCGGCGGCATCTGCTTATGTCCCCTTCGTACTCATTATCCGACGTTACTTGATTGATGGATGGCGATCCGCTATGGTTTTGCAGCGGCCCGGAGCACCCCCGCTCCGCGCGCCGTGCATACACCCGCATCCGGAGAATCACCATGCGCGACAAGACGCTCGCCTGCGGCGAGGAAAACCCGACCACCGCGCCGCGCTACGAAGAGTGCGTCGTGATGGAATCGGTGGAGACGGAGAACCCGTTCGGCGAGTTCTGATCCGCTTCCGCGGCGGGTCCGGGGCACGTTCCCCGGGCCCGCCATCCTGTCATCCCAGCGTGTAAATCCATGCCAGCCACGGCTCTGCACCCCGCTTCCGCCACCCTTGCCGCGCCGCCCCGCACCGGCGTGCTCATTGCCGGCGGCGACGCCGACCCCAACATCACCGCCCTGCTGCGGCGCGCGAACGAGCGTGGCCTGAACGTGGTGGACGTGCGCGTGGGCGCCGGCTCCAACCCGGGCCTCACCTGGGACATGCAGGCCGACACGCTGCTGGTGGAGGGCGAGGAAATCCGTCCGGGCTGCGGCTTTCTGCGCCACGACGTGTTCACCGGGCTGGCGGAAAAGCGCGCCTCGGCAGTGTTTCGCGCCAACGCGTGGTACACGGTGCTGCACGGGTGGATGCTGGCGCACGACGAGTTCCGCGTGATGAACCGCGACTACGCCGGCCAGGTGAACAAGCCGTTCATGCTGCGGACGGCGGCGCAGTGCGGGCTGCGCATTCCGCGCACGCTGATCACCAACGAAGTCGCGGCGCTGGACGAGGTTCCGGGCGCGGATGACATGATCGCCAAGCCGGTTCCGGGCGGCGGGTACACGCAGATGGTGCGCGACCTGCGCGCCAGCACGGGGCTGCGCGAGGGCCGCTCTGCCGCGCCCGCGTTCGTGCAGGAGCGGCTGATTGCGCCGGAGGTGCGCATCTACGGTGTGGGCGGCCGCTTCATTCCGTTTGCCGTCATCAGCGAGGAACTGGATTACCGCGCGGCGGATGACACCCGCGTGGAGCTGCTGCCGGTGGAAAGCATCGATCCGTCGCTTCTGGTGGCGCTGGGCAGGCTTATGGAGCGGCTGCGGATGGAGTTTGGCGCGGCGGACTTCAAGACGCACGCGGAAACGGGCGAACTGGTGTTCATGGAAATCAACAGCAGCCCCATGTTCGTGGCGTTCGACCGCGAAAGCGATTCCGCCGTCAGCGACGCCATCCTGGACTGGCTCACCGCGGACTGATCACCGTCCGATCCCGAAGCACCGCGAGCCCCGCCTCCAATGGAAGGCGGGGCTCGTTCGCGTTTTCGGTTGGCGGAGTGCCGGTCGTTGACCCAGCCCCCGGTCCCGGCGCGAACTCGGGATTCCGTGTGCGGGGGCGGCCGAGCGCCGGTCGCGACGAATCCCACCACCGCCGCGAACTCGGGATTCGGTGTGCGGCGCGGAGTGTCTTGAGCGAATGAATCCGCCGCTCAAACAGCGGTAAGCCCCGACACGTGGCCGCTGACGCGTCCACGTTCGGGGCTTCAACCGACCCCGGCGGCGGGTCCGGTGCGGGCGGCGCGCGCCGGAGCCGCTACCCCAGTCCGCGAAGGCGGACTTCGCGCCGTTGTTGCCGCGACTTCAGTCGCCCCAGCCCGGATGCCCGAACCCCCGCCAATCTACGTTTTTCATCATCCGCATCCGCCGAAACGCTGATCCTCATCAACAGAAAAGAAGAAGCCCCGCCACCCGGAATCCGGATGGCGGGGCTCGGGTCCAGCGGGAACGCGCGATCAGCTCTGGCGAACCAGCGTGGCGCGGTCGTCACGGATGCGGGCCTGCTTGCGGGCATCCGTCAGCCACTGCTGGAACATCTCCTGCCGCATGGACGCGGCCGCCTGCCGGCGCTGAACGTCCTTCTGCGCCTCGAACTGCGCGCGGTCGGCCGCCGTGCGCGCCACCGGGCGGATCAGGAAGACGCCGGCCGGCGTTTCCGCCGCCGGGCCCACGCGGTTGAGCGGGGTGCCGAACGCCGCGCCGATCGCCGCGTTGGCCTGCCCGAACACCGGGTTGGCGTCCACGCGGGTGAACGGACCGGTGCGCTGCACCGCGGCGCCGTTGGCCGCCGCCACCTGCTCCAGCGTCTGCCCGGCGTTGATCTGCGCCACCAGCCGGCTCGCCGCCTGCAGCGCCGCCGCCGAACGCTTGCGGCGCACCAGGCGCTCGCGGATCTGCGGGGTGGCCTCGGCCAGCGTCATTTCGCCCGCCGTGCGGTACTCCATCAACTGCACCACGTACATCGCCTGATCGGACTCCAGCACGTCGCTCACGCCCGTGCCCTCGCCCGCGGCGCGGTCCTGCTCCGCCGTGGCGGCCCAGTCCAGCGCCTCGCTCGCCGAGCCGATGCCGGCCGCGAACGGCGACTCGGCCGTCACGTCCACGTTGTCGCGGAAGATCACCCCCGGCGCGCCCTGCGCCGCGGCGCGCAGCCCGCCGTTGGCCGCCTTGGCCGCGATGTTCTTGAGCTGCGTCTCCACCTGGCCCACCGCCTCGTCGCTCTTGGCGAAGTTGAGCAGAATGTGGCGCGCCTTGGCCTGGTCGCCCGTGCGCTCCTGCACCTGGATCAGGTGCACGCCGAACTGGCTGATCACCGGCTGCGAAATCTCGTTCACCGGGAGCGAGAACACCGCCGAATCGAACTGCGGCACCATCTGCCCGCGGCCGAACGAGCCCAGGTCGCCGCCCTGCACCGCGCTGGCCTTGTCATCGCTCTGGCTGCGCGCCAGCTCGGCAAAGTCGGCGCCGGCAACCAGCTCGGCGCGAAGCTCCTGCGCGCGGCGGACGGTGGCCTGGCGGTCGGCTTCGGTAATGGTGAGCGGCACGTACGCCACCTGCAGGCGCGCGCCGCTGGACCGCTTGAACTCGTCCTGGTTGGCGTCGAAGAACGCGCGCACCTCGGCGTCGGTCACCGTGGGCACCGCCGGCGCCAGCTTCTCCAGCGGAAGCGAGACGTAATCAACCGTGGCGGTTTCCGAACGGTCCTGGAAGGCGCGCCACAGCTCGGCGTCGCTCACGTAGCGGCCGGCGGAAAGCTGGCTGGCCAGCTTTTCCCGCGGGAGCCCCTGGCGAAAGTACTGCTCCAGCATGGCGTACATCTGCGGCGTCATGTTGGGGCCGGACAGGAACTCCTGGTACTTGCGCAGGTCGAACGTGCCGTTGGTCTGAAAGATTTCCTGCTGCGCAAGCTCCGGGTGAGGGATGTTGCGCGAGGCCCAGATCACTTCGGCGTCGCTGACGGTGATGCCGCGGCGGTCCAGCTCCTGGTTGAGCAGCGCCTCGTTCACCAGACCCTGCCAGGCTTCCTCTCGCAGGCGCCGCGTCATTTCGGGCGTCATGTCGGCGCCCTGCGCCTGGGCGTTGGCCGTCAGCTGGTTGACGCGGTCGTTGTAGGCCTGAACGGTGATGTCCGTCCGGTTTACCCGGCCGAGCGCCGTGGGGCTGCCGTTGCCTTGGCCGAGCACGTCCATGCCGATCTGAAAGATCATCCAGGCCAGAAACGCCGGAATGATGATCCACACCAGGACCTTGCCCACATTGGAGCGGATGAACTGCATCATGGGGAAACGGACTCCGTGCTTGAACGAGGACGGCCGGGAGCGCGTCCTGCCTTGAGGGGTACGCGAACGCCGCTGGGGATGCGGAAAGTGAAGCCGCAAAGAATAGTTACGCGGCCCCGCTCCCGCAACCCGGCCGGGTTTGTTGACACCGCCGGAGCGCCAGATTTAAGTTGCACCCCCTGTCACTCCAGCCTCGCTCCGGCTTTCTCCCGCGCCCCGTTACACGGTATGGCCGATCTTTCCCCAGAGCTGGCGTCCCGCATCCAGTCGCTCGAAACCAGCTTCGCCGACAACCCCGGGCGCTACTTCGTGGCGCTGGCGGGGGCATGGCGCGAGGCGGGCGAGCCGGGGCGTGCCGAAGAAATCCTGCGGGAGCACCTGAAGCGCTTTCCCGGGCTGAGCCCGCACGTGCTGCTGGGGCGCTGCCTGGCGGACCGCGGGGCGTACCAGGAAGCGTCCAACGAGTTCCACTACGTTCTTTCCATCGATTCGCAGAACCTGATCGCGCTGCGCACGCTGGCGGAAATGGCCGCGCAGTCGGGCAGGCGCGACGAGGCGCAGCGCTGGTACAACGAGCTGCTGGCGGTGGATCCCATGAACGCCGAGGCGCGGCAGGCGCTGGCCGGGCTGGCGCGCTCCGGCGCGGACGCGGCCACGCTGGACCAGCCGGTGCGCACGGGGACGGAGTGGGGCGGGGCGGGGCAGGCGGACCGCGTGGCGGGCACCGCGTCCGAAGCCGGCTTCGCCGCGGAGGACGACGGCGGGTTCGGGCTGATCGACCTGAACTCCGAGCCCGCGTCCCCGCGCGCCGAGGCCCAGGCCGAAGCCGCCGCGGGCGAGTGGGGCGAGATCTCGCTGGACCACGCCGCGCCCTCCACGCCGACGGCCGAAACGCAGCCGGCCTCCTCGTCGGATTTCGATGCGTTCGCGTTCGGCAGCATGAGCCTGGACGACGAAAAGCCGGCGGACGAGCCCGCTTTTCTCGACACCTCGTCCAGCTTCGACTCGGCCCCGTCGTTCGACGCCGCGCCTTCGTTCGATTCTGCGCCTTCGCTCGGCGCCGAGGGCACGGGCGACTGGCTGAACTCCGACGCGCGCCAGGACCTGGGCGAGAGCGCCGCGGCGGACCTGGCGCTTCCCACGTTCAGCGACGACCTGCTGGACGCGCCCACCGCCGGCGCCGACCTTCCCCTGCTGGACTTCAGCGGCGAGGACGACTCGGACGCGGACGGGCTGATGCAGCTGGACGGCGGCATCGGGTTCGACGGCGCCGCGTCCGGCGGGCAGGGCGCGGGCGACCCGCACGACCACGTGGACGCGGAAGTCGTCACCGAGACCATGGCGGAGCTGTACGCCAGCCAGGGGCTGCTGGCCCGCGCGGCGGAGGTGTACCGCGAGCTGATCCAGCAGCGCGGCGACGAGCCGGGACTGGTGCGCCGACTGTCGGAAATCGAGGGCAGGCTGAACGCGGACGCCGCCGCGATGGACGAGGGCGACGCCCCCGCCTGGCTGCAGGGCGTGGACGCGTTCGCCGCGGGGACGGCAACGCCGGTGCCCGGCTCCGCCGCGGAGGTCGCGTTCGATTCCTTTTCCGCCCCCGCAGCGGACAAATCGTTCTCCGGCACCGTCGACGAGTCGTTCTACACCGCGCCGGCGGACGACGAGTTCTCCACCCCGGCCGCGGATGATCCGTTCACCGGCATCGTGGACGAGTCGTTCTACGCCAGCACGCCCGGCGACGCATTCTCGTCGGACGCAGCAAGCTTCGGGGATGACCTGGACCTGACCGCCGGGCTGGCGGATGCGTCCGGCGCCGCCGCGACATCCGAGGCAATGGGGTCCGGACCCGCTGCGTCCGCCGATCCGTTCGCGGATTCGTTCTCCGCCGGGTTCGACGGCGTGGAGGCGGAAGCTTCCCCGAGCGCGGACGATGTCCGCGATGAGTGGACCGCGCCCTCGGTGACGGAAACGGAGTCGGAAGGCTTCGACCTGATCGTGATCGCGGACGATGGAGGCGAACAGCACATCCACGCCTCCGCGGAAGAAGTCGCGGACCTGAGCGCGGACTGGGCCGTCGCCGCGGCCCCGCTGGGCTATGAGGGCGACGACGAGGAGGACGACGTGCCCGCCGCCGCTGGTTCCGCCGCCGCTCCGGCCGCGCGGACGATGCAGAGCTACTTCTCGTCGCTCCTGAACTGGCAGCCGGGCGGCGCGCCCTACGTGCCTGCAGCGGAACCGGCGGCCCCGCAGGTAGCGGACGATCTTCCGCGCGTGTCCGGCTTCGACGTGTCCACGGCGGACGCGGCGCCGTACGAGACGGGCGTTTCCGACTTCACCGTGCCGGACGACGCGCAGCCCGCCGCCGACGCGGGGCAGGCGGACGTGCCCGCCCTGCGCACCGGGGTGGACGACGCGCCCGTGCCGGCGGACGACCGCGCGCCGTACCAGGCGCCCGCGGACGATTCCGCGGCGCTTTCGCTCGACCTCCCCGCCGACGTTTCCGGGGATGATGACGTCGCTTCGGTGGATGACTTTGCGCCCATCGACTTCGGCACGCGGGCGGAGGACCTGCCGGCGGTTGCGGATCAGGATGATCCCTGGTCGGCGCCGTCGCTGAACGACACCGCGGCCGCCGCGGCGCAGCCCGATCCGTGGGACGCCCCGCTCGACGCGCCGGCGGCGGATCTGGATCTGCCGATGCTGGACGACGAGCCCTGGAGCACCGCGCCCGCCGCGGCCGCGGACCTGGCCGGCTTTGAACTCGCGGACGACCTGGCCGCCACCCCGTCCGCGCAGCCGGACGACGAGGGGCTGCTGCCGTGGGAGGCCCCCGCGGCGCCCCCCGCCCCGGAAGCCCCGGCGCAGCCCGCGGGCGACGGGTTCTCGTTCGAGGACTTCTTTTCCGGCCCCGCCGCGCCCGAGTCCGCCGCGCCGCCGACGCCCGCGGCCGCAGCGGCACCGTCCGCCGCGTTCGAGCCCGCGCCTTCGCCGGTGACGCCGCCCGCGCCCCCGGCCGCGCAGCCCGGCGCCCCCGCGGGCGGGCAGGACGAGGAAGACGAGGACCTGGAATCGTTCCAGGCGTGGCTGCAGAGCCTGAAGCGATGAAGATCGCCGTCGTCCACGGGCCCAACCTGAACCTGCTGGGCACGCGCGAGCCGGAGGTGTACGGCCGCGCCACCCTGGAGGACGTGAACGCCGCCGTCGCGGAGCTTGCCGCGGAACTGGGCGTGGAAGTCACGTCCTTTCAGAGCAACCACGAAGGCGGCCTGATCGACCACGTACACGCGGCCGCGGCCGGGGTGGACGGCTTCATGGTGAACGCAGGCGCGTACACGCACACCAGCATCGCGCTGGCGGATGCGCTCGCGGGAGTGGCGCGTCCGTACGTGGAAGTGCATCTTAGCAACGTCTTTGCCCGCGAACCCTTCCGCCATCGGTCCTGGCTGGCGGCCGGGGCGGTGGGGGTGATCTCCGGTTTCGGCGTGGACAGCTACCGGCTGGGCCTGCGCGCGCTGGTGGAGAACATCAAAAGAAAAGTGCCCGGTGCCTAGTGCCCGGTTCCTCGGGCGGACCGGCACAGGCACCTGATCCCCGGGCACCTGATCCCCGGGCACCTGATCCCGGGCACTTCAGTCTGGACTTTTTTGAACCTGGGCACCGGGCACTGAGCACTTCAGTTCCGTCCCTTAGTTTTCTACGAGGAGCGATTGTGGCGACGACGGCCGATTTCCGGAACGGAATGACCCTGAACATGGACGGGACGCTCTGGACCATCATGTGGTTCCAGCACCACAAGCCCGGCAAGGGCAACACGGTGGTGCGTTCCAAGCTGCGCAACGTGCTCACCGGCGCCGTGCTGGAAAAGACGTTCCGCGCCGGCGACCGCATTGACGAGGTGCGGCTGGAGCACCGGCCCATCACGTACAGCTACTCCGACGGGCACCACTACCACTTCATGGACACGCAGACCTACGACGACATCCCGCTCTCGGGCGAAGTGATCGGCGAGGACCAGCTGAAGTACCTGAAGGAGGGGATGGAGTGCGACGGGCTGGTGCACGGTGAAACCGTCATCAACGTGGAACTGCCGTTCTTTGTCACGCTGACCATCACGCAGACGGACCCCGGCGTGCGCGGCGACACCGCCACCGGCGGCACCAAGCCGGCCACGCTGGAAACCGGCGCCGTCGTGCAGGTGCCCCTGTTCGTGAACGAGGGCGAAATGATCCGCGTGGACCGCCGCGAAGACAAGTACATCGAGCGCGCCAAATGATCGAACTGGACTTCCTGCGCGGCCTCATCGAGGCCGTGGACGGCAGCGGCATCGACTCGCTGGAGATCAGCCGCGGCGGAACCCGCATCCGCATCAACAAGACGCCGCCGCCGGCCCCGGTGAGCGCGGCCATGGCCGCGCCCGCCCTGCACGCCGCTCCGGCGGTGCAGCACGCGCTTCCGGCGCCCGCCGCCGCTCCGGCCGCGGCCCCGGCTGCCGCGCCCGCCGCGCCGGCCAGCAACCTGGTGGAGATCAAGTCTCCCATGGTGGGCACCTTCTACCGCTCGCCCGCGCCCGAGGCCCCGTCGTACGTCGAGACGGGCACCCGCGTGAGCAAGGGGCAGACGCTGTGCATTCTGGAGGCGATGAAGCTCATGAACGAGCTTCCCGCCGACGTGGCCGGCACCATCCGCGAGATCTGCGTGGAGAACGGTGAGCCGGTGGAGTACGGGCAGGTCCTGTTCCGGATCGACCCGGCGTGAGCATGACGGAGGGGGCGGCCGCCGCGCGGTCCGGCGGGGGCCGCGAGTTCAGCCTGCGGGACGCGCTGCACGAGATGGTGCGGCGCAACGGCAGCGACCTGCACCTCAAGGTGGGCCGCCCTCCCGTGGTGCGCGTCAACGGCGAACTGTCGGAGACGGAACTCCCCATCCTGCGCCCCGAAGATCTCAAGAAGTGCTCGGAGCAGACGCTCAGCCCGCGTCAGCGGGAAGAGTTTGCCGAGCGCAAGGAGATCGACTTCGCCATCGGGGTACAGGGGCTGGGCCGCTTTCGCGCCAACATCTTTCAGCAGCGGGGCACGCTGGGAATGGCCTTTCGCGGCATTCCCTTCGAGGTCCCCGGGCTGGAAACGCTGGACCTGCCGCCCGTGCTGGAGCAGGTGGCGCTGAGCCCGCGCGGGCTGGTTCTGGTCACGGGCGTCACGGGGTCGGGAAAGTCGACCTCGCTGGCCGCCATGGTGCGTTACCTGAACGAGCGGCGCGCGGTGAACATCGTGACGGTCGAAGACCCGATCGAGTTTCTGCACCGCGACGTGCGGGCCATCATCAGCCAGCGCGAGGTGGGGAGCGATACGCACTCCTTCCACGACGCGCTGCGCCACGTGCTGCGGCAGGACCCCGACGTCATCATGCTGGGGGAAATCCGCGACCGGCCGTCCATGGAAACCGTGCTCAAGGCGGCGGATACGGGGCACCTGGTGCTCAGCACGCTGCACACGACGGATGCGACGCAGACCATCGGCCGCATCATCTCGTTCTTTCCGCCGCATCAGCACCAGGAAATCCGCGGCATGCTGGCCAACGCGCTCAAGGCGGTCATTTCCCTCCGCCTGATTCCGCGCGCCGACCGGCCGGGACGCGTTCCCGCCGCGGAAATCCTGGTGAACACCGCCGCCATCGCGCAGCTCATCCGCACCGGCGACGACTCGCAGTCCATTCCGGACCTGATCGCCGACGGACGGGTGCAGTACGGCATGCAGACGTTTGACCAGTCGCTGCTGGACCTGTACTCCCGCGGCTGGATCAGCTACGAGTGGGCCATGCACTACGCGTCCAATCCCTCCGAGTTTGCCCTGCGCGTTTCCGGCGTTCAGCCGGGCGAGCAGGAAATGGACTGGGGCAAGAAGCCCGGCCGCGACGCCTGAATCGACGAACAACGTGTTCCGTAAAGTCCTGATCGCGAACCGGGGCGAAATCGCCCTCCGCGTCATCCGCGCCTGCCGGGAGCTGGGCATTCGCACGGTGGCCGTCTACAGTGAGGCCGACCGCGAAAGCCTGCACGTACGCTTCGCCGACGAAGACGTGTGCATCGGCCCGCCCTCCGCCCGCGAAAGCTACCTCAACGTCCCGCGGATCATCGCCGCCGCCGAAATCACCGGCGCCGACGCCATCCACCCGGGCTACGGCTTCCTGGCCGAGAACGCCGAGTTCTCGGAAATCTGCGAAGCCAGCGAAATCACCTTCATCGGGCCCACGCCGCAGCAGATCCGGCTGATGGGCGACAAGGCCACCGCGCGCCGGACGATGCGCGAGACGGGGGTGCCCATCGTTCCGGGCACCGACGCCATCGCCGATCCGGAAGAGGCGCTGGCCGCCGCGCGCGAAATCGGCTTTCCCGTGCTGATCAAGGCCGCCGCGGGCGGTGGCGGCAAGGGAATGCGCGTGGCGCAGAACGAGGAAGACTTCATCGCCGCGTTCGGCATGGCGCGCGCGGAAGCCTCGGCCGCGTTCAACGACGATTCCGTCTACGTGGAGAAGTACCTGGCGCGCCCGCGGCACATCGAGTTCCAGATTCTGGGCGACAGCCACGGCCGCGTCATTCACCTGGGCGAGCGCGACTGCAGCATTCAGCGGCGCCACCAGAAGCTGCTGGAAGAAGCCCCGTCGCCCGCGCTCTCGCCGGAGCTGCGCGAGGCCATGGGCAACGCGGCAGTCGCGGGCGCCAAGGCCATCGACTACGTGGGCGCGGGCACCATCGAAATGCTGCTGAACGAGGACAACTCGTTCTACTTCATGGAGATGAACACGCGCATCCAGGTGGAGCACCCCGTGACGGAGATGTGCACGGGGTTCGACCTGGTCAAGGAGCAGATCCGCGCCGCCGCCGGGCTTCGGCTCAGCATTCCGGACGTGCCCATCCGGCTGCGCGGGCACGCCATCGAGTGCCGCGTCAACGCCGAGGACCCGTCGCGCAACTTCGCGCCGTCGCCGGGAACGGTGTCGGTGTTCAACGCGCCGGGCGGGCCGGGGGTGCGCGTCGACACGCACGTGTACGCCGGGTACCGGGTGCCGCCGTTCTACGATTCGCTGCTCGCCAAGCTGATCGTGCATGGCGCCAACCGCGAGGAAGCCATCGCCCGCATGCGCCGCGCGCTGCAGGAAACGGTAATCGAGGGCGTGCATACCACCATCCCTTTCCTCCTTGAGGTGATGGACAACCCGGACTTTGTCGCCGGCCAGGTGGACACCAAGTTCCTGGAGCGGTGGATGGCGGAACGGGCGGGGGCCTGAGATGAGGCTGGATGTGCTGCTGACCCTCGGCGAGCTGGTGCCGGGGGAACTCGCGGAGCGTACGGTGGTGGTGCTGGATGTGCTGCGTGCCTCCAGCAGCATCGTCGAGGCGCTGGCTTCCGGCGCGCGCACGCTGTATCCCGTGGGAACGATCGAGGAAGCGATCCGCCTGGCCAACACGCTGGGGCGCGATCAGACGCTCCTGGCGGGCGAGCGCAAGGCGCTTCCCATCGAGGGGTTCGACCTGGGAAATTCGCCCGTCGAGTTCACCTCCGAGCGCCTTTCCGGGCGCATGGTGGTGATGTCCACCACCAACGGCACGCTGGCGCTGGCCGCGGCGTCTGCCGGCGGGCGGGTGACGGTGGGGTCGTGGCTGAACTTCCAGGCGGTGGTGGATGACATCGTCCGGAGCGGCGCGGAGCCGGTGTTTCTCTGCGCCGGGCGCGACCGCGCGTTCGGGCTGGAGGACGCGGTGTGCGCCGGGCAGCTTGCCGCGGCGGTGATGGCGGCGCGGCCGGACGACACGTGGGAGCTCAACGACGGCGCCCGCGCCGCCATCGCGCTCGCCGAGGCGTATCCCGATCCCGCGGCGATGTTTCCGCAGACTACGGCGGGGCGCGCCATCATCGACGCGGGGCTGGGCGACGACCTCGCCTACTGCGCCCAGCGCGATCTGCGCGACGTGCTTCCCGTCCTGCAGGACCGGCAGATCACCGTCGCTCCGCCTGCGCCGGCTGCTTCCTGACGTCGAGCTGTCGATAGACCAGCGGCCCCCGTGCTCTCCGCAGAGCATGGGGGCCGTTTTTTGTCCCCGGCTTCACGCGGGCGGCGGAGTCGGTAAACAGACGCGATCAGGCAGGTGTGGCGGCTGTCCCGGCGCATCGGGCGAGGTTCCGTGTGGCGGATGGCTTTTCGTCCCGGGAATGGCGATGATGAGCAGAGCGGCATGCTCTGTCCGCCCCGGGAAACCGAAAGGTGTCCCCTCCAAAAAAATGCGGATGAACTCATCACGAGCGCCGGCCAGCGGCTCCGTCGGGAGGGGTTCGCACCGGGTTTTCAGGGGAGGACGAGAGGCTCGCACATCGATCCATCGGGTGTCTCGAGCGTTGATGGGAATGGGGGGCTTGCGCGAAATCGATGGCCTTTGTATCGTATTGCAGCTGCACTGCTTACCGGCAGTGCGGGGCCGCACCGGAGTCCTTGATGGATGACGATGCGGGCCACCCGGGGCTCTGCCCCACGGTGTCCATTGCCCTATGTTCAACCCTGAACGAAGGAGGTGATCCCTTGGCCAGTACGACTGCTTTTTGCAACCTGACACGGGCAAGCGATCGCCGCGTCGGCGCCTGAGCCGAAGCGCGAGGCAAACCTCTCCGCTCAAAGCGAGTTGCCCATGCGGCATCGCGTCAGGAAGCGGCAGAACTGAGCACCCCCGGTGGATTCGTCCGCCGGGGGTGTTCTTCTTTTCCGGCATCCGCGGCCGCAGCCCGCGAAGGCGGGCTTCGTGTCATTCGAGGCGCGGTTTCAACCGCCGGGCCGAGCTCCGCAGACGCGCACGAACCTGCTGTGGCCCCGCTCAACCGCTTCGCGGAAGCCCATCCAGCGCGTCGCGGACGATCCCCAGAATCTGCTGGTGCAGCGCGCCGGGCTCCGTACGCCCATCCACCACATGAAGCGTGTGCGGATACTCCGCCAGGGCGCGCCGGAAGTTTTCGCGCACGGTGCGCAGCTTCTCCGTGTTCTCGTACTTCTCCCCCACGAACTGCCGTGCCTGGATGCGCTCCACGCACACCTCCACCGGCGTATCTACAAAGAACGTGAGGTCCGCGGGGGGAAAGTCCTGGTTCAGCCGCTGCACCAGGTCGCGGTCCGCGTCGTCGTGGCACAGGTAGGCGAACGAGGACAGCGCGTAGCGGGTGCTGATCACCGTGGCGCCGGACGCAAGCTGCGCCAGCACGCCATCCACCTCGTTGTACAGGTGATCGTAGCGGTCCGCGGCAAACAGGTGCGCCAGCTGCCGGTCTTCCACGCGCGGGTCGGAGGAAAAGCGCAGGCGGTGCGACATCGCCAGGCGGATCATCCCCCCGATGGGTCCCGCGGTGGGCTCGGCGGTCAGAAAGCCGCGCCGCCCCTCGCGCGCCAGCCCTTCCTGGAGCATGCGGGCCTGCGTGGAGGTGCCCGATCCGTCGAGCCCTTCAAATACGATGAACAGACCTCGCGTGGTCATTCTTGCGATTGCCCCGATTGCGTGAAGCCGCCGGACAGGTGGACCGGCGCGAACGCGGAATCCTGCGTCGCCGGCCCGTGCCCCGCAAGGACGCGGTCCCAAGCGCCCTGATCCACGCGCCGAAAAGCCGCCACCGTGCCGCACTCCCCGCACTCCCCGCGACCTCCGCGGACCCCCGCGGCCTCCGCGTGAGATGCCCTGACCGCCCGCCACCGAGCGACACCCGGCCGTCCGCGCGCGGAAATTGGCGCACCCGTTGGCCGCGGGCGAAAATCGCACTATCTTGGACGTTCAGCTGTTTCTCCGGCGCGGCTCCGCGCCTCTCCGTGTTTCTTTCCGCACGATCCCGCTGGACCCCGTGAGCCCTGTGTTTTCACTGGATGACAAGCAGCGCCGCGAGCTGTGGGGACTGGGGCTGTTTTCCCTGGGCCTGCTGCTGGCGCTGAGCCTGTTTCCCGTCGCCGTCCTCGGCACCGCGGGACGCGTCTTTCCCGCCGGCAACGTGGTGGGCGTGGTGGGCGGCGGCCTGAACCGGGCGATCTTCGGATTCCTGGGGATCGCCTCCGTCGTTCTTCCCACGCTGGCCGTCATCTGGGGCGCCTTTGCCTATCGCAAGATCGAGGCGGCGCCCGTGGTGCGGTGGAGTTGCCTGCTGCTGGGCCTGTCGCTGGTGATCCCCGCCACGGTGAGCGTGCTGAGCGGAACCGCGGGGCAGCCGGACGGCGCCGCGGGGTGGCTGGGCGCGGCCTTCGCCCTCCTGCTCGTGAGCTTCGTGGGCACGGTGGGCGGCTCCATCATCCTCTTCTTTCTCTTTGCCGCGCTGTGCATCGCCACGGTGGGGTGGAACCCGCTGCGGACGCTGCTGCGCGGCGGGCAGTACGCGGCGTCCCGGACGCGCCAGGCCGCGGTGGCGCTCCCCCGTCCCACGCTCGCCCTCCCCAGCCCGCTGATGCTCGTGCCCAGGCGCGGCGCCTCCGTGGCGGACGAGGAGGATGAGGACGACGACGTTTCGCCCGTTCCGCTGCGCCCCCGGCCCGCGCAGGGCCAGCGCCCGGCGGAGGTGGAGGACGACTTCGAGGACGCGGACATCGAGAGCTGGGAGCCGGAAGACGTCTTCATGGATCCGGACGCCACGCTGCTGGACGGCGTGATGCCCGCCGCGCCCGTACCCGCCGCGGCGCGCGCGGGCGCCAAGCCGGCGGCAAAGGCGAAGCCCGCCCCGTCCGCACCCCCCGCGCGCGGCCTCAAGGCGGAGCAGGGCGAGCTGCTTCCCGAAGACAGCGGCGATCCGTTCGCCAACGATCTGCCCACGACCGGAATGCTGGTAGCGCCCCCGGTGCGCGACGAAACGCGCAGCAAGCTGGAGTTGGACAAGCTGGGGCAGGTGCTGATCGACAAGCTGGCCACCTTCAAGATCGAAGGGGAGATCGTGGGGATGACGGCCGGCCCCGTGGTCACGCAGTTCGAAATCAGCCCCGCGCCGGGGATCAAGGTGGCCCGCATCGCCAACCTGGAGGCGGACCTGGCGCTGGCCCTGCGCGCGCCGTCCGTGCGCATCGTGGCGCCCATCCCCGGCAAGGGCGCGGTGGGCGTGGAAGTGCCCAATCCCACGCCGGAGATGGTCTTTTTTCGCGAGACGGTGGAGTCACCCGCCTTCCGCACCAGCAAGGCCGCGCTTCCGCTGGCGCTGGGCAAGGACATCGCCGGCCGCCCGACGGTGGTCGACCTGGCCAAGATGCCGCACCTGCTCATCGCCGGCGCCACGGGCTCCGGCAAGTCGGTGTGCGTCAACACCATCATCACCTCCCTCATCTACCGCCACACGCCGCGCACGCTGCGGTTTCTGATGGTGGACCCCAAGATGGTGGAACTGTCGATGTACAACGACCTTCCCCACCTGCGGCACCCGGTGGTGACGGACAACAACGACGCCGCCGCCGTCCTCAAGTGGGCGGTTCTGGAGATGGAGCGCCGCTACGAGTTGCTGTCGGTCAACGGCGTGCGCAACCTGGCGGATTTCAACAAGCGGCTGGAGCAGGGCGGCATCGTGCGCTCCCCAGAGGCGGACGGCGACGAGGGCGATCCGGACCGCTGGCTGTACAAGGGCGGCGAGCTTCCGTACATCGTCTTCATCATCGATGAGCTCGCCGACCTGATGATGACGGTGCAGGGAGACGTGGAGAAGCCGCTGGCGCTGCTGGCGCAGAAGGCGCGCGCCATCGGCATTCACCTGATCCTGGCCACGCAGCGCCCGTCGGTAAACGTCATCACCGGCCTGATCAAGGCCAACTTCCCCAGCCGCATCGCCTTCCGCGTGTCGTCCAAGGTGGACAGCCGGACGATCCTGGACCAGAACGGCGCAGATGCGCTGCTGGGCAACGGCGACATGCTCATGCTGCCGCCGGCCAGCAGCGAGCCCGTCCGCCTTCAGGGCGCGTACCTGTCGACGGAGGAGACGGAGCAGCTGATGAGCTGGTACCGCGAGCAGGCGCGCCTGCGGCGGGAAGAGGCCATCGAGCGCGGGCTGGACCCGGGCACCATCGCCGAAGCGAACATTCTGGACGAGGTGCGCGCGCAGGAGGACAGCGGCGAGCTGGAGGCCGACGAGGAGCCGGGCGAGCGCGACAAGCTGTTCCGCCAGGCCGCGGAATCGTGCATCCAGCACCAGGGCGGATCGACGTCGCTCCTCCAGCGCCGGATGCGCATCGGATACGGCCGCGCAGCGCGCATCATGGACCAGCTGGAAAAGGCCGGCATCCTGGGCCCGCCGGACGGCAGCAAGCCCCGCGACGTCCTCATCGACTTCGCGCAGCTCGACAGCATCTGCGGCGACAACTAAGTCCACGATTCTCTCCCACTGGCGTTTCTCCGGGCCGCTCACGTTTGTGGGTGGCCCGGACTTATCTCCGGGCTCGTCTCCCGTGCATCTTGCGTCTTACTCCGCAGATACGTTTCTTCGTTCGGCACCTCATGGTACTCCTGAGTACCGCGATCCTCTGGGCCGAACGGTATGAATCTGGTCGACGATCTGGACGATCGTTGTAGCTGACCCCTACGCGGAAGGTGCTGATGTGGAACTTCTTCATCTCGCACGCAACTGAGGAGAAAGACGCAGTAGCCCGACCACTTGCAATCGAATTAGGAGCAAGAGGTTTCACAGTCTGGTACGACGAGTCCTCGCTTGTTATGGGAGACAGTTTACGCCGTTCGATAGATGCAGGTCTTTCTCAATCACGATTCGGCGTGGTAATTCTAAGCAGGCATTTCTTTTCGAAAGAGTGGCCACAACGAGAGTTGGACGGTTTGGTTTCACGAGAGATCGGCGAGGGCAAAGTCATCCTGCCGGTTTGACACGAGGTCACGCGGGAAGAGGTCGTGAGCTATTCTCCTGTATTAGCGGATCGATTGGGAGTTAGCACAAGATTGGGCATCTCCGGTGTAAGCGATGCCATTGTTCGGGCCTTCGGCGCTCCAGAAAGGTAAATTACTGCCTAGGCATGTTTCCCCGCAGGCTCGGGACGTAGATGCTCCCAAAGGGTAGGGATGACACCGAGGAGAACGGGTTGCGCAGGGTCTAAATCCTGTGCTTAGGACCAAGATCTTAGAGTCTCGTAAACGGATCGAGTAAGCAGATGGCAGAAGTGTTTTTGTCCTATGCGTCTGAAGATCGCGATGAGATTGCGAAGCCTCTCGCGGAATTGCTGACCCAACTCGGCGTATCCGTGTGGTATGATGAGACGCAGATCAGAGTTGGCGATAGCATCCGTCGCAGTATTGACGAAGGACTTGCGATTTGTAGGTACGGGGTTGTTGTTCTGTCGCCCACCTTCCTCTCGAAGCACCACACCCGACGTGAGTTGGATGGATTGGCGCAGAGGGAAGTGGCCGGTGAAAAGGTTATCCTGCCGATTTGGGTCGATGTGGATGTGATGGAGATACGGCGTTTCTCTCCTCCTCTCGCTGATCGAAAGGCACTGCTTTGGGCTGACGGATTGTACGCGGTTGTGACAGAACTGCTTAAAATCGTGCGTCCAGACATTCATGAGAAGTTGGTACAGAAAGCAGAGCATGGTTCGATTCCTCGAGTAGCTTCCGGCCAACAACTAGCACGGATAATCGGTGGAGCACACTTCTCATATACCATGAATGATGATTTCGAGAGCGAGGAGGAGATGGAACTCGTGAGCAGCTTCATGCAGGAGTTGCAGGACTGGAGTGATCTGTGGGGCGACTTTGATTTGCAAGATCGAATCAGAACCGAGTACCGTGTTTCCGAGTTGTTGAATGATTTGCACCAAGCGGGTTGGACTGTCCACGCTGCCCGAAGGTCAGGGAAACGCATCATCGCTGGCGTCGAAGATGTCTGGACATGGTCTGAAGTCGCGGTAATCCGCGGAGAAGTATCGCGGGTCTCTCGCATCAATGAGGGGTTTGTAGTTGTACGCCTGCCGACCTAATCACCTCCGACCCTCCATTCTGACCGATGTCCACTGTTGATGAAGCGCGCCTGAGCCGGCTCGCCGACTTCGCGCGCACGCACCCGTCGCGCTACCGCACGCGCGTGGCGCTGCTCGCCGTGCTGGGCTACGCGTACCTGCTCGGCGCGCTGCTGATTCTGGGGCTGATCACCGTGGTGATCTTCGTCACGCTGTACCGGTTTCGGCTTGCAAGCGCCGGAATCAAGCTGGGGATCGGGCTGCTGTGGCTGATGGGATTGGCCCTGCGCGCGCTCTGGATCCGCCTGCAGCCGCCCACGGGGATGCCGCTGACGCGCGAGAACGCGCCGGCGCTGATGGACGAGATCGAGCGCATGCGCGTGGCCACCGGCGCCGGCCCGCTGCACCAGGTGCTGCTGACGGAAGACCTGAACGCCAGCGTCATGCAGCTGCCGCGGCTGGGCATCTTTGGCTGGTACCGCAACTATCTGCAGCTCGGGCTGCCGCTGCTGGCCAGCATGACGACGGACGAGTTCCGCGCGGTGCTGGCCCACGAGTTCGGCCACATCTCCGGGCGGCACAGCCGGTTCGGCACCTGGCTGCACCGCGTGTCGGCCACGTGGCACCGCGTGGACGCCGAACTGCGCGAGCGGCCGCACGGGGCGCAGTTCATCTTCACCAAGTTCTTTGCCTGGTACGCGCCGTACTTCGCCAGCTACTGCGCCGTGCTGTCGCGCCAGCAGGAGTTCGAGGCGGACCGCGCGGCCGCCGCCGCGGCGGGAAAGGATGCGGCCGCGGCCGCGCTCTGCCGCATTGCCGTGGCCGACATGTACCTGGGAACCACCTTCTGGCCCCGCGTCTTCCGCGACACGCGGCAGCAGCCCACGCCGCCCGCCGGCATCTACCGCCGCCTGTGGCAGGAGTCGCGCGCCGCCGTCGCCGAGCCGCGCGCGGACCAGTGGCTGCGCGGCTCGCTGGGCGCCCCCACCGCGCCGTGGGATTCGCACCCGTCGCTCGCCGAGCGCCTGGCCGCGCTGTCCGCCACCGCGCCCGTGCCCCCGCCGGTGGAGGTGTCGGCGGCGGACGCGCTGCTGGGCTCGGCGGCGGACCGGTGGGTAGAGCCCATGAGCCGGTCGTGGGAGTCCGCCGTGGACGTCGCGTGGCGCGAAAGGCATCAGCAGTTCCTCCGCAACCAGGAGCGGCTGTCCGCGCTGGAGGCAAAGGGCTTCCTCGTTCCGCTGGCGGGAGACGAGGAGCTGGAGCGGATCCGCCTGGTGCACGAGGTGCGGGGGATGGACGATGCCGTGCCGCTGATGCAGGCGTTTGTGGACCGGGGCGAGCAGAACGCGGAGGTGCACTACAATCTGGGCGAGGCGCTGCTGGATCGCGGCGACGAGGCCGGGCTGGCACACCTGCAGACGGCGATGGAGCTGGAGTCTGGCTTCATCATCGAGGGATGCGCGATCATTGCCAGTTACCTGGCCGGCGCGGGGCGGCCGGACGAGGCGGTGCCGTACCGCGCGTGGGCGGAGCAGCACGCCCGGGTGCTCAACGTGGCGCACGAGGAGCGCCTGACCACCAACCTGCGTGCGGGCGACCGCTTTCTGCCGCACGGGCTGGATGCGGATCAGCTCCAGGCGCTGCGGACCGCGCTGGCGATGGTGGGCGGCATCAAGCGGGCGGTCCTGGTGCGCAAGGAGGTGTCGGCCATGCCGGAGGTGCCGCACTGGATCATCTTCGTCACGCGCTCCGGGCTGCGGTGGAGGTCGGACTCGGAAGCCGCGGGCGCGCTGATCGAGCGGGTGCTGCACGCCTGCGAGCCGCTGGGCGGCACGCAGATCGTCGCCACGGCGGAGGCGCAGTACAAGCGGATGGCGCGAAAGGCGGCCAAGGTCCCCGGCTCCGAGGTGTATCCCGCGCTCGGCAAGCGGCGCTGATCCGCATCCGATCTCGTTCGAGCCCCGGCACGCGGAGAAACCGTACTGGCCGAACGGTCTGATCCGCCACAGAGACCTGTCCGGTCTGTCCGCCCGCGGCAGTCGTCTGACGGTTCCTCCGCCGTTCGGGAAACGCGCCGCACACGATGACGAAGAGCCCTTTCCCGCACCCCGGGAGAGGGCTTTTCACGTCCACGGAAACCGCTTCGGAACGAGTGCAAAGTTGGGCTGCCGCTTCGGCTTATCTTCGGCTAATCTTGGATCGCGGGTGATGGCCCGCAGCACTCCAGAGCCGCAGACGAAGGGATCGAACGATGCCGACCTACGAAGGAACCATTCGCGACACCGGTGGAGCCGTATTCGACGTGCGCAGCTCGATTTACGCGGGTGGCGCCACAGGCAACGGTGTGACGAACGATACGGCCGCCATTCAGGCCGCGGTGAACGCCGCCGCGCTGGTGCGGGGCACGGTTCTCATCCCGCCCGGCACCTACGTGGTGACCTCCATCATCCTGGCGCCCGGCATCCGGGTCAGCGGCTACGGCGCCACGCTGCTGCGCCCGGCCAGCCAGCCCAACTTCACCCGCACCCTGTCTGTCCCGGAAAGCGGCACGGGGTCGTGGGGCGGCGCCACCGATTCGGCGCCGCTGGTCATCGAGGGGCTCACCATCGACGGCAACTCGGCCAACCAGGGGGCGTACCGCAACTACGAGCAGCAGCAGTCGCACCTGATCTTTCTGTCCGCGGACGGCGCGCAGGCCGGGCGGCTGCGCGCCACCCTGCGTGACCTGGTGCTCAAGAACTCCGTCGCGGACGGGGTGCAGATCTACCGCAACGTCGACGCGCAGATCGTGGACTGCCGCGCGGACGACTGCTTCCGGGGCGGCGTGGTGGTGGGCGGGGGATACACCATCGTTCAGGTGCAGAACCTGATCACCACCGGCAAGACGGACCGCACGGGCATCGACATCGAGCCGGACGGGGCGGGGTACGGAAACACGCTGGCCACCCGGATCACGCTCGACGGGCTGGTGCT
Organism: Longimicrobium terrae; assembly: GCF_014202995.1. Lineage (NCBI taxonomy): Bacteria > Pseudomonadati > Gemmatimonadota > Longimicrobiia > Longimicrobiales > Longimicrobiaceae > Longimicrobium > Longimicrobium terrae. The sequence goes on from NZ_JACHIA010000004.1 coordinate 59,526, forward strand.
GGACGGCGACTTCGACATCGCGGTCCGGACGGGCTCCACCGTCCTGGTCAACGATGTCATCAGCGGGCCGGCCTTCTACCTGGAGGCGGCCGCGGATTCCACCGTCCGCATCAGCAACTCGCGCTTTCAGCTGGATGCGGGAGGCGCCACCATCGTGTTCCCGCACGACGTGGCCTTTGAGGACTGCAAGTTCGAACTCGCCGCGGGCACGCGCGCCATCAACGTCCAGTGGAACGGGCTGGGCGCCGCGCCGGAGCACCAGCGGCTGCGCTTTCGCGACTGCGATTTCACCGCGGCGGCGAGCGTGGCCACGGCGGGCACCGCCGTCGCCATCCACACCGAGCCGGACTACCCGGCCCGCGACAACCAGCTGTACGTGGAGGGCGGCTCCGTCTCCGGCGGGTACGGGACGGCGATGCAGATGGGGCAGGGCGGCATCTGGATCGTCAAGGACGTGGAGATCAACGCGGCCACCGCGTTCGACTGGAACGCGCGCAACACGGACTTCGGCGACCTGACGCACGGCCGCATCCGCATCGAGCGGGTGTTCTTCAACGGCACCAGGTACATGCACGTGGCCAACCGCAGCACGGCCAACGTGCTTGACCAGCGCGACGTGCTGCTGGAAGAGGCGCAGAACGTCATCACCTCCAGCTACGGGCTGCAGGACAACCAGTACCGCGGCGGCCGGCTGATCCGCGTCGCCTCGTCGCCCATCGGACGCTCGGTGCCCGGCTTCATCGGGGACGTGGCGCGCCTCACCCCGCCGGCTGCGGGGACGGCGTACGAGTGGGTGTGCACGGCCAGCTCGGAAACGGCCGCCACCTGGAAGCTGGTGACCTCCGTCGCGGCGTAGGCCAGCACTCCGCGATCGGATGAACAAAGGGGCCGGTGCGCACTGCACCGGCCCCTCTCTGCGTGCGGGCCGGCGCCATTCCGGGTGCGATCAGAGGCGCCGGAACATCCGGATCTGCTCCCGTGGCACAATCCCCGCTCCAGTTTCGCGCCGAGGCGGGGATCCGTTTCCATCGATCCTCCACAACGGCATGGACGGAGGGAGCGACTTGTTCAGAGCACGAGTTCTTTGGGTGATGGGGTGCGCGGCGGTGCTGGCTTCGGCGGCGTGCGCCAGCGGCGGCGGATCGGGGGCCTCGCGCCCGAACACCAGTCCGGGCGGGGTGGAGACGCGGGTGGATCCGGCGTCGCCCAACGTGCAGTACGTGGGTCGCGAGCAGCGGGTGACGGAAAACGGGCAGAACACCAGCTACTTTCTGCGCAGCTTTCGCAACAAGACCTCGGGCGCGGTGTCGCACCAGCTGTACGTGACGGACCGCTACCGGGCGCGCGAGTACCGCAACTGGGCGCGCGCGTCGGGGCCGGGAAGCCAGACGCTGCAGTACGTGGCCATCAGCCGCGACGTGGAGCAGTGCGGCGACACGGCCGGCTGCCCGCGCGTGGAGGCGTTCGGCGTCACGCTGCCGCACGCGGCGCTCACCCGCGCGGCCGCGGCCGGCTACACGGTGCGCGTGTCCACGCGAGGCGGCAGAACGGTTTCGCTGCCCATTCCCGGCGCGGTGGTGCAGGCGCAGCTTCAGGCCATCGCACAGCCGCTGCCCCGCTCCTGATCCGCGCAGTCCGCGCTTTCGGTTGATGAACGGCGGTCGAGCGGTTGATCGGCCGCCGTTCGCGGTTCATCCGCCGGCGGAGGTCGGGGTAGATGCGCGACGTGGATGATGATGATGATGATGATGATGATCAGCGGCGGTCGATGGTGGATGCGAACCGTCGGTGGGAGATCGTCGACGATGGCGGGTCGAGCGTGAAACCGGGATCATCATCGAAGATCATCGACGCCGGTCATCGATCATCCGTTCTCCCTCGATGATGCCCGATCCTGCATCCTGGATGGGCGATGCCGGAGCCGGAGACCACGGGCGGCGAATGCGCGGCGGGGCTGGCGATTGACCCGGCAGGAACGCAGGTTGCTTCGGCCGGGTATCCACGACCGAGGTCCTGAACCGAATTCCATCGAGTAGACGATAGATGATCAAGCTTCACTCCCGCGCCACGCTCGCCCTCGCGGCCATGACGCTGGCCGCCTGCGGAGGCCGTGAAAGCAGCGCGGCTCCCGGCGACACCCCGGCCGAAACTCGTCCCGAGTCCGCCGCGCCGGCCCCGCAGGGCACCGCGCCGCAGACCGTGACGGCCGCGGGCGAAGGCGCGCAGGCCGGGGTCGCGGGCGCGGCGGAGGGAACCGCGCTTCCCGCCGGAACCGCCGCCACCCCGGTGACGGCTCCGGGCGCCGCGACGGTCCCCGGCGGCGCATCCGCCGCTCCGGTCAAGCCGGCGGCATCGACCGCCGCGCCGGCGCCGGCCAAGAGCCAGGACCGCGCGGCGCAGATCCTGGCGGGCGCGGAGCGGGCGGCCAACGGCATCCGCTCGCTGGAGGCGGACTTCACGCAGTCGCTCACGGTGCCGCTGCTCAACAACAGCCAGCGCAGCACGGGCAAGCTGTACCAGCGCAAGCCGGACCGCTTTCTGATGCGCTTCAGCGATCCGCAGGGCGACGTGATCGTGGCGGACGGGCAGCACTTCTGGCTGTACTATCCCAGCAGCGACCGCACCCAGGTGGTGCGCACCAGCATTGCCGCGGGCGGGCAGGCGGTGGACCTGCAGGCGCAGTTCCTGTCCAACCCCAACCAGCGCTTCGTGGCCACGCTGGTGGGCGAGGAAAGCGTAAGCGGCCGCCCGGCGTACGTGCTGACGCTGGTTCCGCGCGGCGCCTCGGCGTACAAGCTGCTCAAGATCTGGGTGGACCGCGAAGATTCCATCGTCCGCCGGTTCGAGATGACGGAGGAGAACAACTCGGTCCGCCGCGTGGACCTGCGGAACGTGCGCACCAACCACGCGCTGGCCGACAACCTGTTCACCTTTACGCCCCCCGCCGGCGCCCGCGTGTTCGATCAGTAGCACGCGCCTGACGGAAACAGAAAGGCCGCCCGCGCGACTGTCGCGCGGGCGGCCATTTTCGTTCGCTCCGGAATCCCGGAAGTTACCGGGCTCCGGAGATCATCGAGTCCAGTTCCGCCTCGCTGATGGCGCCGGAGTACAGGCGGCCGTTCACGATCAGGCTGGGCGTGCCCGGCAGTTCGAGCTTGGCGGCCGTCCTGGCGTCCGCCTCTACCCGTGCGCGGGCGGCCGGGCCCGCGACGCAGCGGTTGAAGGCGATCGTGTCTGCCACGCCCGCCGCCGTCGCGAACCGCGCCCACGGGCGCTCGCCGATGGAGTCCTGATTGGCGAAGAGCAGGTCGTGGTATTCCGCAAAGCGCCCCTGTTCGCCCGCGCACTCGGCCGCGGTGCCGGCAGCGACCGCGTGCGTGTGCTGCGCGAGGGGGAAGTGCCGGTAGACCACGCGAAAACGGTTCGGCTGGCGGGCCTGCATGTCCCGGATCGTCTTGCTGAGCCCCGCGCAGAACGGGCACTGAAAGTCCGAGAACTCCACGATGGTGACCGGTGCATCCGCGCTTCCCAGCGCGGCGCCAGTCTGCGCGTACTGCTTCCAGTTGCGGATCGTGCGGGGCCCCTGCTCGCGCGCCTGCCCGGAGTTTGGCGGAAAGAAGTTGTTCCGCACCGCCATCCCGGTCACCGCCAGTGCGCACAGGACCATAAGCCCCGTCGCCAGGTTGGACACGATGTTCTTGGTGGACATCTTCAGTTCGGGATCTGAAAGGTCAGGATGGCGGGTTCCGGCTCGTGACGCGACGCGTACAGGGTCCGATGGTCGGCGGAGAGCGCGAGTGACAGCACAGCTGTGTCGAGCTCCAGCACCTTCACCAGTTCACCATCCCAATCGAAAACGTGAATGTATCGTCCGAACGATGAGGACGGCCCGAATCCCTCGCGGGTACGCCCGGAGAACACGGCATAGATGTACTCATCCGTGGAAACCACGCTGGAATATCCGATGCGCATGGCGTCTCCAGACGACATTGTCAGCATGCCTCCGGCATTCGCGACGGTGTACTGCGGATCGAAGTGGAAAGGGCCGCGAACTTTGCGTACCAGCGTTCCGTCGTTCCGAAAGATCTCCAGCTGGTCGGCGTAGAACGTGGCGATCGCGAGCAGCCCGCGCGAGCGCGACGCGGTCATCCCCCCCACCCAGGCTTGCTGCAGCACGCTGGGTGGTGTTCCCGGGGCGCTTGGGAGTGTTCCCGCACCCCGCAGAAACTTTCCTTCGCTGTTGAAGAACGTGAGACGTCCCCGATCAGAGAAGTTAGGACTCACCAGGAGCGTATCGTTCAGCCATAGAGGCTGAACCGGCAGGACCTCTCCCGCCAGAAGGAGGGTGCGGGCGCTCGCGGGGTGGAACGGGGTTGCCGGATCCACCTGTGTGAGACGTCCCAACGAGATGTCAAAAACCCAGGGCGGGTCTCCCGCGGACCTGACCGCGAAGGATCTCGCGCCCTCAAATTCACCCGGTCCTTTACCTCTTCGACCAATGGAGCGTACCCGATGGCCGTCCCTGGTGGAAATGACGTGGACGGCGGAATCGGTCGCCCCATCCAGCACAAGCAGATAGTCTCCGCTGACGAGCATCCGCCCCGGCATTCCCAGAAATGAGCCGGACGCAAATACCCGGCTGTTTACCTTTACCGGCCGGAGTGAGCTATGGTCCAGTTCGGCGGGGCCGTACTTGAGGGAAGGGGCCCGCTCTCCGCATGCAGTCACGCAGGCAAAGGCTGCCAGGAGGAGAAACTTCTTCATCCGGGTAGTGGATGGCGGGAGTAAGGCGTTGGATGGATCGCGGGAGTTCGTGGGCCCGCGATTTTCAGCGAGTACGTCTAGGGCTGGTGTGCCTCAGCACGGACCGTCTGACTTGTAGTACTTCCAGGTGAGATTGCCGGTCGGAGTGATGCAGGTTGCTTCGGCCTGGGGACAACAGGTACCGAAGCCCGGGTTCTTGATGACCTGGGCACAGGCCGTGTTCTCCACGATGCCCTGCGAGGGGGAAAACGCGAGCGGAGCCGCGCCGACCGTGACGGCAAGTGCCGCGGCGCGAAGGATGGTGTTCTTCTGCATGGGTTTATCTGAAAGGAGGGGTGGGGCCCACGAACGCGGAGGGATGTATGCTGCGTGAATCAGCGGCACGGCACTGGAAAAACGTCTCCATTGGAGGTGGATTTCAAGCTAATCATGGCCGTTTGGTCCTGCAAGTACCTTGTTTCTCTTGATGTAAATGAATGTTTTTGCCTTTCTTTTACGCGCACGGAATCGGCCGAAAACCTTCCTTGCAATCTTTCCTATTCCTCGTCCTTATCCTGTGGGTGTTTTGGCAGAACGCGGCCGCACCACCCCATCCGTCTTGCCGCGCCCGGTTCGGGCGGCCTACATTCGCGGCTGCACGTTCAACCGCCACCCGGACTTACGTATGGCCAAGACCTCCACGTTCGACATCACCTCCAGCGTAGACCTGCAGGAGGTGGACAACGCCGTGAACCAGGCCCACAAGGAAGTCGCGCAGCGCTACGACTTCAAGGGCGCCACGGTCGAGATCGAATTCAGCAAGAAGGACGGCACGCTCAAGCTGCTGGCCGACGACGAATACAAGCTCACCGCCCTGGTGGATATCATCCAGAGCAAGCTCATCAAGCGCGGCGTGCCCATCCGCAACCTGGACTACGGCGAGGTGGAGTCGGCATTCGGCGGCAAGGCGCGGCAGACCATCACCCTTGTGCAGAGCATCAGCACCGAAAAGGGCAAGGAGATCGTGAAGTCCATCAAGGAAGCGGGCTTCAAGAAGGTGAACGCGCAGATCCAGGACGAGCAGGTGCGCGTGACCTCGGCCTCCATCGACGACCTGCAGGCCGTGATTGCCCACCTGAAGAAGGAAGACTTCGGGCTGGAACTGGCGTTCGGCAACTTCCGCTCGTAGAACGGAAAACGCCTCCGCGGCCCAGGCCGCGGAGGCGTTCTTTGCCGGCGAAGGCCAGGGTCAGTTCATGCCTTCGGTCTTGTCGCCCTGCGCGGTGTCCACGGCCGCCGCGTTTTCGTGGCCGGCCGCGTTCTGCATTTCCTTGCGGGCGCTGGAGGTGTCGCCTTCGCGCATCTCCTCGCTGGCTTCCTGCCGGTCGCTCTGCGCCTCCTCGGCGTGGTCTTCGGCGTTGTCGTTGCACGCCGCGGCGCCGGTGGCCAGCATGCCGGCAAGCAGAAGGGTCCAGATACGCTTGGTCAAGGTGTTGCTCCGTCAGGAAGGGGGACGTTGAACTTCTCGTCCCGTCGCAGGCAAATGCCCGGCCACGGCGGCGGGGGCGGGCCACGGCGTGAACAGCCGCCCCGGTTTTCGCCCGTCTGCGACACGCCGCATGACCCGCGGATCGCGGCGCCTGGTGCCCGCGGCCCGGTGAATGCCGTACATCCGCGTCCCGCCGCCGCCATTCGCCAATCGGGACGAGGTCGTCGCTGGCGCAGCGGCCGGCGGGGAGCAGGGCAGTGTGCGTTTTCGTCATCGGAATCTTCATCGCCGGATCGAATGACCGACATCAACAACGCGGGGCCGCGGCAGACCGCGGCCAGCAGCGAACTTTTCCGCCGCGCGTGCGAAATCACCCCGGGCGGCGTGAACTCGCCCGTGCGCGCCTTTCGCGGCGTGGGCGGCGAGCCGTTCTTCGTGTCGCGCGCGCAGGGGTCGCGGCTGTGGGACGCGGACGGCAACGAGTACATCGACTACGTCCTGTCCTGGGGCCCCATGATCCTGGGCCACGCGCACCCGGCCGTCGTGCAGGCGGTGACGGACGCGGCCCAGCGCGGCACCAGCTACGGCGCGCCCACCGAATCCGAGGTGCAGCTGGCGGAACTGGTGCGCGACTTCGTGCCGTCCATGCAGCGCGTGCGCTTCGTCAACAGCGGCACGGAAGCGACCATGAGCGCCGTGCGCCTGGCGCGCGGGTTCACCGGCCGCGACATGATCCTCAAGTTCGAGGGCAACTACCACGGCCACGGCGACAGCTTTCTGGTCAAGGCCGGCTCCGGCGTGGCCACGCTGGGCCTGCCCAACTCCCCCGGCGTCCCGGCGGAACTGTCAAAGCTGACGCTGACCGCGCCGTACAACGATCTGGAAGCGGTCGAAGAGATCTTTCGCGCACACGCGGGTAAGATCGCCTGCGTGATCCTGGAGCCGGTGGTGGGCAACGCGGGCTTTCTGCCGCCGGACGACGGCTTCCTGCACGGGCTGCGGCGGATTACGGAAGCGGACGGCTCGCTCCTGATCTTTGACGAGGTGATGACCGGCTTCCGCGTGGCCCCCGGCGGCGCGCAGGAGCGGTTCGGCATCGTCCCGGACCTGACGACGCTGGGCAAGGTGATCGGCGGCGGGCTGCCGGTGGGCGCGTACGGCGGCCGGGCCGACATCATGGACCACATCGCCCCGGTCGGCCCCGTGTACCAGGCGGGAACGCTGTCCGGCAATCCGCTGGCGATGGCGGCCGGCCTGGCGCAGCTGCGCATTCTGCGCGACGAGAACCCGTATCCGGAGCTGGAGCGGCGCACGCGGCGGCTGGTGGCGGGGCTGCTGGCCAACGGGGCGGAGCTGGGCGTGCCCATGTCGGGGGGCAGCTACGGCTCCATGTGGGGCGTATTCCTTGCTGCGGGCCCGGTGCGGACCTTTGCGGACGCGAGCGGCTCTGACGTGGCGATGTTCCGGCGCTTCTTTCACGGTGCGCTGCAGCGGGGCGTGTTCTTCGCGCCCTCCGCGTTCGAGGCCGGCTTCCTCTCCACCGCGCACACCGATCAGGACATTGATGAGACGATTTCCCGCGCCCGTGACGCGCTCCGCGACGCGCTGGCGTAGCCTGGCGGGCGCCGCGGCGCTGGCGCTGGGAGCGTGCACGCCGCGTCCCGCCATCCCCACCATTCCCGTGGTGGTGATTCGCGACACGGTCACGCTTCCCGCCACGCCGCCACCGACAACCACGCCGCCGCGCCCCGCTGTTCCCGACACGGCCGCGTTCCCCGAGGCGCTGCTGGCGCCGGCGGTGCGCGTGGGGCTGGTGGTGGATTCGCAGCGGGTGGAGGTGGGCTCCACGGGCGCGTTCACCGTCCTGACGCAGGATGGGCGGACCGTCGCCTCCGTCCCCGCGGGCGGAACGGCGACCTTTTCCGGTTCCGGCGGCACGATCTCGCTCACGACGCGGCAGGCGTCGGGCGCGGGCGGGCCGGGGGGCGCGGGGCTTCCCGCGCCGCTGGTGGTGCGTTCGGCGGACCCGCACGGAACGCTGCTGGTGAGGGGCGCACCGTACCGGGGAGAGATGCTGGTGCAGCGCGGGCCGCGCGGCGGGCTGACGCTCGTCAACCGGCTGGACATGGAGAATTACCTGCTGGGCGTGGTGCCGCGGGAGATCGGCCGGTTCGAGTTGGACATCTACGAGGCGATCAAGGCCCAGGCGGTGGCCGCGCGGACGTACGCCGTGGCGTACCAGGGCCGGCGGTCGGCGCAGGGCTTTGACGTGTTCGCCACGGTGGAGGACCAGGTGTACGGCGGCGTGGCGGGAGAGAACGCGGTGGTGAACCGGGCCGTGCGCGAAACCGCGGGCGAGATCCTGGCGTACGAGGGGCGGCCCATCAGCGCCTACTACCACAGCACCTGCGCCGGCTACACCGCGGCGATCGAGGAAGTGTGGAACAACGCCCCGGTGCCGTACCTGCGCGCCGTGCGCGACGTGGACCCGCGCACGGGCGAGGCGTACGACCGCTCCAGCCGCCTGTACCAGTGGACGGAGCGGTGGACGCAGGAGCAGCTGGTGTCGGTGCTGAACCGCACGCTGGCGGATTCGCTGCGCGGCCGCCGCATCGGCGAAATCCGCGACATGCGGCTGCTGGAGCGCACGCCCTCCGGCCGCGTCCGCGCGATGCGCATCGACACGGATGCGGGCTCGTTCACCGTGGGCAAGGACCGCGTGCGGTGGATTCTGACGCCCGCGCGCGGCGGAACGCTGAACAGCAGCAAGTTCGACGTGCAGCTGGCGCGCTCCGGCGGCCGCGTGACGGAGATCGTGGCGACGGGTGGCGGATGGGGGCACGGCATCGGGATGTGCCAGATCGGCGCGATGGGCCGCGCCCGCGCCGGCCAGGACTACCGCACGATTCTCCGGGCGTACTATCAGGGGGCGGAGCTTCAGGATCTGTACTGAGGGGAAGTGCGTGAGTGCGGGGTGCGGGGTGCGTGAGTGCGAGGGATAAGTGCTCAGTGCCTGGTGCCCGGAGTTCACGGGCGGCCCCCACCCGGGCCGGCACCACCGGCCCACCCTCCCCCAAAAAAGACTGGGGGAGGGTTGGGGCGGGCGGGTTGCTCGGTGCTGGAGGCGCAGCTTCTTCCCGGCTGACAGTATCCTGAGCGAATGAATCCGCCGCTCAAACAGCGGGAACCCCCGACACCGGCTGCTCGCGCATCCGGTTCGGGGCTTCAACTGCATCGGAACAGCAGGAACGAGCCGCAGTTGCCGCCGCGCTGAGGTCTCCCCCTCTCCCGCTTGCGGGAGAGGGGGCCGGGGGGTGAGGGCTGCCCGCGGCCGCGCCACACCATCCGGAGCACACGATTCTGCCGTTCTCCCCTCTCCGTGCGGCAGTTTGCACGGGGAGGGGTCGGGGAAGGGGCCTCCAGAGCCCGCGATCGGTGCTGCCGGTTGTACCCGCGCTGAGGTCTCCCCCTCTCCCGCTTGCGGGAGAGGGGGCCGGGGGGGGGGGAGGGCTGCCCGCCGCCGCGCCACACCATCCGGAGCACACCAGCCCCGTCCCCCATCCCACGCGCGGCATCTCCGGAGTGCGCCACTGACCACCGCCCCTCGTCACACAAGCAAATCACGAATGCTCATCTCCCGATTCTCCCGCGCGGCGCTCGCCGCCGCCGTGCTGGCCTCCGCGCCCGCCGCGGCGCAGACCGCGGCGGACTACGACTACGACAACCTCGTCTTTACCGGCGTGGGCGGGCACGTGAGCGCCGTCTTCCCGCACCGCGCGGAAGCCACGCTGGGCATCAACCTGCGCGCCGACCTGGGACTGCTGGGGCCGGGCATCCGCATCAGCCCCGGACTCACCTACTGGTCGTCCAAGCTGCGCGAGTCGGAAGTCAGCCGCATCGAACGGCGCATCGAGGCGGCGTGCGAACGCGGCGGCACCGGCTGCCCGGGGATTGAACTGGGCGACATCGACCTCAGCGACCTCTCGTTCGACCTGGACGGCCACTACCTGTGGACCACGCCGTTCGGCATCGAGCCGTACGCGGGCGCCGGCGTTTCGCTGCACCTGCTGAACGGCGGCGGCGAGTTCATCGACGACACGTTCGTGGAGGAACTGGTGGACGCCATCGCGCCCGGCCTGAACGTCGTCGGAGGCGTGGAGGTGCCGCTGGCCGCCAACCTGCGTCTGATGGGAGAAGCCCGCGGCGTGCTGACCGGCAACGTCCGCTACATGTCGTTCGGCATCGGCGGGGGCTGGACGCTCCCGGCCGACATGCGCCGCCCGGTGGTTCCGCCCGCCGCGCCGCCCGCTCCGCCTTCGACGACCACCCGGGGATCGAACTGATGGCCTCCGCACGCCAACCCATCCGCGTCGCCGTGCTGGGCGCGGGATCCATCGCGCAGGTGGTGCACCTGCCCATCCTTTCCCGCATGCGCGGCGTGCAGGTGGCCGCGCTGGCCGACCGCGACGCGCACACCGCGCGCACGATCGCCGAGCGCTTTCAGGTCCCCGCCGTATCCACCGAGTTCGAACAGGTGCTGACGGACGACATCGACGCCGTCGTCATCTGTACGCCCAGCAACCGGCACGAAGAACAGGTCCGCGCCGCCCTGCGCGCCGGCAAGCACGTGCTGTGCGAAAAGCCGCTGGCGCTCACGGCCGAGGGCGTGGAGCGCATTCTGGACGAGGAAGGCGCCGACCGCCGCCTGATGGTGGCGATGAACCAGCGCTTCCGCGCCGATGCGGCCGCGCTGCGCCAGTTCGTTGTCGGTGGCGAACTGGGCGACGTCTACTACCTCAAGACCGGGTGGCTGAACCGCTACCGTCCGCGCGGCCGCACCTGGCGTGAACGGAAGGCGACGGCGGGCGGCGGCGCGTTCATGGATCTGGGGATCCAGATGCTGGACTTGGCGCTGTGGACGCTGGGCTACCCCACGCCGGAACGCATCAGCGCGCACATGTACTCCGCGCCGGGGAACGAGGTGGAGGACGCTGCCGCGCTCATCCTGCGGCTGGACGGCGACCGCGTCATCAACCTGGACTGCACCTGGAACCTGCGCGCCAAGAACGACCGCCAGTTCCTGCACCTGCTGGGTTCCACGGGGAGCGCGTCGCTGACGCCGCTGGCCGTGTTCAAGGAGATGCCGGCCGGGCTGGTGGAAGTGACGCCTCCCGTTCCCGCGTCGCGAGAGAACGCCTTTACCGCCAGCTACCGTGCAGAACTGCAGGCGTTCGTGGAGGTGGTGCGCGGCGAGCGGGCCGTCGAGGCGCCAGCGGAACACCTCGTGCTGATGCGGCTGGTGGAGGCCGCGTACCGCTCCGCGGCCGAACGCCGCGAAGTGGCGCTCTGAACGGGGGCGCCGCCGGGCGGAGGGACTGACGGGAACCAGCCATGAGGACGGACGAATGTCGGACGTGAAGGAACTGATCGACGGGATGAACGAGGATCTGGCGGCCGAGTACCAGGCCGTGATCATGTATCGCACCTACGCCAGCCTGGTGACCGGCCCGTACCGCCGGGAGATCCGCAGCTTCTTCGAGAGCGAGATTCCGGACGAGCTGGGGCATGCCGCGTTTCTGGCCGACAAGATCGTGGCGCTGGGCGGAACGCCGGTGACGCAGTCGGGCCCGGTGCCCATTCCGCGCACCAACCGCGAGATGCTGGAAGTGGCGCTGCAGGCCGAGGTGGACACCATCGAGCGCTACACCAAGCGCATCGAGCAGGCCGAGGCGCTGGGCGAGCTGAGCGTAAAGCTGCAGCTTGAAAACCTGGTCGTGGATGAGAGCAGCCACCGCGACGACCTGCGCCGCATGCTGATGGACTGGCGCGAGTAGAAGGATGGAAGTGCCCAGAACCAGGTGCCCGGTGCCGTTCTGGCGCCGGGCACTTCTTTTTTTTGACGAGATCGGGCGTGGGGCGGATTGTACCACCAGTTCACGCGGAGGACGCGGGGGTGGCGGAGGTGCGCGGGGGAACTGATGGGGAGCTGGATGCCGGAGCGCCAACCCCGGTTCTCTGATCCGCCTCCTCCTCTGCTGCTCTGTGTCTCTGCGTGAGGTCCTTGTCCGTTGCGGTTCCCCCGCGTTCCCCCCGCCACCCCCGCGCACCTCCGCGTGAGGGCTGTTGGTGTTTCGTGTTGATGTTCCGCCGGCCGCTTCCGGCGCGTCCATTCCGACCCGTTGCCCCAAATCACACAACCCATTACATTTGCTGTTTGCCCGACCGCTCGGAGGATGCTCCGGGGACGGTCGGATGACCGAAACTACGGAATCAGGTGGTGCGCCATGAAGGCCGATCTACATCCCAAGTACGAGACCGCAAACGTGAACTGCGCGTGCGGCAACACCTTCCAGACGCGCACCACCAAGGGTGACATCAGCGTCGACGTCTGCAGCCAGTGCCACCCGTACTACACGGGCAAGCAGAAGCTGATGGACACGGCGGGCCGCGTGGAGCGGTTCCGGCAGCGCTACGCCACCGCCGAGAAGTAAGCCGCAGCGAGAGAGCCGGGGTTCTGCCCCGGCTCTCCGAGTATTCTGCTCCAAGCCAGCGCGGAGGCCACCTGCCTTACCGCGCGTTCGTCCGTACCACGGTTCATGCAAGACCGGATTTTCGACGCGCAGCGCCGCTCCGACGACCTCGCCGTCCAGCTCGCCGACCCTGGCATTCACGCCGACCCGCGCCGCCTTCGCGAGCTGTCGCGGGAGCACGCGCGCCTGTCCGCCATCGTGCAGGCGGCCGCGCGGCTCGACCGCGCCCGTGACGAACTGGCCGGCGCCGAATCCATGCTGGCCGACGCCGCGGGCGACCCCGAGATGGCCGCCATGGCCCGCGCCGAAGCCGAGCACCTGACCGGCGAAGTGGCCCGGCTGGACAACGAGCTGCTCCTGCTCCTCATCCCCCGCGACCCGCTGGACGACCGCGACGCCGTGGTCGAGGTGCGCGCCGGGACGGGCGGGGACGAGGCCGCGCTGTTCGCCGGCGACCTGTTCCGCATGTACCAGCGCTTCGCCGACCGCAAGGGGTGGAAGATCGAACTGGTGAGCATGTCGGAAGGCGCCAGCGGCGGGTACCGCGAAGCCATCTTCACCGTGCGCGGCGCCGAGGCGTTCGGCGACCTGCGCTACGAAAGCGGCGTGCACCGCGTGCAGCGCGTGCCCGCGACGGAAACCCAGGGGCGCATCCACACTTCCGCCGCCACCGTGGCGGTGCTTCCCGAGGCGGAAGAGGTGGACGTGCAGATCAATCCCGGCGACCTGCGCATTGACGTGTACCGCAGCTCCGGACCCGGCGGGCAGTCGGTGAACACCACCGACAGCGCCGTGCGTATCACCCACATCCCCACGGGGCTGGTGGTGACCTGCCAGGATGAGAAGTCGCAGCACAAGAACAAGGACAAGGCCATGGGCGTGCTGCGCTCGCGGCTGCTGGACGCGCGCATCGCCGAGCAGGAGGCCGCCCGCGCCCGCGACCGCAAGGCCCAGGTGGGCACCGGCGACCGCAGCGCCAAGATCCGCACCTACAACTTTCCGCAGAGCCGGGTGACGGACCACCGCATCGGCTACACCACGCACGCCCTGCAGCAGTTGCTGGACGGCGCGCTGGACGAGATGATCGAGAAGCTGAAGCTGGCGTCGCAGGCCGAGCGCGAGGGCATGGCCGCGTGACGCAGCCGCGGCGGTGGACCGTGGTGGAGATGATCAAATCCACCGCGGAGTACCTGGCGGGGAAGAATTTTCACAACCCGCGGCTGAACGCCGAGCTGCTGCTGGCGGGAATGCTGGGCCTGAAGCGCCTGGACCTGTATCTTCAGCACGACCGGCCGCTGACCCCGGAAGAGCTGGACGAGTTTCGCTCCCGCCTGCGAAGGCGTGCGCGGCGGGAGCCGTTGCAGTACATTGACGGAACCGCGGCCTTTCGTGACCTTGTGCTGCACGTGGACGGCCGGGTGCTGATCCCCCGGCCGGAAACGGAAGTCCTTGTCCAGCACGTGCTTGACTGGGCGGCGAAGCGGGCGGGGGAAGAGCGGGCGCTGTCCGCGGTGGATCTGGGGACCGGGTCGGGCGCCATCGCCCTGGCCCTGGCGACGGAGGGTCCGTTCCGCCGGGTGGTGGCCACGGACGTGGACAGGGACACGCTGCGGGCCGCGCGCGACAACCACGGGCGCACCGCCCCGGAGTCGCCGGTGGAGTTCCGCCCGGGCGACCTGTGGCGCGCGGTGGGGGACGAACGGTTCGACGTCGTGGTGAGCAATCCGCCCTACATCGGGGAGGACGAGCGCGCCGCGATGGACACCGAGGTGGTGGACTGGGAGCCCGCGGGCGCCCTGTTCGCCGGGCCCGACGGACTGCGCGTGATCCGCCCGCTGGTGGCGGGGGCGGCGGACCACCTGGAAGAGGGCGGGCTGCTGGCCCTGGAAATGGGCGCGGCGCAGGGCGCGGCCGTGTGCCGGCTGATCGAGCAAACCAACGCCTTCGGCCCCGCGCGGGTGCTGCCGGATCTGGCCGGCCGTGACCGCGTGGTGCTGGCCGAACGGCGATGAACAGGAATACGGGGATGGAGCTGATCTGGGACCGGGCCCGCGAAGTGGGCCGGATGATTGCGCAGAGCAGCGAGTACGGCGCCATGAAGCGCGCCGGACAGATGCTGAACGACGACCGCGAAGCCGTCACGCGGCTGAACCGCCTGCAGGAGATGGAGGCGGGGTTTGCCCGCGCCATCCAGAGCGGCACCGAGCCGCCGGTGGAGCAGCAGCAGGAATTCGAGCAGCTGGTGGGCGAGGTGCAGGTGATGCCCGCCTACCAGGCGTACGAGGCCGCGCGCGGCAACCTGGACCGGCTGATGATGCGGGTGCAGGAAGAGATCGAGAAGGGGATCCAGGCGGGGGAGCAGAGCCGCATCATCCTCTCCTCGTGAACGGCGCCCCCAGGGAATGAAGATCCAGCCCAGCGCCTGGCGCGAGCAGGGGACGCGCCTGCTGAACCCCCTGCTGGAACTTTTCGTCCGCTCGGGGCTCTCACCCAACGTCATCACCACCATCGGGTTTCTGGTGACGGCGGGGGCGGGCGTGTCGTTCTTCTTTGGACGGCTGCAGCTTGGCGGCCTGCTGGTGCTGCTGGGCGGGCTGTTTGACGTGATCGACGGATACGTGGCCCGCAAGCGCGGGCTCAGCACCGTCTTCGGATCGTTCTACGACAGCACGCTGGACCGGATCAGCGAGGTCGTGGTGCTGCTGGGCGTGCTGTCGCTGTACAACGGCGACTATCCCACGCTGGGCGAGCCGTGGATGGTGTACGTGGTGGCCTCGGCGCTGGCCGGGTCGCTGCTGGTGTCGTATACCCGGGCCCGCGCGGAGGGGCTGGGCATCGACTGCCGGGTGGGGCTCATGCAGCGCGCGGAGCGCATTCTGCTGCTGGGCATCGCCACGCTGTTCTTCGGCAGCTGGAAGGACGGCGTGGTGCTGACGTGGGTGATGATCGTCATGGCGGTCACCACCAACCTGACGGCACTGTACCGCATCTACTGGGTTTACCAACACACCCGGGCCACCGCGGCCCCGCCCCCGGCGACGCCGAAGCGGAGCCAGGCCAAATCACCTGTAAAAGGGTCTTTCTGATCGTGCGGAACGAACAGCACTCGCCGCGTCCCTCGGAGGGGCGCCTCGGCATCCTGCTCCCCGGGCTGGGAGCCGTGAGCACCACCTTCATCGCCGGCGTCGAGCTGGTGCGGCGCGGCATCTCGCGCCCCATCGGCAGCGTCACCCAGATGGGCACCATCCGCCTGGGCAAGCGCACGGAAGGCCGTGTGCCCCGCATTCAGGACTTCGTGCCGCTGGCGTCGCTGAACGACGTCGTGTTCGGCGCGTGGGACCCGTTCCCCGCCAACGCGTACGAGAGCGCGCTGGTGAGCGGGGTGCTGAACCGGCATGAGCACATCGAGCCGATCGCCGACTTCCTGATGGGCATCGAGCCCATGAAGGCGGTGTTCGACCAGAACTACGTCAAGAAGCTGGAGGGCACGCACGTCAAGCCCGGCACCAGCAAGCGCGCGTGGGCCGAGGCGCTGCGGGAGGACATCCGCACCTTCAAGGCCGAGAAGGGGTGCGACCGCCTGGTGATGGTGTGGTGCGGCAGCACCGAGATCTACATCAAGCAGAGCGAGATCCACCAGACGATCGAGGCGTTCGAGGCGGCCATCGACGCCGACCATCCGGACGTCGCCCCGTCCATGCTGTACGCCTACGCGGCCATCATGGAAGGCGTTCCGTACGCCAACGGCGCGCCCAACCTGTCGGTGGACTTCCCGGCGCTGATGAAGCTGGCCGAAGAGCGCGGCGTGCCCATTGCCGGCAAGGACTTCAAGACCGGGCAGACGCTGATGAAGACCATCATCGCGCCGGGGCTCAAGGCGCGCATGCTGGGGCTGGACGGCTGGTTCAGCACCAACATCCTGGGCAACCGGGACGGCGAGGTGCTGGACGATCCGGGCTCGTTCAAGACCAAGGAAGAAAGCAAGCTGTCGGTGCTGGAGCACATCCTTCAGCCCGCCACCTATCCGGAGCTGTACGGCAAGTTCAGCCACGTGGTGCGGATCAACTACTATCCGCCGCGCGGCGACGCCAAGGAAGGGTGGGACAGCATCGACATCCGCGGGTGGCTGGATTACCCGATGCAGATCAAGGTGGACTTCCTGTGCCGCGACAGCATCCTGGCCGCGCCCATCGTGCTGGACCTGGCGCTGTTCCTGGACCTGGCCTCGCGCGCGGGGATGGGCGGCATTCAGGAGTGGCTGTCGTTCTACCTCAAGAGCCCGCTGGCGGCCGAGGGGCTGTATCCGGAGCACGACCTGTTCATTCAGCAGATGAAGCTGAAGAACACGCTGCGCTGGATGATGGGCGAGGACCAGATCACGCACCTGGGGCTGGACTACTACCTCGAGGACGCGAACACGATGGCCGGGGTCTGAGGACTTCGCCGGCGTGAGGGATGGATGAAGCCGGCCCCGCGCATGTCGCGGGGCCGGCTTTTTTAGGGGAAGTGCGTGAGTGCGGGGTGCGTGAGTGCGTTAGTGCGAGGGAAGGGGAGTACGAGAGTACGAGAGTGGGGGGCGGATGTGCTCGGGGCCGGCAGGGATCGGCGCGGCGGCAGGCGGGGAGCCCTCACCCCGCGTGCTGCGCACGGCGACCCTCTCCCACGAACAGATGTGGGAGAGGGGGCACACCCCAGTTCGGCGCGGGACGAGAATGTGGCGCGCGGGGCGGTTCTCGGTCCGGCGGTTGAAACCGCGCCTCGAAATACACGAAGTCCGCCTCCGCGGACTGCGCCCGAGAGATGGTCGCCACTCCCCAGGCAGTTGAAGCCCCGAACCGGACGCGCCAGCGGCCGGTGTCGGGGGTTCCCGCTGTTTGAGCGGCGGATTCATTCGCTCAGGACAGTGTCGGCGCGGGCCAAACCCCGCTCTCCGCGCCGAACCCGCGGCCCCGTCCCAACCCTCCCCCAGTCTTTTTTGGGGGAGGGTGGGCCGGTGGTGCCGGCCCGGGTGGGGGCCGCCCGCGAAGCCCGCCACGCACACCGAGCCCCTTCTTTTCGCACTCACGCACCCAGCACCCCGCACTCACGCACTTCCGTTTGTCTGACACTTTTCTGACCCTCGCCACGCCCGCGGAGGCGCAGTTCCGGGAAAAGGCCTCCACCTTTCTGGCCCTCGCCGCGCCCGCCGCCAGCGAGGCCCAGGCGCGGGCCGTGCTGGCCGCGCGTGAGAAGCTGCACTGGGACGCCACCCACAACTGCTCCGCCTGGCTGATGCGCGACGGCGTGCGGCGCGCCAACGACGCGGGCGAGCCCGGCGGCAGCGCCGGCGCCCCCATCCTGGCCGCCATCGAGGGCGCGGGCGTCACGGACTGCATCGTCATCGTCACGCGCTGGTACGGCGGAACCAAGCTGGGCGTGGGCGGGCTGGTGCGCGCGTACGGCGACGCGGCCGCGCAGGCACTGCAGGCGGCGCCGCGGCTGCGGGGAACGTACGCCGAGCGGCTGGCCATCCCCTACGCGTACGCGCACACGGCGGCGGTCATGCGGGCGGTGGAGCGCGCGGGGGCGGAGGAAATGGAGCACGGATACGCGGAGGGCGGCAGCGCCGGAATCATCCGCGTTTCCGTGCCGCGGGGCCGTGTGGCGGCGCTTGTGGACGAGCTCAGGGAGGCGACGGCGGGCTCCGTGACGCCGGAGCGGGAGGGCGAAACGACCCTGTATCGGAACGCGGACTCCGGATCGGCGTATTCCTAGCCGTACCCGTTCCGCGCTGGTTTGCGGAACCCACACTTTCCGTACCGGCCGCGCCTCGCGGCCGATTCGCGCCCGCAGGACCTGAAGGAGAACCACGGATGGATGGAGCCGTGCTCGCCGAGCCGATCATGGAGCGGTTGAGGAAACGCAATCCCGCGTACAACGAAACCGCCTACCTTTTCCTTCTCGCCGCCCTTCACTTCACCATTGAGCGCGCGGGAGAGGCCCGGCACATCACCGGCCGCGAGCTGGCCGAAGGGTGCCGCGACTTGGCTATGGAGCGGTTCGGGCTCATGGCCCGCAGCGTCCTGGAGTTCTGGGGCATCCGCTCCACCCGCGACCTGGGCGAAATCGTGTTCGCTCTGGTGGAGTGCGGCGTGCTGGTGAAGCAGGACGGCGACTGCGTCCACGACTTCGAGGACGTGTTCTGCTTTTGCGAAGCGTTCGAGAACAACTATCCCTGGTGCGCGCCCCGGGAACTGCAGACCTGATCCGCCGGTTCGTCCTCCCCAAAACACCCGCTCTCCGGGCGGGGATCTGGCACCATCCATGGAACAGCCCTTGCGGCGCCCCGCCACGTCCGCGTGCGAGGGCGCACCGGCTCGGCGACCGTGGGTGGGTGGGAACCTGAGGGGGAGGGGACGTGCCATGCCGGACGAGCGCGAGTTTCCGCAGTGCCGCAAGTGCGACGAAGGCGTTCTGCTGCCGCTTTCGGACTACGGCCGCGAAGGGGCACCCATCACCTACAAGGCCTGGGTGTGCACCAACCCGGAGTGCGGCTTCAACATCCGCATCGACAACGGCGAAATCAGCTTCGGCCGCACCATCGGCCAGAGCTTCAAGTAGCCGGGCCCCATCCGTCGACAGCCCACGGCGCCCACCGGTGCCGTGGGCTTTCTCTCATCCACCGGCGCCTGTTCATGTCCCGTTTCAGTGGATCCACCGACGTCCCCGTTCTGACCGCGGACGAGATGCGCGCGTGGGATTCGTCGACCATCCGGCGCACCGGCATTCCCGAGCGCGTGCTGATGGAAACCGCCGCCCGCGCCGCCGCTTCCGTGGTCGATCGCCTG
Organism: Longimicrobium terrae; assembly: GCF_014202995.1. NCBI lineage: Bacteria > Pseudomonadati > Gemmatimonadota > Longimicrobiia > Longimicrobiales > Longimicrobiaceae > Longimicrobium > Longimicrobium terrae. The sequence continues at coordinate 79,115 of NZ_JACHIA010000004.1, forward strand.
TATCCCCATGGACGCGTCGCGGTCGCCGTGGGGAGCGGCAACAACGGCGGCGATGCGCTGGTGCTCGCGCGGACGCTGGCGGCGTGGGGGCGCGACGTGATCGCCGTCCAGGCGGGATCGCGGATGCCGGATGAGGCGCTGCTGCATGGATGGCGGATTCCGGTCGTTCCGGCGGAGGGCGCGGCGGAGGCGTTCGGCGGCGCGGCGACCATCGTGGATGGTCTGCTGGGGACGGGGGCGACCGGGGCGCCGCGCGAGGCGTACGCGCTTGTGATCCGCGCGATGAACGATTCGGCGCGGCCGGTCGTGGCGCTGGACGGGCCCTCCGGCGTGGATCTGACGACGGGCGCCGCGCCGGGCGAGGCGGTTCGCGCGGCGGTGACGGTGACGTTCGGCGCCCCCAAGCGCGGGCTGCTCCTTTTTCCGGGACGCGGGCTCGCGGGGCGCATCGTGGCGGTGGAGGTTGGCTTTGCGCCGCGCGAGGGGGATGCGGCGCGGCTCATCACCCCCGCGTGGGCCCATCAACTTCTCCCCGCGGTGCCGCCGGATGCGCACAAGGGGCGGATGGGGCGCGTGGTGATCGTGGCCGGGCGCGCGGGGATGGCGGGCGCGTGCGTGCTGGCGGGGACGGGCGCGCTGCGGGCGGGGGCGGGGATGGCCGTCCTGGTGACGCCGGAGGCGAACCGCGTGATCGTACAGTCCGCGCTGCCGGAGGCGCTGTACACGGATCGCGACACGGCGGATGCGATGGAGGTGCAGCGGGGCGCCGCCGCCGTGGTCGCCGGCCCCGCGATGGGGACGGATGACGATTCGCTCGCCTTTCTGGATGCGATTGCGCGCGGGAGCGACGTGCCGCTGCTGTTGGACGCGGACGCGCTGACGCTGCTGGCGCGCGACCCCGGCCTGCGGGAGCGGATGGACCGGCCGCTGCTGCTGACTCCGCATCCCGGGGAGGCGGGCCGCCTGCTGTCATCGTCCATCAAGGAGATTACCGCCGATCCGTTTGCCGCCGCGGCCGCGCTGGCGGAGCGCTTCCGGTGCGCGGTGCTGCTGAAGGGAACGCCGTCGCTGGTGGCGGAAACGGGGCGGGGAACGCGGGTGAACGTCGCCGGGCATGCGGGGCTGGCGACGGGCGGCAACGGCGACGTACTGGGCGGGGTGATCGGCGCGCTGCTGGCGCGCGGGATGGAGCCGGCGGACGCGGCGGCGGCGGGGCTGTACTTCAGCGGACGCGCGGCGGAACTCGCGGGTCGCGGCCGTGGCCTCTTGCCGACCGATGTGGCGGACGTGCTCCCTGACGCGCTGCTGAAAGTTCCCGTTCCCGGAAGCAGCCTGAACCTGCCCGGGATTCTGCTGGATCTGCCGGCCGCGGTCTGATCAAGGTCCGCGGCGCGGCCCGGGGCCTGGACCGGAGCGTTCGCGGCCTGCTGTCCAGCCCCGCTCCCGGGTTCGGGAGCGGGGCTTTCGTCATCCACCCTCCGCTGTTCCCCCGCGCACCTCCGCCAACCTCCGCGTCCTCCGCGTGAAACGGTGTTGCCGTTGTCCCGCCCCGCCATCGCGCGGGGCCGGGGAAAGCAAGGACGTTGACAGTACGGCGCGCAAAAAGTACGTTCCGCCGCACGGAACCACCGCTTTTCCCTATCCGCACCGACCCCAGACTCCCGGTACATGGCGATCATCACGGAGATCCGCGCGCGCGAAATCCTGGACTCGCGCGGCAACCCCACCGTGGAGGCGGACGTCCTCCTTTCCAGCGGCGCGGTCGGCCGCGCGGCGGTGCCCAGCGGCGCCAGCACCGGCGAGCACGAGGCCGTGGAGCTGCGCGACGGCGACAAGGACCGCTACCTGGGCAAGGGCGTGCTGCGCGCCGTGGACCACGTGGAAGGCGAACTGGCCGACCTGCTGATCGGCGCCGATGCGTACGATCAGGCCGGGCTGGACCGCGCCATGATCGAGCTGGACGGCACGCCCAACAAGAGCCGGCTGGGCGCCAACGCGCTGCTCGCCGTTTCCCTGGCCGCCGCCCGCGCCGCCGCCGAGGACGCCGGCCTGCCGCTGTACCGCTACCTGGGCGGGGCCATGGCGAACCTGCTGCCGGTTCCCATGATGAACATTCTGAACGGCGGCGCGCACGCCGGCAACAACGTGGACTTTCAGGAGTTCATGGTGATGCCCATTGGCGCGGAAACGTTCAGCGAGGGGCTGCGGATGGGCGTGGAGGTGTTCCACGCGCTCAAGGGCGTGCTGACCAAGGCGGGAAAGAACACGGCCGTGGGCGATGAGGGCGGCTTTGCGCCGGACCTCAAGGACAACGAAGAAGCCGTCGCCGTCATTCTGCAGGCGATTGAAAAGGCCGGCTACCGTCCGGGCGAAGACCTTGTCCTGGCGCTGGACGTGGCCTCGTCGGAGATGTTCCGCGGCGGCAACTACGTCTTTCACAAGTCGTCCGGGGAAAGCAGGACGCCCGCGGAAATGGTGGAGTTCTACCGCGAGTGGAGCCAGCGCTACCCCATCCGTTCCATCGAGGACGGCATGGATGAGAACGACTGGGATGGATGGAAGGCGCTGACCGAGGCAATCGGCTCCGGCGTGCAGCTGGTGGGCGACGACCTGTTCGTGACCAACACCGAGCGTCTGGGTCGCGGCATCGAGGGCGGGATCGCCAACGCCATCCTGCTCAAGGTAAACCAGATCGGCACGCTGACGGAAACGATGGACGCCATCGACATGGCGCGCCGCGCGGGGTACAACGCGGTCATGTCGCACCGGTCCGGCGAGACGGAAGACACCTTCATCGCCGACCTGGCCGTCGCTACCGGCGTGGGGCAGATCAAGACGGGAAGCGCCAGCCGTACCGACCGCATCGCCAAGTACAACCAGCTGCTGCGCATCGAGGAGCACCTGGGCGACGCGGCGCGCTACCCGGGCCGCAAGCTGTGGCGCTGAGCCCGCGCGCCGTACGGCGCATGGGTACGGGCGCGGTGCTCGCCGTGGCGGCGTATTACGCGCTGTGGGGCGGCGAGTACTCCGTCTTTGGCCTGCGCCGCCTGGCGGCCGAGCGCCGCGACGCGGATGCCCGCCTGGCGGACACGCGCCGCCAGGTGGACAGCCTTCGCACGCTGGCCGCCACGCTGGAAAAGAGCGACGACGCGGTGGAGCGCATTGCCCGCGAGCGCTTCGGGATGATTCGCGAGGGCGAGCTGCTGTACCGCTTTGTCCCGGTGGATTCCGGAGCGCCCGCCCCGGCTCCCGCGCGATAGAAAAGCGGGGCGGGGGTTGACCGGAACGGCTTTCAGGGCTACATTCCGGTTCTGTCGCGGGGTGGAGCAGCCTGGTAGCTCGTCGGGCTCATAACCCGAAGGTCGCGGGTTCGAATCCCGCCCCCGCTATGCGGAAGCGGCCGGCACGACCGGCCCGATGTTTGTGGTTCGGCAGGGTAGCTCAGCTGGTTAGAGCGTACGACTCATAATCGTAAGGTCGGGGGTTCGAGTCCCCCCCCTGCTACTGGATATAAGCATAGGATACGCAACGGTTTACGTTGCGTATCCTATGTTCGTTTTTGTACACACGTTTCCCGCCAGTGTCACAAACAGTGTTTATCCGGGCCCCGGAATCCAGCAGGAATTCCAAACTTTTCTTGGGCTGACGGGTGTCCACATTTCGGAGTGTCCGGTTGCCGCGTCAGCCTCGGCGCGATGCTGCTCGCCGGGGACCGGTGCGCCGGGGAGCCATGAGGTGAGGCGGTTGCGGAACCGTTTCGGGCTCCAGGAACGCTCGCAAGCGGTTGCTAGTCTTTGCCTGGAGTACCGCGAATCCGCCGGCACGTAGGCGCTTTATCGTCGCCTTCGAGAGGCCAGTAACAGCGACCATCTCCCCGGTCGACATCTCCTGTGTCGCTGACAGGAACCGGGCGACAAGCTCTGCAGAGTCTTTGGCTCCGGCGCGTTCACCAGGCGTGGGAGGGCTGTAGAGAACGTGCAGCCGATCCTCCAGATCGGGTCCGATCGCGGTAACCCGAAAGGCGAGTTCCTCCATTCGTACACGCCTGAGCTGGACACGCCCATAGATCCAGAGGGTCGTGTTCATGGATTTGTGTCCAACCTCGCGGGCGACCTTGTACGGCTCGATGAATGCGCCCTGATCGATGCATGCGAGGCGATGCGTGATGTACGACGTGCGGAAAACCCGTGTCCGGATCTTCCCCTGCTTGAACCCCGCTCGCACGGCGATCGTGTCGAGGGTTTTTCTCCAGTCCCCGAATGGGTCGCCTGCCGCGTTCGTGAACAGCAGGTCGTCCCGACCCCGCCCCAAGCGTTCCACGTACGCCTGAAGGATCTCCCGCAATTGGGGGTGCATCGGGATGATGCGGTCGGACGTCTGGGTCTTCGTGCCTGGGATGTGGATCGTCTGATCCCGAAAGCGGACGTGGCGGGTCCTCAGCCGGCGGATCTCGTCCTCGCGTGCCCCCGTGAGGATGAAGGTTGCGAGGAGCTCGTAGGCGCATTCGAGGGGACGGCCGCCGTACGTCGGGCCAAACTCCCGCAGGGTCCGCGCGCTTTCCAGAAGAAGGGCAAGCTCGTCGACCTCCAGCCAGATGGTTCTGCTTCGAGGGGATGTTGGTTTGTCGATCAGCGCCGTGACGGGATTGCTTCCGAGGGGGAGTTTGCCCTCGCTGATCGCGCGGTCGATCATGTTGCTCAAGACGGTCAGATGCAGCCGTCTCGATGAGCGACCCAGATATCCGCCCCGTCCATTTGGCTGGATCTTCAGCCACTTCAGGTAGGCTTGAACGTCGGTTACGCCAATCGACGCCAAGTTCCGGGGCTTGGGGTCAGGCAACTCCGCGCCATTGATCGCAAACTGGTGGACCGTAAAGAATGCCACGGCTCGGGTGAGGTACGTCTCACTGGTTGCGAGCCACTGCTCGGCCCACGTACTTACTTCTGCGTCTTCTTCTTCCGCCCGTTCCCGATACGCCTCTTCCTTCTCCTCCAGATGGTGGATGCTGAAAGCCGCAAGGTCCGCGTCGGGGTCGAGCCGAAGCAGCACCTTGGCGCGGCGCTGCTCCATCAGTTCACTGATCCGCTGGTTCAACAGCGCTTCCGCGATCACGGGATCAGTACTCGCGTGCGTGTCCCCTGGCGCCTTCAACGCCTCTCGGCCACCTCCGAGATCCTTGAGGTAGGCATATGCCCGGAGCTGGCCGCCCTGATCCCGCCATGTGATTCGGGGGTGGGGCTTGGCTCCGGAGGGCAGTGCTGTCTTACGCTTTCGCGGCATTCCTCTGTCCGAGTGCTGATGTTGGTGGCTGATCGCGACCCTGAAGACACGACTACCCTGAGGAATGCGCATACGCATTCCTCAGGGCTGATGTGGTAGAGCGGCTTTCGTCGTTATACCCCGTGATGTCACAGCGGGGACGAGTGAGATGTTCGGGTCGACGAGGGGAGGATGGAGTTCCGTTTCCAGCGAGCTCGCCGGATCAAAATCCATGTTAGCGCCACGGATTGGCCCCTCCGCCTTCTCTCGTCCAAGTCGAGGCGCGCCCGCCTCGACGCGCGATTCCCCTCGATCGAAATGTTCAATCGAAACGTTCAGGGGGCCGACGCGTGTACGCGCCAGCCCCCTGAACGTTTGATCGGTCTTGTACGGTCGCAGCTGTGCTGTCCAACTGGTCTTGAAGCTACCAGCGCTACGGCCTTACATCTTCCGGAATTTACTTTTGGGATTGTCTCGTGCTCCGAATAAACCGGGCGACCCCCTGAACCCATTCAAGCGCGTTTCCGCGCGAAGTTCGGCAAATCGCTGGTTATCCACCAGCCGCTCCTCCGCCTAATAACCGCAGCGGTGAAGCACCAGTACATGAATCGATGGTTCAGCGGCGCTTGGTAGGTTCGGCGTAGTGAAGATCGAACCTTTCTGGAGCGATGCACCCGGGATTGGAACTCCCAAGCTAGGCTCCACGATCGGAACGGGACCCCAGCAGGAAGGCCGCTTCTTCCGGGGGGATACAGCGGGTCGGGTAGAATTTCGTCAGGCATCTCCTCACCCGGCGACCTTCCGTCAACAGGAGCGTCCAGGCGCCTCCGCGTGTCTGCATGCAGCCGCATCGACTCTCCGTTACGGATCCGCCTGATGGGGTACCGGGAAACGCCGGACAGCCGCTCCGCTTGGCTGTCGGATACGTTCGGGATGTAGTCGCGGCTCGGCTGAGGATTTCGGAGTCGTTCGTGGGCGGCCCCCAATTCGTGCGCTGCTCGTGAGTTTCCCCTCGCTGCGCGCTGCCGCAAGTGGGCTTCCAGCACAGCGTTGATCTTAACGCTGATACCCCATGGCGCCTTTCTGGGGGCGCTGCGGACTGGTGCCGAAAGGTGGCCTGTGGTCGTAGGCTGCCCAAGGTGCCATCCCGAGGTGGGATGGTCTGGTGACCCTGAACCGGCAGCCGCGCAGGCCTCTCTCGTCTTCTCTCCCCCTCGTCGAGGCGCGCCCGCCTCGGAGTAGCCGGCCCTCCGCCTGCGGCGTAGCGCCGGCTGGCAGGTTACGAGAGTGTCTGGGACTGAGGTACCTTCCTCGGGCAGAAACTACGGGCAGGGGACTTTGCAGGGCGTGGCCGATCGTCAGGAGTTTGCGCTCTTGCTTTGCACCGGTCATGGCCGACAGGAAGCCATCAGGCCAAGGGAGGACCAGCGCTGTCGCCAAACCGTAGAAGCCGGTCGATTACATCGGGAGGAAAAAGCCGCCTCATCGCCGGCTCGAAGGCGGACCGGCGGGTTCGGAGCTTCTCCGACATAGATTTGAACTCCTCCCGCGCGAGACGCGCGTTCCCCATCAACCCGGCGGCCACAGCGCGCTCGAGCCCCGCCGCCACGTACGCCCGGAGAACCGCTTCCATTTGGGCGTCGTCCAGTTCGGCCCCGCCACGATCCAAGAGTCGTCCGGCGAGATCGGCGCCGACGTTCCTGGGCGCGCCAATCAGGTCGAGTGCAGCGAGCAGGTTGGCGGCTGCGCCCCGGAACCCCGGGGCGGGCTCTCCGTCGCGGGAGAATAGTTCCGCCAAGGAATCGAATGGCGGGTCCGAGGAGTTGACCGTCACGGTCCAGAAGGACTGGAGCCTGTGTCCCAGCTCCCCACGATCCTTCTCCGCCATCTCGCCGGCGGCCGCAAGGAGTTCGGCGTATTCGGCCTGCAACTGGAGCGCCTCCAGCACGTCCAACGCATAGCCGGCGCCGTTGCCGAACGCACGCAGCTTCACCGCGTGGACACGCACCCGCTCCGCGATCCGGGTACCGTCCGCCGACTCCGACGCGGCGATGAGCGCGTGATCCGCCGACCGGCGATCGCCTGTCGCCAGCGCGATACGCGCACGCGCGATCTCGGCTTCGGCGGCCCACTCCTTCCGCGACTGGGGCGTGAGCGCGTTGAATCGGGTGACGAAGGCGTCCAGCAGCCGCTCGGCCTCCTCGCGCGCGCGGCCGGCCAAGCGGCTGAGCGGAGCGGGAGTCCAGTAATCCAGCACTACCTGCTCGGCGTAGCTCTGCTCCTTCCCCTCGTCTTCGGCCAGCGCCGTCGCGGGCGGAAGCACCTCCCAGACGCGCGCGAGGGCACCCTCCACGTCGCCGGCGAGGTCTTCCACGTGGCGCAGGTGGTCAAACGACATCATCGCACCGGCCCAGTCTCCGGAGCGCAGCCACTCGTCGACGGCCTTCTTTCCCGCCCGCACGGCCTGCCGGGTCAGTCCGACGGCGGCCAGCGTGTGGAAGACGAAATGGTGGGCGAGGTTCGACACGTCCTCGGGCTCGCCGAGCAGGCCGACGGCATCCAGCTCCTGCTCGAAGAAGTAGACCCCGAGTGCGGTTGCTGCGGGCGGAGGGGGAAGGTCGGCGTCCGGGGTGGGGAAGGCCTTGGGCGCGGCACCGAAGTGGGGCTCGGGCGCGCCGATCGACTCGGCGATCTGCCGCGCCAGCATCAAGACCAGCCGCTTCCGCTTCGCGTCTCCGGCGTCGGCCGCGTGCCTCAGGAGCCGCGGCAGGCACGCTGCCGCCAAGCGGTACCGGGCGGCCCGGTAGGACAGGACCGCGGCCCGCCCCAGCGCCTCGTACAGCCCGCGCGGGCTCGCGTCCTCCTCCGCCGCGAGGAGGCGGTATGCAGCGAAGGCGTGGCAGCCGGCGAGACGCTGGTCGCCTTGGTGGTGAAGGGCCAGCGCGGCGCCAGTATGGGCCGCGCGCAGCCACGGAGAGTCGGCCGCGCGCAGGAGCGGGATCGTACGCCCGTACGCCTCCACGGCCGCACCCCACTCCTCCTGAAGACGGTGGAAGTCGGCCAAGAGCAGGATGCCCTCGCCCTCTTTCGGCGTCCCCGCCAGTTCGCGCGTGACCTGGCCCGCCAGCGCGAGCGCGTCGTCCTTGCGGCCCGCGTCGTAGAGAAGGGCGCAGAGGCTGGGGGCGACCGCCGCGACGCCTTCTGGGATGCAGCGCGCGCGGAAGGCTGCCAAGTATCCCGTGTATGCCTCGATGAGTTCCGGGCGCGTCCCGTCGTGTACCGCGCGGCTCACCCGCGAGTAGAGGACCGGGATGAGTCCCGGGGTGGACTCGTTGAGGGCCAAGTCCGCGAGAGAGGTGACGGCCTCGCCCGCGCGCTCGATGGCCTCGATCTGCTCGAGGACGGCGCCCGCTCCCGCGGCCCCGAAGAATGCGGCGGAAATGCGGATGTCCCCCAAAAGCCGGAGCTGCAGGGCGTCGCCCTGCTCCGCCGCCTCCCGCCAGGCGGGGTCGACTGCGGCGAAGGCGGCGGCGTGGTCCCCGGCGAGGAAGGCGTGGACGCCCGTGAACAGCGCGGCCGCGGCGCGCGCGCGGTAGCCGGCGTCGCCGGACGCCCCCTCAGCCACCCGGCGCATGGCCGCGAGCGCGTCGCGCACGCCGTCCAGGTCGCCCATCGCGCGCTCGGCCATGACCGACGCGCCCAGCACGGCCACGTGGAGGTCGGGCTCCAGACCGCAGGTAGTCGCCGCCGGCCCGCGGAAGACAAGGAGCGCGAGCTGGAGACGCTCCTGCGCGGCGGGGATCGGCGGCGCCGAGCTCGCCAGCCAGAGCGCGTTGAGGGCGGCCTGCTTCCAGTCCAGCGCGAAGACGTAGTCGAGTGTGGCCTCATAGAGATCCGGCCACTCGATGGTGCGCTCGCGGGAGAAGCGCTCGAGCACCGTGTCGGCGCAGGCCCGGTGCACCGCACGGGTGAGCGCGTCGTCGCCCGCCACCTCCAGCCGGGCCACCGCCTGGTAGATCGACGGCAGACGGTAGCGGCCACGTCGGACCTCTTCCAGCAGCGTGGTGCTCAGGTCGAGCCAGCCGAACGCCGACCAACGCAGCGGTGGGTGCAGGGCTGCGATGGCTTTCGCCTGCGCTTCGGTGACCTCGTGGGTGACGACCGCCACCCGGGGGATCAGCCCACGCTGGAAATCGTCGCCGGGGTTCGCGCGGAAGAGCTTCCGGGCGAGCTCGCGCAGCAGGCTGGCCCCTTCCCCTGCGGGGAGCGCGTCGCGCACCGCGTCCAGCTCGGCCGCGCTCGGGCTCTTGGGGAGCTCTCTGGCGATCATGCGGAGGATCTCGGGGTGCCCCGCCGTCCGATGGACGATCTGCATCGCTGCGAGCGTCGCGGCATCGTCCGCCGGGAACGTCCCGAGGGCTCGCCAGAACTCCAGCGCTTCGGCCAGGGTGAATCCCTCGATCGCGACCGGCTCCGCCGACGCGGTAAACCCGGTGCCCGTCCCAGCGGGCCGGTCCTCCGCCACCGCCACGACCCGGACGCCGCCGAGCCGAGCCTGTTCCAACGTGGCCAGCAGGGCGCCGTGCCCGGTCTCCAGGACGACGTTCAGACCGTCCGCCACCAGTATGGCCTGCTGCTCGCCGCCTGCCCGGGCGATCTGCCCGCGAACCTCGATCGCCTGCACGCCGCCTTTGCGGAGCGCGCGGTACAGCTCCCGGTTTCCGGTCCGCTCTCCGATCCAGAACGCAAGGTGGAGCCAGATGCGATCGAGGTCCGAGCCGTCGCCGGAAAGGCGCAGCCAAACCGTTCGCTCCCTCAACTGGCCCAGCTCCAGCGCCGCGCGCACGGCTTCCGTCTTCCCAACCCGCGGCGCACCATAGATCCACGCGCCGCGGCCCGTGTGAAGGGCGTGCAGGATGGCGAGCCCGGACTCCACTCGCGGGACGGGCGCCACGACCGGAGTCGGGAACGGATCGAGCTGGAGGGGAGGCGGGAGGTCCACGATCCGCCGCAGCGCGCCCTCGTCCAGCGTGGCGCCCAAAAGGGAGCGGTCCGCGACGGCCGTCCGTAGCTTCCGGACGGTTTCCCGGGCGGAGGCAGCGTCGAGGCGACCAACCTCAATCAGGAGCAGCACCACCTCGGCCTGCTCCGGCGGCACCTCCTCGTCCCCGGGTGCGCCCGCGCCGGAGCGTCCGACTCGCGACTCGAAGCGGAGGCTTTCCAGCAGGAAGTCCAAGTGTCGAGCCGCCTTTTCCAGCGCGCCGGAGAGCAGCGCCCCACCCTCACCATCCAGTTGCGGCGCAAGGCGCGAGAAAGTGTCCACCGCCTCCGCGGGCCAATCGGCAGTTAAACGTCGCGTAGGTTCCTGCCGAGGCCACGCGCGATCAAGGACCCGAGCGGTCTCCTCGCAAACCCGCCGGATTCCGTCCCGCCCGCCGGAGGAGAGGATGCGGGCACCTTCCGTGGGGGAGAGCAGGCCCAAGGCGCAGTGCATGAGCAGCCCGCCCCGGATCACCTCGCGGCGGGGGGGCGAGTCGGCGGAACCGCTCCGGAACACGGCCGGCGCGTCGCGGAGCGCCTGGAGGTCCCGGTCCAGCTCTCCATCGGTGACGAAGACGAGCAGCAGGGAGCGGTCTGCCTCGGCATGTTCCGCGAATCCCACGGCCGTCCGGATGAACTCGGACCAGACGCGCTCCGTTCCCAGTTCCGCGAGCGTCCATCTGGCCAACCCTTCCCTGCGACCCTTCACCTGCCGGTACTCCTCGACCAGGCCGCCGCTCCCGCGCGGCGCCAGCACGTCCGTGTCGCCTGCGCCCTCTAGCCGGACGCTGAGCGCCCGCCGCCCGTCTTGGCGAAGCAACCGCCCTACCTGCCCGAGCGCGTCCTGGTCTTGGAAGTCCAGACCGGATCTGGCCTCAATCCCGCCGCGGTGCCGGGGGGGCACGGAGAAGCCGAGGCCCGGTTCCGGCAGCCCCAGAAGTCGGGCGACCGCGCCTACGGGCGAGGTGGCCCTCGCGGCGGTGAGGGGCGAAGCGGGCGCGGTAAGGTCGTCGTGCATGGATCGAGGTGAACCGGGCCGATCTCGGGCATGCCTCCTAGTGCACCCCCATGCATACAAACGGCTTCGCGGTTTGTTCACCCTTTCTCCCGGCGTAGCCGGGGAGTGCCAGGCCGGCGCCGAAGTCGGCGGGGCGCGGACGCGTCGTATGTCCCCGTCACTCTCTACGCCGCTCTTCCTGCTCACCGCTTCGGATCCGGCGCCCTACTCAGGGTCACGTCACCGCCGCCTTTGAATACGCTCCGTAGGGTCTCCTCCTTACGTGACAGCCCGGCCGACGAGTGCGAGACAGGACCTCAAGCCCGCTGAGGTTCAGCCGTGCTTTGGCGCTGTCGTCGGCTGTAGGCTGTACCGCGAGAACTGCTCTGCAACTCGGTGGTGCCTGACCCGGCTCACGTGCGCGAGATCTTCCGTAGCGCCTTCGCCTTGGTCGACCAGGCACGTCTGACAGGTGCCGAGCATCGAACAGATTTCGGCGCGGGGCCGATCGAGCGTTGTCCGTTCAGAGATCGGAGTGCAGGCGGACGAATCGTCGTTGGAAGTTTCCAGATCGTGTGGTACTACGGTCGAGCAGGGCCGATCTGGACCAAGCAAAGATGTTGTAGTCGTTACCGTCGCACGCACGCAACCAGGCTACATCGGCTTGGACTAACACCGCGCGCGCGGAGCGCCGTTCGTTGCGCCGGCATGAGCCAAGTGAATAGCGGCTGCATCGTCCCGGAGACATGGTGCGTTTGTACCACTCCTACGTAGCGGCTGTCGAACGATCCGTCTGCATACGGTGAGTGAACCCAGAGTTCGCCAGGACCGAGTATGATCAGCCCGTACTTGCTTGCTGGCACGGGAAGACCGGCCGAGTCTCGCGGCCTCGTCGCGCTTTTCGGGAGCGTACGACCGTTTATCCAGACGCCCTCCGGTGTGTGGATCACGGTATCTCCGGGACCTGCCACAACGGGCTTGGCGAGCATCCACGTACCATAAGGACAGGGGCCGCGGCGCCGGCCGCCCGCGTACGGCCGCCCCGCTGTCATCCTTGCTTCCGCTTCCCGCATGCAGAACCGGACCACGTCGCCGATAACGGGGGCGCCCGGGTGTGCGCGCCACAGCCCGATCGGCGCGCTCTCCGTGTGGATGAAGTGGAGGTCGAGCAGCGGCACCGGAAGGGCGAGCGCAATGGCGGCCCCTAAAGGCCAGAGCGCCCCCAGCCGCGTCCTCACGGTGCCTGCCGCGGCAGCGCGGCGCGAAGGGGCAGCCGATTCGGCGGCGCCGCGAACCTGCCCCCGAGCACCAGCCGTTCAGGTCCGCGTGCCGGCTCCTCCGGCGCGCGCTCCAAGGCGACCAGGTAGCTGTCCACCAGCCCGCCCGCCGGACTCCGCTCGGTCACGAGCTCGCCCGCCATGCAGCGAGAAGTGACGCCGTCGGCCGCCGGGACTTGGGCCTCCGCCCGCGCGAGCCGCGCCGGCTGGTCGGCCCCGGGGACCACGCCGGGACCGTGGATGCGGAGCGACCCGGTTGTACGAGCGAGTCGGTCAGGTTCGAGATCATCAGCGTGATCGCCGTTCCCCCCGGCGTCATGCACGTAAGCATCACCGCGTAGCGCCCCACTCGCCCGTCGCTCGCCGTCGGCGTACGGTCGACGTCGAAGACGGCGTGGCCCTCGTCGGGCGATGCGCCGGGCCCTTATTGGGTGCAGCGGCCGAGTCCCGCCCGGGCTTCGGCGCGGCGGTCGGTGAAGTCGGAGTCGCCGGCCTGCATGCGGCGGCGCAGGCAATCGGGGCGGCGGCGAACGAGATTGTTCTCATGAGGGTGTGGCTGCGAGAAGGTGAGCGGGAGGAGGAGGGTAGTGTTCAAAGCTCTCGTCCGCGGGTGGGCGGGTCGCGGTCGCGGGCGGGTGTGTCCCGCAGCCATACCTCACCGGTGTCGACGCGGGGCACCGGCCGCCAAAGGCCGATCCGGGAAGCGCGTGGGTGGCGTCTAGGGCCTGCCCTCGCGAGCGATGGCCCGTTGGTAACACAGAGAGGCTTCGAGCTTGCTCAACTTCTGGATAGACCGCAGGAGGATCTCGCCAAAAACACTGGCGGATTTTGGTGCCCAGCGCCATTTTGTGCCACATCGAACAGCATCTGGCCTTGTGTCTGGTGGCTGGGCATCAGGAGCAGCATCTCACACCATCTCTCCCCTCTTCATCCAGAGATGGTTTACTGCCGCACTCACACCTGCGTACTTCCGATGTCTCCCTCCGCGCCACTGCAGATCTTGCTCTTCCGCCATCCGGACGATACCGATGTCGCGCCGTATGAGGAGGCGATTGTCGGTGCACTTCAGGGTGGTAAGGCGGCGGGAGGGTACTTTACCAGTGGCGAGGATCTCGGTATCCAACTTGAGGTGTTCTCTGCAGCCCCGCCAGATTCCCCCGCGGGCACGCTGGACCGCGTTTGTCACACGCTTATTGTGGTTCTCGTAGATGACAGCTTCGTTGATACAGGAGACAGTGCACTCTGGATGTGGCTTGGTGCATGCTGGGACCACGTAGCCGCTTCTGATGGGCGCCATGGTATGCAAGCCCTACCCATGGAGGAACGCATAGGCAACCGGTTTGTAGCCCGACATTCCGCGTTGTCCAAACTGCAGGTACGGCCAGTCCAGGAGCTAGGAGAGCGCGCCCTTCGCCCTACCATGCTGGCCTTGAGAACTCTGCACGACTGTCGTGTCCTGCTGGCCGGCGGGCTTCCTACTGTGCCCGGGCACCCGACCGGTTTCCTGCGGCTGTTTATCAGCCATGCCAAGGTGGATGGGTTGCCCTTGGCGCACGCGCTCATGCACCAGATCGCAAGCATGCCCTGGCTTAGCAGCTTCTACGACGCGCGGGATATCCGTGAGGGAGCCAACTGGCAGCGCGAGTTGGAAGAGGGTGTTGGCTCGTCGTTGATCGTGATGCTCCGCACTGACATCTACGACAGCCGTCACTGGTGTCAGCAAGAGGTGCTGTGGTCGGATGAGTACGCCACACCAGCGGTGCTGGTTGATGCGCGAACATCGCTTCACCTGCCAGCGAACTCGCTGCCTTTCGATCGCGTGCCAACTGTGCGTATCCCCGACGGGAACCTGATGCGGGTAATCTTTGTCGCGCTTCGCGAAGGATTGCGGTTTCTGTACTTCGTTCGGATGGTGGAGGAGATGAGGACAGACGCCCGCCTACCTGCACCTGTCGAGTTGCGGGTGTTCTCGTATCCCCCGGGCATGTCCGCCCTGCTGCGTGCTTGCCGTACTCTGGCCGCAGTCGATCCAGCAACGCCGCGCTACATACTTTATCCTGATCCCCCGTTGCGGGCCGGCATGTACGAGGCGGCCCAAGCGCTGGTGACCGTGCATGGAGATGGTGTGTACTTGGTAACCCCGGACACACTGGTCACGATGAGTCGCCCATGAGCGAATTCAAGCGCCCTTTGGCCGGGATTCGCGTAGGGCTGTCAATCTCCGGAAGCGAAGAGTCCGAGCATCTCGGTTTTCCTAGTTGGCAGGTGAACCGCACCACGCTGTACCTGGTAAACTCGCTGATTGGAATGGGGGCTGGCGTGGTGTTTGGCCACGATTGGCGGTCGGACGGTGTGATGGCGGCGATCACTGGGTTCGCCAGCCGGGTGCAACTCCAAGGGGATGGCGAGCCTCTGTTGATCAATATGGTGGCGTGGCCGGACCGGCCTTTCTTAACAGTGGAAGAGCGGGCTCGGCTCGCTCCCAGTTTATGTGTGGAAGAGGCTGGTCTGCCAGAGGAACTAAGGATGTTCGAGCAGATGCGCAACGCAGAGGGGAATCTATTTGCCTATCTACGTGCACGCGGCCTAACGCACATGCGCCTCCAATTAGCGGAGCGATCCGCTGCCCGGTTGTGCATCGGAGGGCGGGTCCACGGCTCAAGTGGCCGGTACCCGGGGATTGTAGAAGAAGCGTTGATTGCATTAAATCAGAATATGCCCTTGTACTTAGCTGGCATTTGGGGCGGTGCAACGCAGCAAATCATTGATGCTGTGCAGGGGAGAGAGATGCCGAGTACGTTCGGTGGCGACTCGGGAGTTGGAGCGCTGTACATACGGCCGCCGAACGGGATCGAGGAACGTGCTGAGCTGACGCAGGGGGACCGGGTCTTGGACCCCATCGCCGCGTGGTCGGCGTTTCGCCACGCGGGTGTGGCCGGACTCATCGGAAATGGACTGACTGAGAGCGAGAATGAGGAACTTTTCAACACACGCGTGCTCAAACGCGTGTCCGATTTGGTGCTTGCCGGCCTTTCTCGCCTCCACAAACCAAGCTAAAACGATGCGCCGCAACTAGGAAAGCTGCGATGACCGATACCTCGTCTCCGTCACCCCCCAGCGCCGGCCTTTACCGAACTATTTGTATCTTCTCATCATGTGACACGATCCTCTGGCCAGTGCAGCGCTTAGCCGCACGAGGGAACTCCGCCCGCATGGATCGCTCACCGCTCCCCCCAATCCGCTACCATCCGGGAAGACATGAGCACCGAACTACCCTGTTGGGACGTATTCATTATTCATGCAAGTCCTGATAAACAGGAAGCTGTGAAGCTCTACGATCTGCTCACCCCTGAGCTCCACGTCTTCCTCGACAAACACTCTATCAATCCGGGTGAGGCGTGGCGCGAGGTCCTCGATACGGCGTTGCGCGGCGCGTACATCACGGTTGTGCTTGTGTCGCCGCGGATCAGCAACGCCCATTATGCCCAGGAGGAGATCACCATCATTATCGATTTGATGCGGAGGTTTCCTGAGCGACATCTGGTTGTTCCGGTGTTTATCGAGGACTTGGAGGAGAAGTCTGCGTCCGCACTGTATGGCCTGCGATCCCGGCAAGGACTATTTGCTCGGACGGATGAGGAACGGGAGCAGACTGCCGCCCGTCTGGTTACGCTGGTCAGATCCAGGGGGAAGACTGCCCGGATTAGTTGGGATGACGTTTGGAGTTCACGCACTGAGCCGTCGAATGGGCGGGAAGGGGGAACAGAAGCGCGCATCCTGTATCCGACGCTCCGCTTCGTCGCCGACTTCGGCGAAGAAGTACAGGTGCGCTCGCCCACTGAACTAGCAGAGCAACTGGACAGGAATCCGGTCAACGGCCGTGTCTTTCTCTATGGCCGCTACTATGAGTCGAGTGGGTGGGACAGTGCGAATCCGGGGCTGTGCGCTGCACTTAGAGCGCTCACCGAACAACGCTACCCAAACGACAAGACGGCAGGATTGACGGCGGCACTTTACCTGCTGGATCCGCAACGTCCTTATCGGAGTGGCACGGAAGTGATGGACAATCTCGTGTCTCTCGCCACGCACTTGAGTTTGCACTCCGACCTGTACCAAGTCGCCTTACGCGAACCCCGACACCCACTATGGCTATATCTTGCCGCGCGTACCGAGTCAGCCGTGCGGGAGGGCATGCATGCCTTCTCTGCAGCATTCACGTCGCCGCATGATGAAAGTGTTACCGACGACGCGGTCACCACGGCGCTAAGTCGGCTTATTTTGTGGTTGCGCCAGATGGGGGGTGATGTTGGGCTCACTTTCGAGGGGACGTATCTTTCCGCTCCGGCGGAGATTGCCGGGCTTCCTTACGTGAAGTCTGTAGCGATCGCAGCAGCCCTCACCAACCCCGCCTCCATTCTTTCTGTATGGGTACAGGAGCGGGCACCAGAACTTAGCGGACTGGTGGGCGCTTGGCGCCGCGTCCACCCCCGCGATCCTCTGACGCTGGCGTATGCGGTAGGTCTGGGGGTGAGGGTGGGCCGATTCCAAATTCGTACCCCGGCGGATGTGGTGAATCCTCCGGCTGGATTAGCGTCGGCGCTCTGGGGCGATGATGAGGGGGTTCGCGAGTGCGTCGACAGCTATTTGACAACGTTTCATTCTGTGCCACTCGTAATCCCCACGCTGGATCGGCTACGCGCTGTACCGGACGATCCTTACGCATTGAGAATGGCGACTTACGTTGCCGGTCACGCTGCCAGTTTCCCGGATCCAGCTGACATTGTGTTGTACAGTCTGCCGGGCATGTTGTTCGACGCGTTGCACGCTGCGCACCCCACGGATTCGATAGTCCTGTCCGCGGCAGAGGAGAGAGTCGTCGACCTACTAGTAGTCGAATCGATGCGGGCCCTCGCCGCGCCAAAACAGCGATTGGAGCGGTTGTCCTCGTTCCTGCGCACCGTCATCCCCCCCGGCGCAAGCCAAGGCGTGGAAGCCCAGCTCTGGTCACGGTTCCTGCTGTCCTTAGATGACGCACTGGTGCGTGCCTACTGTGAGGGAATCGCCGATCCCCGTATGGCTCTTGAAGTACTTCGCACCGCGGACGCACATATCAGCGCGGCGCTCGCCAAAACATCTTTCATGAACATCCCTCTCCGCTTCGCGCAACGTTACAGCCGAGAGGAGGCGCGGGCAAGACAACTTGCCGCTACCATAGATACGCGAATGGCAGAAGAACTGAGCCACGTTAACCGCACTCTCGCCGCCAGCGAAGCACGAGCTCGAGTTTACTTGAAGGCACGGGCACGCAAAGTAGGTTATCTCTCTCCCGTATTCCGCTTTGTGGATCGTGCTCGGCTGTCTACGCTCGTCCTCCTCTTTGGGCTGATTGTCTTCGCAGTAACGGCAATCATACTCGTCGCGCACTTTCGACGGTTCGCTTACGAATATGGTGTCATTTACCCAGATGAGCCGCGCGGAGCGGTTGATTTGTATTCCGCCATGCTCCTCGGAGTGAACTCCGTCGGTTTATCGGATAGCCCATTCATGGCGGTGGGACTTGCCATGGTCTCCTGCTTCGTCGTGGGAGTCTGTCTAGTCTCGATCCCCAACCGTCCGCTCGCGGCAGCTGGAGCAATGGGCGGCGGACTGATCGCAACCATACTAATCGCGTTCCTACGCGACTCTGACGACGCAATTGCCATTTCGACTACGATCATAGCTCTGGTCCTGGCGGTATTCGCAATGGTTGTGTATTCAACTCGGCTGTGGTGCACGTACCAAGCGGAGACAAGACGCGAAATTGAGCGTCTGGGCTGGCCTCGCCATCTTGCTGACGCATTCCAGCAATTGCAGAGCACGGAACACGTTGCTCTGGATCGAATGGAGAAGACTTGGAGAGTGTCGATGCGACGTGCGATCGCGCTCGCCGACACTCCGGAATTGGCGGTCCTTCCTGACGCACCTGAGATAAAGGACCGCTCTGCGGCTAATTGGACGGTGATCGAAAATGCGGTGGACGCTACCCTGAAAGTTGGAAGGGTTTGAAGCACTGAGACTTCGCGAACCGGCAACCTGTGGTGGCCCGCGATTCATCGAGGAGAAACTTGTGCGATTGGAGAAGCAGCATGCTGGCTGTGTCGAGACTATCAGGTACGGGGGCAGAGCGGGCGCGGGCAGAAATCTTCGGGACCGGAACCCGACCACTGATGGGCTGCGCATACAACGCCTTGAGTCACTCCCGCCCCCGCGCCTGCGATGCTCCTCAAGGGCACGAAGTGGGAAGTCGCGTCTTGTGGCACATCTTAGTCGCACTACTCTGCGTCAGTTGCGCGCCGAAGCCTGCCCCGCCCTCAACTGACCTCGGAGCAGTTGGTCCTGTCTACGTGGGGATGTCTGCCGATGCCCTGCGGAGAGCGATCAACGCATCTGATCTAGAGGTGAAATGCAAGGACGAAGAGGCCTTCACGGTTTGTCAAACGGTCCACCGGGGCGGGATGGGTCTTCGCTACGAACTCATGTCCGACCGGGTTATCTCCGCTAGCCGGTTCATCGCTACCACCAGTAATGCTGCGGCAACGAAGAGCTTTCATGCGTTATGGACGGCGCGTTACGGGCCACCGCTCTCTGACACAGTTCTCGGAGTATCGAGCTCCGACCTGATTCAGCACTGGTACCGTGAAGCCGAACACGTTTACCGCGTTCATCACTGCGGAAGTGATCTACAGGCGTGCTCCGAGACCTCGTTTGAGGTGACGCCTGCGGCAGTCGGCGCCCGACTGATGAGCGAGGTGTGGGATCAACGTGACGCCAGGCGAGTTATTTGCCGCAGTTGGGACGCGGTGATCGGATACGGGTGCGAGGAATCAAGTGAGCAATACTACGTCGGGGAACTGAGAAGCGGTGAGGTCCTGCGAATAGCGCTATTGCCAGACGGTGTGCAAGCTTCGCCTCCGGGGATGCTCCTTTTTGAAACTCGGACGTTCGTGAATTGTCCCTACTGCGGACCGAAGTTCCTTCACTACCGCATGTGGCGGCGCCCTGATGGGCAACTGTACGGTATCGGTTGCCAAAACATCAGTGGGAGTCAGGCTTGCTGGGAGTTGGTCACGAGGTATGAGCCATTTGCAATCCTAAGAGGGTGACTTAGATCGAGTAAGATGGGCCTGTGAACTTCCTCCGCAGAATGGCCAGGAGTTTCAACCGCGGCCCGGAGCTGGGGGGCGAGCGGTGTGTCGCGCTTAGCCGGGGTGAGATAGCTGCGGCTGACCTTCAAACGAGTCCTGTCCCAACCAGCCTATGAACAGAATGTGTAGCACTGAACCGGCTTTGGACACACTGTGATGATCTTAGGTGCGCGTGGAGCCTGTGATGCTCAACAATCTATCCGGTCAGTCGTGGATTCAGATGAAGGCCGCCGCGTTGCAATTCCCTCCTCAATCGACCCAACGAACTCGACAGCGTGACGGAAGAGGAGAAAGCGCGCTGCGGCGCGGTATGAGCGGGGCGCCCGCAGCCTCTGGATCACACGCTCGCGCGGCTCGTCGACGAATTCACGGGGACTGCTGCAGGAGCCAGGGTATCAGCGGGTGCCCCCCTCTGCGGGCAAGTTTGCCGGAATCTGGATCTCGCGGTGCACCCACCGCACGGAAAGGGCACAGCCGAAAGTCGGCTGCGCCGTTTCTGCCCGAAGGCAGGTAATTCGGCGCATGTCACTCCAACCTGCTCCGTTGCACGCATGCAACCGGACCGCAACGGGTGGGGCGGAGCCCCCGCGCACGGAGCGATGATCGCTGCCGGTCCGTCAGCCAAGTGAGCAGTGGCTGCATTGTTCCGGAAATCTGATCCCGCCGGACCACTCCCAGGTACCGGCTGTCGAAGGAGCCCTCCGCGTACGGTGAATGAAGCCAGACCTCGCCGGGGCCGAGTACGATCAGCCCGAACGTGCTCGCTGGCACGGGCCAGCCCGCCGAGTCACGCGGGCGGGTGCCGCTCCTCGGGAGCATCCAGCCGTTGATCCAGACGCCCGTCTGGGTGTGGATGACCGTGTCACCGGCACCCGCCACGACCGGCTTGGCGAGCATCCACGTACCATGCGGGCATGGGCCGCGTCGCCGGCCGCCCGCATACGGCCGTCCGGCCGTCGTCCTCGCTTCCGCTTCCCGCATGCAGAATCGGACTACGTCGCCGACAACGGGGGCGCCCGAATGTGCGCGCCACAGCCCGATCGGCGCGCTCTCCGTACGGATGAAATGGAGGTTGAGGAGCGGCACCGGGAGCGCGAGCGCGATTGCTGCGCCGAGAGGCCAGAGCGCCTTCAGCTGTGCCCTCACGGGGCCTGCCGCGGCAGCGCGGTGCGAAGGGGCAGCCGATTCCGCGGCGCCGCGAACCCGCCCCCGACGACCAGTCGTTCAGGTCCGCGTGCCGGCCCTTCCGGGGCGCGCTCCAGAGCGACCAGGTAGCTGCCCACCAGCCCGCCCGCAGGATCCCGCTCGATCACGAGCTCGCCCGCCATGCCGCGATAGGTCACGCCGTCGTCCGCCGGAACCTGTGCCTCCGCCCACGCGAGCCGCGCCAGCTGGTCGGCCCCGGGGACCACGCCGGGCCCGTGGATGCGGAAGCGGCCCGGCTGAATGACGGAATCGGCCAGGTTAGGGACTATCAGCGTGATCGCCGTTCCCCCCGGCCCGGGCGTCATGCAGGTCAGCATCACCGCGTAGCGACCTACCTGCGCATCGGGCGCCGTGGGCGTGCGGTCGATGTAGAAGACTGCGTGGCCCTCGTCGGGCGATGCGCCGGGCTCCTCCTGGGTGCAGCGGCCGAGTCCCGCCCGGGCGTCGGCGCGGCGGTCAGCGAGGTCGCCGTCGGCCGGCCTGCATGCGGCGGCGCAGGCGACCAGGGCGGCGAACGAGATGGTTCTCATGCTGATCCAGATGCGAGAGGTGAGCGGGGGAGGAGGGCAGCAGTCACAGGTCACGTCCGCGACTGCGCGGGCCGAGGTCGCGGGTGGGGGCGTCGCGCAGCCATGCCTCACCGGCGTCGACGCGGGGCACGGCTCCCACAGGCCGGTCCGGGAAGCGCGCGGGCGGCGTCCAGCGCCTGCCCTCGCGAACGTCCAGCCAGGACTCGGCCGCGGCCCCGAATGCCCGCCATGCCTGG
Organism: Longimicrobium terrae; assembly: GCF_014202995.1. Classification (NCBI taxonomy): domain Bacteria; kingdom Pseudomonadati; phylum Gemmatimonadota; class Longimicrobiia; order Longimicrobiales; family Longimicrobiaceae; genus Longimicrobium; species Longimicrobium terrae. The sequence goes on from NZ_JACHIA010000004.1 coordinate 100,844, forward strand.
CGCCGCGCATCCGGGAGACGCTCCGGGTGCCGGGGGCCGTCGGACGGCGCGGAATCGACGAGCAGCGCGCCGAAGTCCTGCGGAGCGCCACGGAGGTGAAGCCGGAGCCCCGCCGCGCCGAAATGCTCGTAGTGGCGCGCGACCGCGTCCGCCGCGCGGGCGGGGTCGGCGAACACGGCCCCGCCTGCGTGCTCGAGCAGCTCCCGTGCGGCCCGCCGTGCGACGCGTTCCCGGTGAGATCGCCGGGCGGTCTCCCGCTCGAGCGTCCGGCGCACGCGGGCGAGGGCGGCGCCGGTGGTCGCCGCGTTCGCGGCGGAGCCGAGGTGCGTGGCCGCCGTCTCGTGGAGCAGCGTCCACCGGCGGCCGCTCGCGGCTTCCACTACCGCCCAGCCGCCGGGTGCGCGTTCGACGTGGAACGCGGGGCCGGGGCCGCCCCCGGCATGCTTTCCCACCCGAGCGCCCGCAGGAGGGCCTGCCGCTCGGCCGGGGGTTTCCGCTCCCACGTGTCGATCAGACGCGCGCCCCGGCTCAGGTCCTCCACGTCGCCCCGCGTCATTCCCCAGAACGGAAAGAACAGGCGGGCGGAGAGCAGGATCACGATCGCCGTCGAGGCGCCGAGCAGGACCGCGTGCCGGAAGGCGCGCCGCTTGAGCTCGGCGACGGAGAGCGCCAGCTCGTGGCGCGCGACCCCGATGCTGCTCGCCGCCTCCCGGGTGCTCCCCGCCAGCAGTTTGCCCTGCTCCGCGACCGCCTCCCGAAGCGCCGTCGTGTGGTCGTCCACCGCCTTCTGCATCTCGCCCGTGTGCGTCCGCAGCTCCGTGGTGATCCCGGCGGCCCCCTGGCCCGCCGCCTCCATGCTCTCCCGGATCTGCTCCGCGGCTTCTGCTCCGCTTCGGCGGAGGCGCTCCACCTCCGCTTCCACCTTCTCCCGCAGCCGCTCCACGGTCTTCTCCCACGTCTCCGCCACCGCCTGCTGACGAGACTGGATCTGCCTCACGAGCTCCTCCGCCCATGTCTCCGGATCCGGCGCGGTCGCGGGCGTCGCGGGCGGCGCCCCCGGCCTGCCGGGGGATCTCGGTCCGCGAACGGTCGGCTGCTGTGGCGGGGACGGCGGAGGAGAGGGCGTCTGCGGGTGCGGTGGTGACTCCGCCGGGTCCAGCGGCAAGAGGATTTCTTCCAGGCTCGCGCGTCCGCGCGGTGAATGCGGCATAGTCTTCTCCGAAATCGCGGGTGAGGTCGCCCAGCGAGCAGCCCCGCGCAATCCGGCTGGCGCCCGCGAAGTGATCGCCATCGGTGACCAGAAGGCCGCGGCCGGTCTGGACGAGCGTCAGCCCCTGGGCGGCGGCGGCCTCGTCCAGTTCGGCCCAGCTGCCCGCGCCGATGAGCACCGGCCCGAACCGCTCCCGCACGGAGCGCAGGAACGAGGGCCGCGGCGGGGCGGGGGAGAGCCCGGCGGCAACGGCGCGCACCGCCTTGTCGCGCTCCCGCTGCTCGAAGCGCCACGCCCCGACGGGCATGGCGCGGGCGTTGTCCGCCCACTGGCCATCGGGAGTGGGCGCGAGCCGTCCGGGCGTCGCCCGGAAGCCCATTTCCTGCTCGATCCGCCGAAGCGCCCGCTCGATGCGCGGCCAGTCACGCGTTGCGTTCCACGCCCGGTGCGTGACCGGGTGCACGCGGTTGATGGCGAGGTGCACGTGCGGGTGCCCGCGGTCCTCGTGGCCAACCGCCACCGCCTGGTGCTCCCCGAGACCGAGCGCCTGCAGCAGGCGGCCCGCGGCCAGGCGCATCCGCGCGTGGCTGGCGTCGTCCGCGGGCGAGACCGACACGAACAGGTGGTAAGCCGGCTGCTGCACCATCCGGTTCCGCTCCGCCGTCCGCTCCATCGCCCGCGCGGCCGCGCGCAGGTCGCCAGCGGACAGGTTGAAGGGCGCCCACCAGGCGGCCCGGCTCCGGTCCGGCTGGATCTTGTCGCGGCCCAAGTACGCCGTGAGGTCCGCGAACCCGCGCGCGTGCGCCGTCCTCGCGATCATCAGCCCACCGCCTCCTCGATCAGCGTACGCAGAGACGCCAGCGTGCCGACGGGATCGGGGAAGCGACGGCGCGCACGGTGGATGACCCGCCCCATCTCGCTCGCCGGGTCGAACTCCGGCTCCAGGTGGGGCAGCAGCTGGTCGGCGAAGCGGATGAACTGGGCGAGCTCCTCCAGCGGCTCGTGGCACCCCGCCGAAAGCCGGCGAACCGCGCGGGACGGGCGCACCCGTCCGAGTGCCCGGTCGCGCGCGTAGTCGTTGGGGGTAAGTCCGGCGCTCTCCGCCCGGGCCGAAAGGCGGGCGTACTGCGCAGGGAGCAGACGGAAGACGATGCGTGACGTGAAGCGGCGTTCCGGGGCGACCTTCTGGCGTCCGGCCAGCTTCGGGGGGGCGGATTGTACCATCGGCAGACGCGGATTGCGGGTGGGATCGTTCCGGGTGTTCTACCCCGTCCATCCCCCCCGGGACCGGCGCGCGGGGTCGTTTCGGAGGTGGCACAGCAAGGGACGAGGGGTCGCCTCGGTTGTTTTGGCGGGGAGCTGTGGGGAGGGGGGCGGGGGCGGACGGCAGGGAGGCAGCGGAGGCGAATGTGGCAGGCACTCGGAAAAGGATTCGCGTGCCGCGTTTCCTTACCCTAGCCGGGGGGCTGCTGCACCTGCGTGCAAGACGGCCACGCGTGCGATTCCGCGTGCCGAGAAGCACCGACTGCGTGCGCGGATCCTTTCACGGCACGCGTTTCCTTACCTTAGCGGGGTTCTTCCCGGCGCCACTTCGCGGCGTTCTGCACGTTCAGCCGCGTACGAAGCGCCGTGTGCTCTGACCGGCACGCGCCCGGAGCCGGGCCGCGTGCCGAAGCAGGCGGCCGTGCGCGTGCCGCGAAATCAGCTTCTGGTGCTCGGCAGCTTGGCCACGCGCCGCATGAGTTCGGGGATCAGGGTATGGTAGATGGCGCCGTCGTACACGAGGTCGCGGGGTGCCCAGCGGCAGTCGACGGCGGCTCGGGCGGCCTCGGCCGCGGCAGCGAGTTCGGCACCGGTGAGCGAGGCGAGGCGGCGCTGCTCCTGGATGCCAGCGAGGATGCGATCCCGCAGGCCGTTCCAGTCGCGGCAGAGGCGGCGGAACGGGCTATCCGGATCGGGCTGGCTCAGTTCGGGCGCGCTGGATCCCCGGAGGCGCGCCACCAGCGCGGGCAGGATGAAGTGGTGAAGCCACGCCTCGGGGAGCCCCTGGTCCGCGGGAAGCGAGGCGGCCATGCAGTGCCCGGCGTAGACCTCCGCATGGTCGCAGAGCGCGGCGTCGGGGAAGGTGGGCAGGAGCCTGTGGTACTCCCCGTTCGTGACCCCGCCGGCTTCCAGGCGCGCCCGCAGGTCGGGGGAAAGGAGGGTGCGGTCGGTCGTGCGCTGCATGCTGATCTCCGGGATGGGCCGCCGGCGGGCGGCTGGAAGGTGAACTCGGATGACCAATCCTGATCCGGCTACTCGACGAGCGGGAACCGCCGTGCATCGGCGGGAGGAATGCCCTTCCACCCCACCGAGTCGCACAGCCATGCGCCGAATCCGGCGACGTGAACGACGTCACCCACCGACATCGATCGCCCCTCGATCGTGAAGCCGGGTCCGCTCCCTTCTCCGTTGCCCTCCGCGAAGATCACGGACAGGATCTCCTCGACTTGAGCGCCCGGCCGGGGGAGCTGCACCGTCCCGGAGTGGCCGACGATGTAGGCGAGGGTCTTGAAATCGTGGAGAAACGAAAGAAAGAACCCCTGCTCGGGTCCGTACACGGTGAAGCGGAACGACGGCATGACGCCTCCTGGGCCGGGGTGGGGATGGGGGGCGGACGCGTGTCCGTGATCCCCCATCCCGTGGACGTGCTGAACATCCCACCGGTTCTTCCCGTGACCCGTTCGGCTGCGCAGGGCCGGCGGGCGCGGCGGATTCAGGCCCGCGGCGGCCCCGCGGCCATCTCCTCCAGCACACGGCGAATCACGTCGCCGTGGCAGGGGAGCGGGCTGCAGAAGCAGTCCAGCTCGAGCGGTCCCCGCAGCGCGATCCCGAGCAGCCGCTGCAGTTCGTTCTGCATGCCCGATCTCTCGGCGGCGCTCAGCCGCCGGTAGCCTCCCCTCCCGCCGTCCCACCACTCCGCGACCGCCACCGTGCGGTCGAGCACGCGCCGCAGATCCAGCTCGAACAGGGTGATGGTCTCGCCCCGCGCCCACACGCCGCCGCCTGGCTTCCGGTCGCCCAGCCTGCGGGGGTTCGCGAGCGGACTCCCGGCCGAGCCCCGGCCGCCCCGGCCGATGTAGACGGCGCCGTTGCGCCCTTTGTGCGGCCTGTTCACCACCTTGATCTGCATTCTCGATTCTCCTGGGGAGTGGTTTCGGGTCAGTTCAATGCACTCGCCCCGGTTCTTCCCTCGCTCCGATAACGCGGCGGCTGGATGGAGGACCTGGCTGCTCCGCCCCGGACTGCACCGGCCGGGGACCGCTCGCACGCGCGCCCCCCCATCCCGGGGCATCCGCGCCGGGCAGGGTCAGGCGGGTCTCGCGGCTGCCGACCGGTGCAGTCCTTCAGCGCAGGGTGGCCGCGAGTCCCCGCGGCGGATGCGCGAGCCGGATGTACCGCGCCACCTCCCGGCCTCCGAACATGGGGACATGGGACGTGCGAATCGTGGAGCAGCGCAGCCACGCGGTGGCCTTGTCGCCGGCCGCAAGCAGCGCGTCGTCTCCCCCGACGGCGATGGCGTCCCGCAACCGGGAGATCAGTCCCGGGCCCTCGGCGCGCCCTCCGTCTGAGAGGCTGTCCGGCGCGGCGAGCGCCTGCTCCGCGGCCGCGAGCAGCGCCCGGCAGGCGTCGGCGAGAGCTTCGGGGCGTTCGCCCCGGTCCGTCGGCATCATGGCAATGGCTGGGATTCGAGTTGGACGCGGACGCCCCCGCCCGGCGATGCCGGACGGGGGCAGATGGTGGATCTCGCGAACGAGGTCACAGGCGTGTGCGGCTCATTCCGCCCGCGGGGACGGCACTGGACGGGCGTTGTGGACGGTAGAGGCCCCATTCGGTGAGGTTTTCCGATCTGATGGAAACCCCGGCCTGGCGGGCGCGACGATGGAAGCCGCGGCTTATCCATCAATCGCCCGGTTCTTCCGTGCTTCCCACCGCCAGCGCGCGCGCAGCGCTCACCGGGTGCGGAATACGCCCTCGGCGGCGGGCCCGTACGCGGTTTCGATCACCTCGTACTCCACGCGGTCCCGGGGCTCGAGCGCCCGGAGACCACTGCCGTGGAGGGCTGAGTGGTGCACGAAAACGTCGGGGCCGCCCTCCTCCGGGATCAGGAAGCCGTGGCCCAGCTGGGAGTCGTACCACCTCACGAAGGCGGTTCTGCGGTTCATCGGTCGGATCGGTGTCGGGTTGAAATGGGAGCGCCCCGCCGCGCGGGTTATCGCGTGGCGGGGCGCCGGGAGGTGTGTGGCACATGCTCGGCTACCGGGCCGGAGTGACGATCCAGGCCGCGGGGATCGCGAGGCGGGACCGCCGCTGCACGAAGAAGTAGTCGTCCGTCTGCGCGGCTCCCGCGAAGCGCCCCCCGTTCCACCAGCCCGCCCAGACGATCAGGGGCTCGGAGACCGTCGTGGGCTGGAAGCAGTACCGCTTCCCACCCAGGATTGGGGTGCCCGCTTCCACGCGCCGCACGCGGCCGAGGGGTGCCCAGAGGAACCCCGCCAGCGAACGGACTGGCGGCGGGCGCCGCCGACAGCGCGCGTGGTGCCGGCACCACGCGAGGCCGGCCGTGCCGAGCCCCGCGATGTTCAGCACCGGATCCGGGAGCCCGAATCCCGCGGCCATGACCCCGGCCAGGGTCCACATGCCCGCGATGCCCAGCAGGGACAGCGGGACGTCGAGCGCGCCGAGCGCGCCGAGCGAGGCGGAAGGTCGCGGCGGAGTCGGTTTCATGGAGTGCTCCAGGTGAGCGGCGGAGAGCGGAGGGTGGTACCCCGCCCAGGGCGGGCCGGGCGCGTGCGCGGTGTCGGCCGGCTGCATCACTCCTCGCCGGAGAGGCTCCAGGGCGGCTGCTGCATGCCCGCCGCGCGATACTGCTCCGCCAGGGTGGCGAGCAGCTCCGCGCGCGCCTCCGGCTGGGCGTGGGCCGGGAGCCCGGAGGTCAGGTCGTCGAGGGCTCGGGCCGCGAGCGACGCCGCGGACGCCAGGTACTGGAGCGCGATCCTGCGCTGGACCGCCACGCTTGGATTCGTTCTTCCAAAGATGAAGTTCCGGAGTGTCGCCCGTCCGCATCCGAACTTCTTCGCCGTGGCCTTGATCGACGTCCGCGCCGCCTCCTCGCCGGCGAACGCGCGGGCCGTCGCCAGCGGAACGCTGCGCCAGTCCTGCGGGTGCAGCGCGCTCGCGCAGGCGTCGCCTGCGGGCCCCGACTCGTCCTTGAGTCTGTGAAGATCCGGGGGCGGAAGGGCCGTTTCAGGCTGTCGCCCAGAATGGGTGATCATGGGAAACCCTGAGGTGGACCGCCCAAGCGGTGTGCCGCCGGCCGGCCTGGGAGAACAGAAAACGGCTCCGCCCGGCGTGGTGCCGGGCGGAGCCGTTCGGAGGTAACGCAGGGGTGTGGTTACGCCGCCGCGGCCGCGGCCTCCTGATCGTTCGCGCGCGTGCGGCGGTTGTTGGAGAACCACCGCTCCGCCTCCCCGCGGGTCCGCGGCGCGTACCGGCCCGCGGTCTGCCGCATGATGCTGACGATCTGGTCCGGGGTGGCAGGCAGCCCGCGGATCACCTCGTTCGCCGCGCCGCGCGTCTCCGGCACCGCGCGCCCGTGCTCCTTCAGCACCTGCACCATCCCCTCGGACGGCGGCAGGTCGTCGATCATCCGCGCCGCCGTGGCGAAGTCGCTCGGGATGTTCTGGACTCCGTGGTCGGCGAGGAGCTGGAACATCGCCTTCGTCGTCACCTTCGGATCCTGCTCGCCCCGCTGGTCCTGCCGGCGGGTGACCCGCGCCTCGGCGTTCTCGGCGTCCCACCGCTGGCCGATTTCCGGATTGGCCGCCACGAAGTCGGCGATCACCTGCTTGGCTTCGCCGCGCGTCTCCGCGCTCAGGCCGACCTCGTCCATCCGCCGCTTCTGGGCGTCGCTCGGCGGAAAGCTGTCGATGAGCGCCTGGGCCGCGTCGTACGTGGACGGCACGGGAAGGCCGCGGGAGGTGATCTCCTTGACCTGGTACTGCGACGGCGTGGTCGACCGCGGGGCGGTGGTGGTGTTGTTGCGCATGGCTCGCTCTCCTTGGGGCTTGCGACGTGTGGACTCGTGCCAGCGGCGGGTCGTGCCGGTGGCTACCGGGGGGAGGACCGTCTGCCCTCCTCATCCCACCCAAATCGGTTCTTCCTTGGTTGTTGCCTCTCCGCCTCACGCCGCGGGCGGCGGCTCGCCCGGCGGTCCGCCCGGCGGCCCGCGCAGCGCGTCGATCCGGTGGGCGGCCTCCCGGGCGCTCAGCCCCCCGCGCATCGCCCTGAACGTCTCCAGGCGCGCCTCCCCGTCCTGCGGGAGCCGAAGGGCGAGGGCGCGGAGAAAGGACAGCGCGTCCAGGGACGCCGCCGATCCGCCGAACCGCTCCCGACCGGCCGCGTGCCAGGCCTGGAGGGTCTCGTTGTACCGGGGCTGGGCCCCTTCACTCCGGGCCGCCTCGCGCGTGGCGCGGCCCCGGGCGGTCCGTGCGGCGCGGCGCGCCTGCGCCCATTCGGGATGTTCCAGCTCGTACGCGGTGAGCGCGGCGGACGCCGCCTCGCGGGTGGCCGGCACGGGAAGCCCCAGTTCGGCGAGCAGGGCGGCCTGGGCGTCACTCGGCGCCAGCCGGTCGATGCGCTGCCTGGCGCTCTGCCAACTGCGCGGCCGCACGCGGCACCCCGCGGCGCGCAGGATCGCGATCTGGTATGCGCTGGGCCGGCTCGCGTCGGCGGCGCCCGGGGGGTCAGATCGCCCGGGTTCGGGCACCGGCTTATGCCCGGGGCTCACGCCGGAGAGGCCGCGGAGGCGGCGGCGGAACCGTTCGTGGGAGCCAGCCGCGCCGAGGCGGCGGCTTGCGCGGCGGCGTCTTCCGCGAGCGCCCGGTCATGGCCGACCAGGTACATGTCGTTGAAGGACATCTGCTCAGTCAGACGGAGGAACTCACTGAGCGTGAGGTCGCTGGGCACCAGCACGTCGCCGCTCGCGACCTTGGAGCCGAGGATGCAGAGCATGAGGTCTTCCCGCAGGCGGTACGTGCGGCCGTCCGGCAGGTCCATCGCGCGGATGCGCAGGAGCTCGCCGAGCACGATCTCGGCGGGGTGCTCCCGGGTCGGATCCTGGTCGAACAGCCGGACCGCGGATCCGGGCTCCGCGGGATCAATGGTGGCGGGGGTGGCGCGGTCGGTGGTGGCCATCGGAGTTCTCTTCGCGAGGGGTCGTCCAGGGCGCGGTTGCCCTGTGCCCTCCCGGTTCTTCCTTCGAGACGGCTCGTTCGCCAGCGCCCACGCTGCGGACGTGCGCCGGTTGAGATTCCGGGAGGTGTCTCATCGGCTTGTCGCTCCGCGAAAGGAAAGACCCTACCGTTGCACGCGTGCAACGGTAGGGTCGCTCTCGGTGGGCCGCCGCAACTGCCCTCGGCTCCCGTCCGGTTCGCACACTGGCGGTGCGCGGCGGCCGTGTGCGGCCGGTGCAGTCCAGAGAATTGCCGGGACGAACTTCGATCAGGACGAATGGGCGGGCCCCAGCAGTGCCCCAGGGCAACGGGAGGCCTCCCACGAAGACGGGACTTGGCCCACTGCCTCATGCTCTCTAGAGGCTCCGGACCGTTCGACTCGGAGTACTCTCAGCGGGTGCGGACCGAGGGACATTGGGGAGGATTTCTGGGAAGCACATCATGACAAGATGGCACGCGCGGATGTTCGCAATGCCGGGGCGGGGTGCCGCAAGTTCCCCAGAATTGCACAGCTCGACGGAGCCCATGGGGTCTCGATGTGCATGGTTCCGATGTGACATCGGCCCGGCTTGGTGCTGACCAGTTCCGCGAGCCGCGGAAGACGCGGAGAGGTAATCATGCTCTCCCCTATCGGTGCTGCTGCCTCGGAGGACGGAGCGGGTAGAGGAAACCGGAATCGGGGGTGTTCGGATTCCATGTTCCCGTCGGTTGTTCGCGCTGCTGGTCGGAGTGCGAGTCGCGGCGACCAGCCGACTGCTCCGCCTGCCCGGGATGTTCGATGGGCCGTCGCCAATCACAGGATAGGCGGCTGAAGACTTCAGTGCGCGATTATTGACGCCTCGGTAGCGACCGACTACAGTGCTTATTCTCATCGTCCGCTCCTCATCTCCCTCACCTTTATCCCTCGTTCCCCCGCATTCCTGCGGGTCCTCTGTCTCCCTGGTTCATCGTGTTCTCTTTCATCTGGAGGCCCATTATGTCCCGTTCGCGATTCCGCGCTCCGTGGTTCCCCCTGCTCCTAGCCGTTCTGGCCGCCTGTGAGTCTGATGGTAGCGGCCCCGACCAGCGCGTGGAGCTCTCGCCCGCATCGGCGGTTCCCTTCTCGGTCGTGGAGGTACGTGGGCTCCCTGACCGGTATGCCGGCACCGCCCCCCTCGCCATTACCGTGGGCGGCCAGCCCAGCGTGATCGCGTTCGACGAGGCAGTGGGCGTGCACCGCTTTCTGGTCCCCGCGCTGGCGCCCGGGCGCGCCGAGGTCGTCGTCCCCGCGCCAATGGCGGGCGGTGCGGAAGTTCGGGCGACGCTGCAGGTGGCGCCCGTGGCCTACGCGGGCGGCTCGCCGGCGACGGCGCTGGCGGAGATGGACGCGCTGCTCGACTCCATGCAGGTGGAGGCCGGGCTGGCCTTGGGGCGGATGGACGTCTCGCTCGATTCTGTGGTCTACGCGCGCCTGAACGCGGCCGTCATGCTCGCGGAGACGCTGCAGGACCAGGTGCAGCGGATGACGCCCACCCAGCGGCAGGAAGCGGCAGCGCTCTTCTCCGCACAGGCGGACGCGTTCCGCGGCGCGGCGCGCCTGTTGAGCGAGAAGTTGACGTCACTTGCGGCGGTTCCGCCCACCATCCGCGCGGGATCGGGCCGCGCGCAGGCCAGCCCCGCGCCAGCGTATGCACTGGCGACAGTTCCGCAACTCATCCAGAGGTGCGAGAAACGCCGGGACGACATCGCGATGTACGAAGAGATCCAGCTGTGGCTCTTCGGTCTCGGGCTGCTGGCTAACACCGGGACCACGGTGTTCGCGCCGGAGTTCGAGCCGTTCGTGTTCGTGATGACGGCCAAGCTGGCGCTCCTGCTGGACACAATCCTTATCATCGAGAATTTGATGCCCGAGCTGTTCGAGCCCGATGGGCTGCGCCTGCAGGTGTCGCCCGGGAGGGTGAAAGAGGACGGCGGGACGGCGCGCGCTACAGCGTGGCTGCGCTTCCGGTCGAAGGGGGAGGTGATCGGCTCGGCGGTGGGGCTGGGCCGGGGGATGGCGGCCGCGCGTGACGCCATCCGCCAGACGCAGGAAATCCGTGGAATGATCCGTTCCGAGCGGATGCGTCAAGCGCTCAAGGGCGCCGGGATCGACGTGGTTGTAGATGGCATCCTCCGGCTGATCGACGCGGGCGCGAACGACTACATTGGCTCCGCGATGGGCTCTCTGGGCGGCGAAACGCAGGTCTCGTTCGAGTCGCTCTCGATGACTCCGAGCGGATCGGGAAAATGGGAGTTCACGGACGGTCCGCAGGCGATCTCGCGAGGGCTCCGCACCGTTGGGCGCATCCAGGCCACCTCCTCCGAGGACGTGACCTTTGCGGCCCGCGCGGGTGCCACGGAGGAGTGCACGGCAGCGACCTCGGGGGCGGACCCGGGCGCGGGGCAGAACGGGTTTCGCATCACCCTGGTCTCCAGCCTTCGCTTCGTCGATCCGGCGGACCTGGAACTGGAGGCGGGCGCCAGCGGGTCGCGCGACGTTACGGTGACCAACGAGGCGACGACCGCCTCGGGGCCTATTACTTTCCGCTTGGCGCATCCCCGGACGGGTGCTTGGGAGCCGTATCCGTGGATGCAGGTGTCCATCACCGGCGCGCCGTCGTCGATTTCCGCGGGGCAATCGCGGACGGTGCGGATCGCTGCCAGTATCCACTCCTCAGCGCCCGAGTCGCAGGAGATCGTTCCGATCGTGGCCATGCAGGACGGGCGGGTGGTGGCGTGGACGTACCTGCGGGTGGGGGTGCGGCCGCAGCTGTCGTCCGTGGTGGTGAACCGGGGGCAGTCCACCCTGCGGTTGTGGGACTACGGCACGCAGGACGGCGATATCGTGACAGTGACGGTGAACGGGGCGACCGTGGCTTCATCGCTCTCGCTCACGAATGCGGGGATGACCATTCCCGTGGAGTACCGTCGCGGACGAAACGTGATTGTGATACGGGCGCACAACGAGGGCTCCTTGCCCCCCAACACGGCGGCCATTGGGTTGGCGGATGTAGTCCGCGGCGACGCCACCCAGGAATGGGGGCTCTTCGCGGGAGGCACGGCGCAGCTCACAGCGACCTTCGATCCGGGCGCCACCGCCTCGCCCGGTCTCCGTGTGGGTGAGCCCCCCACCGCCACCTACTTTCGCTGCGCTGGGGCGCAGGGCGACTGCCGGCCCTGATCCGGAAGAAGCGTCGGAACGGTAAGGGCGGCCCTACACCATTGAATACAGGACCGCTCGTACTCTTATGCTGCGAGCGAGATTACTCGCCGTTCCACAGGCTGCACGGCTCTCCTGTGCAGCCGTTCGCACACCCGGCCCGAACGCAGTAACAGATGGAGCGGGGAAGCCCCGGCACCGGCTGCGGGGCTCTCCCCGTGGAGTACGAGACCTGCGACTGGTGGAATCCATGCGGCGGAGACGCGGGAGGCACCCCCTCTCCTGCCACTCCGACCGGGGGACCGCCGCCGCCATCCTTGTGCTGGGAGTGTCAGCAGCCGGATCCGAATACGCCGTGCACCAGCGGTGATCGGACGATTGACAGTCCGGGAGTAAACGCGATCTTCACGGATCTGTGGGATCGCAGCAACCCGAGGGCGCAGCACGCGGACCGGCGGGAGCAGGCGGCCTGGATTCTGGAGCGGAACGGGGTGCTTACGGCGGTCCCTATGCTCACCGAAAGCACGCCCTGCTCCGCTCCGTCCCTGGAGCCGCCTCCGCCGGGGGCCGTCGGGTACATTCATACCCACCCGTACGGCCTGGGCAACGTACCGATCTGCGACATCTACTACGGCGGCACTGCCAGCAGCGCCGACATCGACACGATGAGGCTGTGGGGTTTCGACAGAGCATACATCCTGGACGAAATGGGGATCGGCGTCGTGACGGACAAGACCGTCGGTACCGAAACGATTCGGAAATCGCGTTGCAGATACTAACCTCCGGAGATCCGCGATGAGGATCAGCCTTCTTACGATGATCGTGACCGGCTCGGTGGCCTGGTACTCGGAAACGGCGGCTGCCCAGCAGACGCGCGGGTGCCCGGCGGCCTCGGTAAGTGACAGCGCAAGAGTGCACCAGACGGTGGTGCTCTCGTTCCCCGGTGCCCGGGAGGATCTTGGTCTTGACTCTGCCAGCGTCGAGGAGATCGCGGCCCTCACGGATCCGGCGGACGCGGCGACGTGCGCGGCGCTGCGTTCCGCGGTGGAGCGGCACCGGAGAGGTGCGCTCTCCCGGACCATCCGGCTCGCCTTTTTCCGCTCGGGTGCCTTGTTCTTCGTGGCGGCCTCCGATCCGGACCGCATCATGATCGACGGGCCGGACGGGGGGGTCTACATCCTGGGACGGGACATGAAGGTGAGGTTCAGGGTCGGGACCTGACTATCTTTGCTTGAACGTTCGGCCCAGAGGAAACCAGTGAAGAGGGGGCCGTCCATCCTGGACGGCCCCTCTTCACTGGTTCCGCGTCGCGTACGTACCGCCGAGGGAGCCGTCCGGGCATGGACCGCGTGTTCAGGACGGCTGCACACGCGCCCGCGAACCCCGGTCCCCATGCGCCGCGCCGGAACAGTGGCCGCGTCCGCGGATCGCGACGCGGGGAGAGCGGAGCGGCACGGAGCCGCACGGGCGATCCATGTCACTCTCTTCGGCCGGGCGGACGGGGCGTCAGCGCCTCGCGGGTGCACGCCTCCACGACCCGCCTGCAGTCCTCGACGTCCATCATCCCGATGTGACACTGGCTCGGTTCGATGCCAAGCAGCTCCGCGAGGCGCCGGTAGGCTTCGCCGCGTGCGCGGGGGTGGTCGTCGCCACTCCGCCACACGCGGTCAAACGCGTCATGGGCCTGTACCTTGGCGCGCCGGAGCTCCGCGTTGGCGAGCCTGCCGAGCGGCCGCTCGGTGCCCCGGTGGCAGCCCACCCACGCCCCGCAGGGCTCGCAGACGTAGACCGGCCCGTAGTCGTGGCCGTGGTAGAGGGGAGCGGAGCTCGCGAGGAATCGTGAAGGGCGCAAGCAGTACGGGCAACTCGGAGGGCGCCCGGCCCCGGTGTCGCGGTGCCTCGGCTTCATGCGCGGGCTCCGCACCCTGCGTCGATCAGCCGGTTCAGATGGTGAGCGGTATCGGGAGTGAGCCGTCCGGCTCCGATTGCGCGGTTCACCTCTGCCACGACCTCACGGGTGAGCTGCGCCGGGCAGATGACCAGGAGGCAGAGTTCACCGGCAAGGGTGGTCGCGGCCAGGCTGGCCACCAGGGCGCGGAAGTGCTCCTCGACGGCGGGCGGATCGCCGTGCTTCAGGAGCGCGCGCTCGACAGGGTCGTAGACGAGAGACAGCCCGTTCTGGAAGGGAGGGCTGATGCCGGAGTCCGCGGCGAGGTAGCGGAGTCCTGCGGGCGTGTGGAGATAGCGGGGATTCGGCATGAGAAGAAAGGATTCGGGATGGAGGTCTACCTGCGACGTCCACCCGGGTTCTTCCTTCTCCGCCCTGTGTTGCATGCGTGCAACGCAGAGGGCGCATGTCCGGTCGGGGCCTCACGGGGCGGGTCAGGCAGGGGCCGGCGAGTGGGATGATGTCCGAGCCGGCACTCCGCGGAGCGGATGAGGCTGGGCCCGGTTCGCCGTGCACGTACGGCGGGTCAGGAATCCTGGAGTGCCCTGGACAGCAGGCTCCGGATCCGCGGTTCCAGATCGGGGACCGCGGCAACGTGGGGAGCCGCGCATAGCTGGCGGAGTTGCGAGGGATGGCGCTGCAGGTAGGAGATCAATGCCTCATCGGTTTCGGCTGACGGATCGAGCTGTACCGCTCGCCCGACATAGTAGGCGGGAACCGCGTATGAGCAGGCGGCGAGCAAGGCCCGGGACAGTGCTTCGCGGGTAGGGGTCCCGTCCTGAACCTCGGCTGTTACTTCCTCCGTTGTGAACCGCGTGATGGTCCGGATGAACCATTCCGTAGGCGTCTCGTCACGCCCCGGGGTCTCCGGTGAGATTCTCAAACCCAGGGAGCCGGTCTGCGCGAAGAACTCCATGATTTCCCGCTCGACCCAAGCGGTACGTCCGGCCATCGGGCAGCTCGACCGCGCAGGCGCGCTTGAAGGGCCGAGCACGATCTCGGCGGGGGGCTTACGGGTGGGATCGCGGCCGTACTCTGGACCGCGGATCCGGGCTCCATGGGGTTGATAGGAGCAGGGTAGCGCTTTCGGTGGTGGCCATCGGGGTTCTCTTCGGGAGGGTTGGTGAAGGGCGTCGTTGCCCTGTCCCGCTCCCGGTGCTTCCTTGGAGACGCGTGCCCATGCACCGCACGGCGGGTAGACGCTGCCTTCTACTTGTTGTTTATCCTTCGCACTGTGGTGGACGGATGCGCTCATCCTCCGTCCGTGGGACGAGGGGAGGCGATGCTTGCCGCACGCGGCCAACGAGGTCGGACCGGTACACCGTGCGTGCGGGCCGGCGGGGCCGTGTCACGGCGCCCTTGCCCGGCCGGCTCTCGTCGCGATATTCTGAATCCGCCATTCTTTTATGAAGCTCCGGAGCGGGTTCTCTATCCTCACCTACCATGGTTCGCATGCCTCTCATCCGACATTTGATCGGGATTTCTCTGATCTTTTCTGCGCATGTGGCGCATCGTCCGCTCGCGGGGCAGACGCAGCAGCCGTTGCAACCGGACAGGCGCTGGCAGGAGCGACTGGATCCACGGAAGCCTCTCTCCGGTGTCCTGGTTCCGGGTGTCATGTCGGGAAGTCCGGCGGCGCTCGCGCAATCAGCCGTCATCACCGTGCGGCACCCGGGTGGTGCCACGGAGAACTTGTGTATCTCTGTGCAAACGCAGGACGGCCTGTACACCGCCGAAGCACGTTTCCTGGTGCCCGCGGGTGCCGCTCGGACGGTCCGGCTTATGGGCCCCACTCGATACCGCGGTGAGCTGCGCCGGTATCAAGCCGGCCAACTGGTCATTTCAGCGACGCTTGGGGGTGACTGCCGCGACGAACTGGCTCCCCACGTCGTGCCGCAGTGGGGCGAGGGGGGGGGGCCGCCATCGCCGGCCGACGACATCTTCCTGTACGTCAACTCACGGGATTTCACGGACGTCAACTGGCGCGGACCGGATGGACGGGATGACACAGCGAGGTGTTACGAAACGGGGGATTCCCAGGTCACCTACCGGCAGGTCTGCCGCATTCCCGCCGCGCGGGTGCGGGGAAGAACCGAACTGATCATCCGCCAGCGACGGGATGGGGGTACTTATGTCTACAACAGTGTCTTTGTGGTCGCGCAACAGTGAGGACGCCGCGCTGGCGGTCCCTCCGCCCCATGATGCGAATTCGTGGCCGCCCGGTGGTGCTATGGCGCGTTCTGCAACTCGTCGTGATGTTCCTGGCGTTCGTCATCGCGCTGATAATTACGTTCTCCCCAGGGAAGGCCACATTCGACATCACTGCCGAAACCGAGTACGTGCGGTACCTTCCGCAATTGGATCCCGCCCAGCACTGGCCCATGGACTCGGTGAGCCTGTTCGGTGCCGAGGAAACGACGCCGCGCGTAGTTTCCGGCGATCTTCGGTTCACGGACCCTGTACAAGTCACCCTTGAGCGGCGGTCCGGGGGGCCCCTGCTGGTCAAGCTTGAGCCGACGCGCGAGAGGAAGCAGGAGGGGAGTGATTTAGCGCTACGCATCGGAGTCTTCCGGGAGCACGGCGGAGAATCGCGCACGTTGTACGAAAATGCCGTCATTGAAATCCACGGCATTGAGGGCCGCTCAATTCAGCGCGGAAAGCCAATTGTATTCGCGGTGAGGGGATCGCTCGAGGTAGGGCGGTCGGTGCAATCGGAGCCGGATGCCAGCCTGGCTTTGCTGCGATCGGGCAAGGTGACGAAGTTCGTTCGGTCGCTGTGGGGCAACGGCGTGGTGATGGCCGGAAGCCGCGAACTGGGCATCGGGGACGAGGTGACCATCGACCGGCCGCTCTCCCCCGAGTTGGGCCTGGTCCGGGTGGACGAGCGGCCGGCAATGTCCGTCGCCTACCGGGCCGATGCGCGGTCAGTCCGCGTCGGCCGCCCCGGGGGCAGCGATTACCGGATTCGTATGTACGCCGTGGAGCGGGTGCTCGCCGACCCTATGCTGCAGGCGTTGTGGACGACTCTTCTGTTTCTTTTCGGCTGCTTCACGTCCCTGATCGGATACAGCAAGGGCACCCAGCAAAGCAAAGCCGATGAATATCCGTAGTGCCTTGCTATCCTGCTCGTGGGCTGTAATCGTCGCTTTGCCCGCGCAGGCGCAGGTCTATGCGCTGAACGCGGGCCAGCAGGCGGGCCAAGGGCTGGCGCGGCCGCGGTCTGCGGGGGACTGCCTGATCGTGGCGCCGCTTCACGTAGTGCGGAACGCGCGCCGGATCACGGCGACCGACGAAACCGGCACGTACCCAGTTCGGCTCGCGCGGGAGTACGAGGGGATGGATGTCGCGATCCTGGCGTTCGTCCAGCCGCGTACATCCAACTGTCCGAACTGGAACATCCCCGCCGATCTCGCCACCCGGATCAGCGATGCTTCGGTCAGCGCCGTTCTGCGGGAGCGGAACGAGGACATCATTATCTCCACGCCGGTCTGGGTCGAGCGTGTGGAGGGGCAGTTCATCACCGTTTCACCACGAATCGTGGGAAGCCAGATCTCCGCCGGGATGAGCGGCGCACAGCTGCTGGTGAACGGTGTGTTCGCGGGGATGGTCCTTTCCGCCGACCGGGCGGACGGGGCTCGCGAGCGGGTGCGCGTGTTGCGAAGTGACCTGCTGGACCGGCTGGTTAGGGACGCGTTCATTGGTCCGCCGGTGGAAGGAGTGGGCAACCGCCCGCCGCCCCGGCTGGGCACTGCGTCGAGTGAACCCGATCTCCTTATGTCGACCGGGCAGAGCGTGATCGTGGGAGACCGGAACACGACGTTCGCGGTGCTGCAGGCTTTCACCAGCGACCTCGCGGTGGCAGTGAATGGGGAAGCGAGAGAGATGAAACCCGGAACGCGGATTCCGTTCGCCGACAGCCGGGGCGAATGCTTCATCATCTACCTGCGAAGCGAGGACGGATGGACCCGGCACGTCTTCGCCATCCGCTGCAATCCTAGGTAATCTGGAAAAACGACTCAATGCAGTTCGTGGAGCCGACCATCCGCACGCCTGCCTCGGCGTAAGCCCCCGCGCCGGAACCATCATCTTTACGCAGATCCAGTCGGGTTCGCGACGACGCTGGCGAACCTCCTGAGCACTTCACTCAGCGCGTCGTCCCGTCCGTCCGGATGCTCCCTGCCCGTCCGAGTCCCCACACGCGGGCGTAAAGACCGGTTTCGGCGGAGAGACTGTGAGCGGTGGGAAGGAAAGCCGCGGTGAGGCGCTGGTTCTGGGAGCTTTTCTCCAAATTGCCGGCAAAAACTTGGCCGACGACGACCTGGGATCACTCCGTAGGAGGAAAAGGGAAGACCCACCGTTGCACGCGTGCAACGGTGGGGTCGCTTTGCGCGGGCCGTCGAGGGGGCTTGCTGCCGTCGGTCAGGTTCTTCCCTCTTCTACGCCGTGACGCGGCTCATGCAGTCGCGGGCGGACGTCTCAGTCGAACCCCGCGCACCACGAATTCGCGTGGATCCCGCTGCACTGGTCGTGGCTCCATGCATATTCCCAGCACGGGTCCGACCCTGCGGCGACCTAGTCGCCGGAGGCCCGGCCCCCGGCAAGCGGATCCGAGGCCAATCGTGCCCAGGTGGCGGACGTGCCGCGGCCCCCGAGCACGAACCTTCATGTAGGGGCGGGTCATCGTGGGGTGAGTTTGCCGAACTCCACAGTTCCTCGTCTCCCCCTCGCTCGCGGCGAGGGCGGGAAGTGCCGGGGTCGTGTGCGCCGCAACAGCCCGAGCCTCGACCGGCGTCATCTCGGCCGCCGGGCCCGCCGTTTCGACCCGAGCTCCACGCTCCGAAGGAGCGCTCCCACACCTCGGGTTTATCCGCGACTTGGATTGCCCCCTCCGCCTTGGGGAGGTTCGGCGGGATCCGGCCGTGGGCGTCCGTACGTCGCCCGGGATCAGCGTCGGAAGCAACGGAGCCCCATGTCGTCGTCCGCCACGCTGGCCCGGCACCACCCGGGGGCAAACGCCTCGCCGATCGTCTGGTAGCGGCTTACAGTGGACTTGTCGGTCCCATCGCGCATCGTGCCGATTTCAGCGAGCGTTGGTGTGCCGCCCCTCTCCCGTTCGAGTTCGGCTTCGTCCACCGCTTCGCAGGCGCGAGCTCCGACTCCTTGCCGCGTGTTGTTTGAGAGCCAGTCGTTTCCTCCCGCTCAGACAATCCACAATCTGCCGCTTCGAATGTTGTGGCAAAGAGCTTGGGTTAAGGAGCATCCTTGTCGGGATGTTGGCCTGATCGGGCACGACTACATCGTGTCAAAAACTGCACTAGGACTGACCAAACAGTTTCTACAATCGATCTGCTCACACATCCAAACGGCGGAATCATGATCGCTCGATACAGCGCTTTCAGGAACCAATACGAAGCGCAGTACCAAAGCCGGGTGAGTGCCGAATGACGCCCGGAAGGTTCACGGATTCCGAAGTCGCGCAGAGAAGCTATCGGCGGCGGAAGGTGATGATCCGGGCCATGCTTCGAGCAGCCTGTTTCATGGCGGGTGCGGCAGGGGCGGTGCTTTTGGTGTACATCTCGTCGGACATTTTCGCTTCAGCCGGCAGTGGTATCGACCGGAGCCAGTGGATCGAGGAACACATCAAAAGCTTCCTCAGCGGATTCGGCTCCTTTCTATCCCCAAGCCGAATTGAGATGCTGGCGGCGAGCTACCCGTACTGGACGATGGCGGGGATCGGAGGCGTAGCCGGACTCATCCGTTCGGCACGGGTGGCAGCGTGGGCGTACCAGCGGTATTTCGACACGTTTGATCCGCACGTGCTCATGCCGGTCCGCCGTCCCGCGGGACTTGAGATCAAGGGGGGCGAGGCACTTCCCTGGGTTGAGCCGGCCGGCTCGCGGTTTATGCTTTGGAATGATCTCTTCACCTGGGCAACCGAGGAGCCGCCTGTGAGAAGCGCGTTTCGGTGGATCCTGCTCGTGGGGCGCCCGGGGATCGGGAAGACGCGCACGGCTAACGAGTTCGCGCGGCGGCTTGCCCGGCGCGATGTATTCGGCACAGTGGAACTCTCCCCGGGGAAGAAGTACCTCTCCGGGAGGCTGCGTGCGTTCCACCTCGCCTGGGGTGCCTACCTGCGCAATCTATGGGGGCATCGCCATGTGGATGATCCGTGGGATGCAGGCGAACTGGATTCCGACTTTTTGCAGGATCGGTCCGAGTCGCTGGCCCAATGGATCCCCCGCAGGCCGACTCTCCTGGTGCTGGACGATCCCAAGGGTGACGACATCAAGAACGGGCTGGAGATCCTCGGCGGCCGTGCGGGGTCGTTCCGATACCCCGTCCGGTTGCTGATTGTCAGTCAGACGATTCCCAAGGCTGTCGCGGAGCGGCTGGAAGCTCGGGATCCGCGAGGACGAGCACCCCTGAAGTTTGCTGAAAATGCCGTTTTCACATCGGATGAGATCACATGGCTCGCGGGCCGGATTCCCGGCCCGGCCTCCGTAGCATTGGAAAGGCCTCATGATCTGCAACATTTCATCGACGAAACGGAGCAGATCCCCCTTCTCGTGGAACTTGGTCTGGACTGGGTCAAGAACAAGCGCCCGCTGCGGGAGATGTCGGGGCAAGGCCTGCTGCAGGATCGGGCGAGCCGGCTGGTCGTGGCTGTCAAGCAGGCCGATGCAGATGTTCTCGCCATCGCGGCGGCGACGCTCTGTGGAGGCGCAACGCGCAAGGGATTGAAGAAGCGGCTATCGACGCTGCCGACTCCCTCTCAGTTGGCTGGCGTGTTTCCCTTTCAGGCCGAGAGTCTGCGCGTCTCGATTCCGCCGGTTCGTCCGACGATGATCGGTGATGAGTTCGTGCGCGAGGTGGTTCAGGGAGCGGAGGATATTGCGATCGATGTCGCGGAGGCGGCCTGGGTCGCGAACCCAGGGGGGACGCTTCGGGCACTCCCCAGGCTCATCTTGCATAACGATGTTCTGGCGGCGGTGTTGAAGGCGGGGCCTCCCGCTGACTGGCCGGGTAGCCGCTACGAACTGGCGCTGGCGTACGCGGAGCACTGTATTCGGACGGATCGTGACATCCACATCGCGCAACGGGAAATTCGTCTGCTTGCTCCCGCGGAAGCGGACGCGCACTTGAAGGACTTTTCTGGCCTGCTTGCCACAGTCGGCGCGCGCGCGGGTTCCGGACTCGCCTGTTACGCGTGCGTGCTGGAGCAGGTGCTTCGGGACGGCTCTCTGCTCACCGCCACACCCGAAGCGGTGCGGGCGCTACACGCGACTGCAGACGCGATCCGGTGGGGGGGTGAACGCGGGTATCGGAATCAAGCTGATATCGAGTGCCTGGTCGCGCCGGCTTGCGCACTGGTCGAGCGGGCTGGCCTGAGCCACGCATCCCTAGATCGATGCGAGGAGCTTGTAGATGCGCTTCAAGACCTCGGGGATTCGCTCTGGACTGCAAGGGACGTTCATGGCCCGGCTGCAATCTCAATCCTCAGGCTCCTCGCAGCGGCTCCCATCCTGAATGAGGGGAGGCAAACGTGCTTGCGCGTGCAGGTTCTCGCATTGGAGCGGAAACCTGAGGAAGCGATGGATCTGGCCGAGCGGTTTGACTCCGCCGCCGGTGATGATCCCGCGGGGATGGATATTGTAGCCGAGGTCTGGCGGGCAGCGGCGTTCTCGCTCCGAGGAGCTGGATCCGTTGCATCCGCGTGGAAACTGGAGTCGATTGCCCAGCGCGTAGGAGAATCGTTGAGAGCGCCTCTGAGCAGAACTGTTGTACTCAGTCAGTCGTGGATCTACGCTGATGCGATCTATGTCTGCGCCACGAGTTCCGAGGAAGGCGCGTCGGAATGGGGAGAGAGCATCGCTCAGCGGATGGATTCGGAACTGGCTTCCTTCGTGGGTGATCGGAGTGTGGAGCTGGCGCGGATTGATGGGTGGCGGCTCGTAATATATAAATTCTCGACGCAGCCTGGAGGGTCGGGGCAGGCCGAACAGCTGGCCGCAGGTCTGGAATCGTTTGGGGCTGGCTTGGGCGCTGTCCATGCTTTTGCACTAAAACGGGTAAAGGCTTGGGGGTACGTTGTTTATGCGTACGGGAATCAGGATGGCGGGGCGGCGCGCAGCGAAGAGATTGCCGAGCGGGTGGATACGCTAGCTCTCCCCTTCGCGGGTGACCGGGGGTTCGAGTTGGAGCGCGCCCGGGCGTGGCGGTATGTGGCATTCGCGTACTCGAAACAGGAGGGCGGCGCGGCGCGCAGTGAAGAGATTGCTGAGCGGGTGGACACGCTGGCTCTCCCCTTCGCGGGTGACCGGGAGTTCGAGTTGCAGCGGGCCCGGGCGTGGGCGTCTGTGGCATTCGCGTACTCGAGCCAAGAGGGCGGGGCAGCGCGCAGCGAAGAGGCTGCCGAGCGTGTGGACACGCTGGCTCTCCCCTTCGCGGATGACCGGGAGTTCGAGTTGGAGCGGGCCCAGGCGTGGCGGTCTGTGGCAGTCGCGTACTCGAACCAAGATGGCGGAGCAGCGCGCAGCGAAGAGATTGCCGAGCGGGTGGACACGCTGGCTCTCCCCTTCCCGGATGACCGGGAGTTCGAGGCAGAGCGGGCCCAGGCGTGGCGGTTTGTGGCATTCGCGTACGGCAATCAGGAGGGCGGGGCAGCGCGCAGCGAAGAGGCTGCCGAGCGTGTGGACACGCTGGCTCTCCCCTTCGCGGATGACCGGGAGTTTGAGGCAGAGCGGGCCCAGGCGTGGCGGTTTGTGGCATTCGCGTACTCGAAACAGAAGGGCGGGGCATCGCGCAGCGAAGAGGCTGCTGAGCGGGTGGACACGCTGGCTCTCCCCTTCGCGGGTGACCGGAAGTTCGAGGTGGAGCGCGCCCGCGCGTGGCGGTACGTCGTTTATGCGTACGGCAATCAGGAGGGCGGGGCAGCGCGCAGCGAAGAGGCTGCCGAGCGTGTGGACACGCTGGCTCTCCCCTTCGCGGATGACCGGGAGTTCGAGGCAGAGCGGACCCAGGCGTGGCGGTTTGTGGCATTCGCGTACTCGAAACAGGAGGGCGGGGCAGCGTGCAGTGAAGAGGCTGCCGAGCGGGTGGACACGCTGGCTTTCCCCTTCGCGGATGACCGGGAGTTCGAGTTGAAGCGGGCCCGGGCGTGGCGGTCTGTGGCATTCGCGTACTCGAAACAGGAGGGCGGCGCAACGCGCAGTGAAGAGGCTGCCGAGCGGGTGGACGCGCTGGCTCTCCCCTTCGCGGGTGACCGGGAATTCGAGTTGGAGCGCGCCGAGGCGTGGCGGTCTGTGGCATTCGCCTACTCAAAACAGGATGGCGGAGCAGCGCGCAGCGAAGAGGCTGCCGAGCGGGTGGACACGCTGGCTCTCCCCTTCGCGGGTGACCGGGGGTTCGAGTTGGAGCGGGCCCAGGCGTGGCGGTCTGTGGCATTCGCGTACTCGAACCAGGATGGCGGAGCAGCGCGCAGCGAAGAGGCTGCCGAGCGGGTGGACACGCTGGCTCTCCCCTTCGCGGATGACCGGGAGTTCGAGTTGGAGCGGGCCCAGGCGTGGCGGTCTGTGGCAGTCGCGTACTCGAACCAAGATGGCGGAGCAGTGCGCAGCGAAGAGATTGCCGAGCGGGTGGACACGCTGGCTCTCCCCTTCGCGGATGACCGGGAGTTCGAGTTGGAGCGGGCCCAGGCGTGGCGGTTTGTGGCATTCGCGTACGGCAATCAGGAGGGCGGGGCAGCGCGCAGCGAAGAGGCTGCCGAGCGGGTGGACACGCTGGCTCTCCCCTTCGCGGGTGACCGGGAGTTCGAGTTGGAGCGCGCCCGGGCGTTGAACTGGGCAATAACCGGGCTGCTGAGCACGGGTTCGGCAGAATGCCGCGATTTCGACAGGGCTGAAAGTTTGTTGGGTGGACTCGAGGCACTCACCGCGCCTTTTGCCGGAAATCCGGAGTTCGAACTGGTGTTGGCGTCGACATGGCGTCATCTCGCGTGCGCCTTGTTCGGGGGCGATCCGGAACGGGCAGCGCAGTTCGCGCAACAGGTTGCCGACATTGCGGGCCAGTTTCCCGATATCCCGGAGTTTGCAGGGCAGGTGCTCGCATTGCGGATCTGCTTCGGAGAAGTCCCGGATGAAGTACGAGACGATGAGGGCTGGACTGCGGGTCTGCTGAGGGAGTGAACCGGTGCGCGGTGGAAGGCAGCCGCAGCGGGACCACAAGAACTCCGACCTGTGGGACACAAGCGTCGTCGAACGGAGCCTCTCGCCGACTCCATCATCTAGATCTGGAGGGGTGGTGGGGTCCATCGCTCCGCGGTCTACACCGTGCTAATTGCGATCGCCTTGCAATCCTCGGGCGCTGCCTCATCATCCACCATGGGTGCCTGACATCCCCGGCAAGCGTCCGCGTTGTGGTGTGTTGCTTGTCAACGGCCGCTTGGGGTCGACAGCTGCATCGGCTCCAAGTGCGGCTTTGAGGCGCTCCAGCGCAGTGAGGACCGCCCCGTCCAGAAGCTCGGGAAGGTAGATGATGCGACCGCCGTCGCCCTCCAGCACGAGTGCCGTTGGACTACCAGCCTCGGCGACCCGTGCGGCCAGCGCCGCGAGTGGTAGAATCATCCGGAGCGCGGCCGCATGGGCCTGCTTCGTCGTCATTTCTCTTGCCGGCCCGGGCGTCTCGATGCGTACCGCACGTTCCCGGAAGTAGTCTTCCCACTTCGGTGTCGGCTTTGCACGATCCGCCGCCGTTGGTTCGGGCGCGCGTGATCCCGCCTCCTGCGGATCCAGCTTCCGGTGCCGCGCTCTTTCCGCGCGGATCTGCCGCTTGCGCAGCACGTCGCGGATATGCGTGAAGCGGTGTGCTTCCGGTCTTCTCGCCGCACGGATCAGGGTCGGGAGCGACAGGGCGGCCATGTCCTCCTCGGTGACGCCGGCCCGCGCCACCAGGGGGGGGGCAAACGCTTCTCCGATGGTCAGGTACCGGCTGACGGTGGACTTGTCGACCCCGCCGCGTACCTCGCCGATTTCGGAGAGCGTCGGGATGCCGCCCCGCGCCCGCGCGATGTGGGCGCGGAGATCCACGAAGCCCAGCGCACGCTCCCACGCGGAGATGTCCGTACGGTCGTCGTTCTCGACCTGCCCCAGCAGGTGCGCGGTCAGGTCGTCGACCACCCGCACCACCGCCGTCACATGGGACCATCCCAGGCTCTCCACGCTCCGGAGCCTGCGCTCCCCCGCGATCAGCTCGAAGCGGCCCCCCGGCCGGGGGCGGAGAACCACGGGCTGCAGGAGCCCGTTGGCACGTACGGACTCCCGGAGCGCCGCCGTGGCCGCTTCGGGAAACACCCGCCGGGCCTGGAAGGGAGACCGGTCGATGTGACCGCAGGGCACCTTCTCCACGGGCTCGCCGTCCAGCGGCGGGCCAGCGAGCGCGCGAAGGTCGGCGCCGAGGACCGCGGCCGCGTCTCCGCCGCCCTCCCGCGCCAGCCAGTCGAGGCCCTTGGCCCCGCCGCGCCGGGCGGACTGCCCGCCGCTCACCGGCCGCTCCCGGCGACGGCCGCGGTGTCCACGCCGTGCGGCATGCGACGGAGGCCGGCGATCACCGGGAGCAGGTGCCGTGCGACCTCGTGGTACGCGTCCGCGGCGCGGCTCTGGACGCCGAGTGTCACGGGACGCCGCTCCTTGTGCGATTCGGGGACGCGCGCGTCCTCCGGGATGCCCACGGGCAGCCGGATGCCGGGGTGGCGCCGGTCGAGATATTCCGTGATCTCGCGCGTGATGCCGCGGCGGGCCACCACACGGGTCAGCAGCACGCGGGTGGGGAGCGGAGGGTCGATGGCGCGGAGCAGGTCCATGGTCTCGATCAGCCCCTCCAGGCCGAGCGGGGTGGTGTCGACGGGGACCAGCAGCAGGTCGGCCGTGCCGGCGGCCGCCACGATGTGGAGCAGCCCGCCGGGCGGCGTGTCGATCACCCCCAGGTCGGTGCCCCCGCGTCCCGCCCAGTCCGGGCGCCGGAAGAAGCGCTCGATCTCGGGCAAAGCCGCGAGCCCGAGTGCCCTCCCGCCCCGGAACAGCTCGACGCGCCCCGCGATCCGGGGAATCTCGAGCGCGACCGGCGCCGCCGCCCAGGGATCCCGGATCACGGCGTGCCGAAGCTGGCGCGTGAGCGTCCCCTGCGGGTCGCCGTCCCAGACCGCGATCCGCCGCTCGTGCGCCGCGGCCCACGCCGCCGCGAGCGCCAGCGCCGTGGTCGTCTTCGCGGTGCCGCCCTTGGTCGAGGCGACCATCACGGTTTTCACGGCGCCTGCTCCGTCTTGGCCGCGAGCCACGCCTGCTCGGTCTCCACCGCGACGGCCCGCCGTGCGGGCGAGGACTGCTCCGCGGGCGGACCCTCGCTCCACACCTGTGGGGGACTCCACTCGGGCGTTCGGAGCAGTCCGTCCCCCCGCACGGGAAACGGCGCCAGGCCGACAAGCATGGGCGCCCGCTCCTCGAGCTGCCACCGGGCGGCCGCCACGACCGTCGCGTGCGGATCCGGGAGCCAGTGCCCGGTCAGGCGCAGCAACCCATCCATCCCGATCATTCCACGCGGCGGAGGGCCGGCCCGAGCGACGCCGACGAGCGTGTGGACCGTGGCGCCCGCCGCCCACTCCCAGAGTTCCCGGCTGGCATCGGCCGGCTGCTCGCTGCGGCCGCGCGGAAGCCGGAGCGTCGTGGCCTGCCGAGCGTACTCCGCCTCCATCTCCGCTTCTTCCCGCAGGGCGCCGCGGTGCTCCCGGAGTGCCGCCACCTGCGGCGCGAGTGCGGCCCGGGCGCGGGCACGAACCAGTTTGGACGTGACGCCCATGCGCGCGGCCCGGTCGGCAAGCTCGGGACCCTGCACGAGTGCCTGGTCCAGTGCGTGGAGCGTCGCCCGGAGCGCGGCCGGGTCGCCCGTGACGCGGGGCTCGCCCTGTGGCGCCCC
Source organism: Longimicrobium terrae (assembly GCF_014202995.1). NCBI lineage: Bacteria > Pseudomonadati > Gemmatimonadota > Longimicrobiia > Longimicrobiales > Longimicrobiaceae > Longimicrobium > Longimicrobium terrae. Next base: position 127,420 of record NZ_JACHIA010000004.1, read on the forward strand.
CTCCAGGGCCGCCCCGAGGAAGAGCGCGAGCTCGGGGACGGTGTCCCCCGCGGGGGGGCCGGCATCCGACGCGTGACGACGGATGCACCGGGCAAGCAGGGCGGCGGCGGTCCACGGGGATCGATCGCCCTCCGGAGATCCCATGCGGGCGATGAGCTCGAGGGTTTCCGGCCGCGGAAGCGCCGGCTGTTGGTGCGCGGCGTCCCGCCACGCCGTCCACCCCGGACTTCCACGGGGTGCGATGCGTGCCGCCAGCGCGGCCAGGGTGGGCCAGCACGCGTCCGCCGGGGCGCCGGCCAGAGCCGCTGCCGCGCGCTCGAGCTGGTAGGCGGCCGATCCGGGCGGCTCGGCGGGGCCTGGGAGCGCGGCCGCGCCCCAGAGGCGGGTGCTCGGAGCCGCCACCTCGGCCGCCGCCGCCCGGCGGTCCTCCGCATCCCACCGCATTGCCGAGGTGACCAGGTCCAGGGCGTGCGCCGCGCGGGCCGCGGGGCTCATCCATCGGCTACGCCGGCGCTCCCGCGCGAGCGGCGCCTGGTACTCCGCGCGTGCCGCGGCTTCCCACCCGCCCGACGCGCGGCCGATCCAGTCGTGCTCCCGGAGCCACGCGCGTAGATGGTCGCCGTCCAGCGTGCCTCCGGCGGTCCGCATGGGCAGGAGAAACGTGTCGCAGAAGGCCCACTGAAGGCGCCAGGCCGCCTTGGGGTGCACGAGCGCGGCGAGCAGGTTGAGGGCGGTTTCGAGCGGCGCGCTGCCGCGCCACCCCCAGTCCCACCCCTCGCCCACGTCTCCATGCTGGTGGATTCGCCTCGGGAGGGGGAGGTCTCCGTCCAGAGTCTCGAGAGTCACCTTCCGGGTGGTTGGGGCGACGTCTTCCCGCCGCTCGAGATGCACGGCGCGGAGTAGGGGCGCGGTCACGGGAGCGGGCTCGGCGGCGCCGGCGTCCAGACCCGGAATCCAGACGTACTCCGCGGGGCCCAGCAGGGGCATGGTCTGCATCGGTGGGCTTCGCCTCCGTCAGGGATCAGAGTTTCCGGCGGGCGCCATGGCCCGCCGGTCGGCTTCGGGGTCGTCCTCCAGCACCAGCGCCACGCGTAGCGCCGCGAACGGCGCCACCTGCTCCATCGCTCCGTACGCGGGCGCGACCCAGAGATCGTCCACGATGCCGAAGGCCAGCACCGCGTGGGCGGCGTCCTCGGCCATCTGGACCACCTCGCGCGCTTCCCCCGCGCTCCACGGCGCCTCGGCCAAGACCCTGAGCAGGTGCTGGTGCAGCAGGTTCCTGAGGGGACGCGCCTCGTGGTCGGGGATCCACGTCCGGAGCGCCCGCCTGCAGGCGGCGCCGCCCTCCCGCGCCGCGCGGGAGGTGCCCGCGCGCGCATGGGCGGCGCCCGCGTCCGCGAGCCGGACGAAGGGCGTGGCCACCATGCGCGAGAGCAGCTGGTCTAGGAGCAGCTCGTTGCGCGCCTCGACCAGCACCAGTTCCCCGAGCCACGCCTCGCCGGGCGGGCCGCCGAGCGGGGTTCCCATGCCGGCCAGCCAGTGGTCGCGCACCGCGTGCAGCAGCCGGCCGGGGTCCGCGGGGTCTGCGGGGCGGGCGCTTGGGGTCACGGGTCCCAGCACGTCGGCGAGCCGGCTGAGCGCGGCCGTGATCCGCGCGAGGTCCTCCCCGCTCGCCTCCTCTGCCCGCCAATACGCCGCGAGCGCGTCCAGCTGAAGCGTGAGCGTGTGGCGCGCGGGGTCGTGGACCCGGCATTCGGGCCTTCCGCAGGTGCACTCGAGCCGCGCCCAGACCCGCTGCGCCGCGCCCGCGGTGTGGAGTGCCTGGTGCGTGTCGCCGAGCAGGGTTTCCAGCTCTTCGGGTCGGAGTCGGTTCATCGGGACAGGGCGGGCTGGGGAAGGGAGCGGCCGGCCGCCCGGGAGGCCGGCCTCGTGTCCAGCTCCGGGAGCGCGGCGCGGGCGCGCCGGGCGGATTCGGGGTGCAGTGCATTGATCTGGCGCTCGATCTGGGCGAGCGTCGGCGCCGACGCCATTTCGCGCCACGAGCGCACGAGGTCCTGGTGCTCGCGCGCGAGCTCGGCCAGGCGCGCCTGAGCCGCTTCGCCGACCTTCGTGAGCGGGGTGTCCGCGGGGAGCGCGAGCTGTGTGGCCGCCCAGGTCCGCGTCTCCTCGCCGCGGCTCCGGGCGGCCGCCCAGGTTTCCAGCGCGACCGCCGCGATCCGCGCCTGGCGCTCCGCCTGGCCGGCGTCCGGCTGGCCCAGCAGGCCGCGGAGCCCCTGGGCGCGGACGGTCTTGAGCGCGGGCTCCAGCCGCTCCGCCGTGCCCGCGGCGTTGACGCCCGGAATGCGGGGCACGCCCCCGGTCCGCGGATGGGCGGCCGAAAGCGCGAGCGGGTTGGCGCGGAGCGCCGCGGCCATCTCGCGGACCTCGGCGGCGTCCATCTCCCACACGCGCGCCAGTAGGCGCTCGGGGTTGCTGAACTGCGCCGACAGCGTCCGCTTCGTCTCCGACCACGCGAGGAACGCCGCTTCGCGGGCCTCGCGGGTGGCGGCCAGGATCGTCTCCGCGCGGTCGATCTGGCGCATCGCGTCCTGGTAGGCGGGATCCAGCCGTTCGAACGCCCGGAGCGCGGCCACCTGCTCCTGGATGACCGCGACGTCCGGGTTTTCCGGTGCCCCCGGCACGGCGGCCGGGGTTGCAGGGTCAGCCGTGGCCGGACTCGTGGCCGGTTCCTCGGTCGCGGGGGCCTCGTCGGGACCCGCGGGGCTCCAGCGGGCGCGGGCCTGGTCGAAAAGATCGAGGTACGGCGCGGCGGCCCGCTCCGCGCGGGCGACCAGCTCCAGGTCCTCGGTCGAGAAGACCAGCCGGGCGCCGCCACGGGTGCGGAGCGCGAGCGCATCCCGGAGCCGGGCGGGGTCGCTTTCCGGCTGCGCCTTCCAGGCGCCGGCCTCCCGCATGAGCTGGTCGAAAGCCGCCGGGTCCTCCACGCCGCCGGCCAGCCGGTGCACCTCCCAGAGGCGGTCCACCTCGCCCTGCGTGAACCCCGCCTGGCGCGCCGCCGCCTCGATCAGGCGCTCGCGCACGTCGTCGCCGAAGGGTTGCCCCCCGGCCGGCCCGCGTGCGGCCGCCTCCGCCCCGTATTGCTGCAGTGCCGACAGGATGCGGTCCGGGGCGCTCATGCCGCCCTCCCGGACCTCGGCCGCGATCATCCGGTCGCGCTCCGCCAGCTGCCAGGGAAGGGTGCCGTCCGGCTTCGATGGGCGGTGGTCCCGGATCTCGCCCCGGGGGTTCAGGTCGCCGACTTCGCGGCTGAACGCAGCCGCGGTTCCGCCCTGGGGCTTGAGCCAGCGATCCAGTCCACGCGCGTGCGCCTCGCCGCGGCGCTCGCCGGGGAGCACGGCCTCGTCGATGCCGCTGTGGAAGGCCGTCCGGTCCTGGCGCGCGGTCTCCGCCAGCCGCCCCTGCGCGACCGCCCCCTGGAGGCGTCGGTCGGCCAGGGCCGGCGCCAAGCCGTCCAGCACGGCTTCGGCGGCGCGCGCGGTGCCCGGGCGCTCCGCGGTGCGCGCGAGATCCTGGAGGCGGCCGACCAGCGACGGCACGTCCAGGTCGGCGAGCACGCGCTCGATCTGCCTCGCGCGGATGGTGGGCTGCAGTTCGGGGGCGACGTCCTTCGGGAACACGAGGCCGCGCGCCTCGCGGAGCCGCCGGTGGTGGAGGAGCGCGTCGGGGCCGCGGAGCCGCTGCTCGAGCTGCTCCCGGGCGGCGGCCCGCAGATCGGCGCGGGGGATCCCCCGCGTGGCCTCCCACGCCTCGCGGATGGCGCCTCCCTGGCCCAGATGCAGCCGGACGTCCGCCTCCGTCTCCAGCACGCGCCGGAGCGCGGGGTCGTCCACGCCGACGACCGCGCGCAGGCGGCGCTGGGCCTCCGCGAGGCGGGCGGTCTCGAGTTCGAGCCGCCGCTCGGCGGAAAGCTCGGGCGGGCGCTCGGGGGAATCCGCCATCCCGGAGAACTTGAGGTCCCACCAGTCCGCCTCCCGGTCGCCGGGAAGGTCCCACTGGCGGCTCTCGAGGGCCTCCTCGCGCGCCGCCTCCCTCTCCAGAAGTTCTTCCGTGCGGCGGTTGCCCACCTCGGCCGGGCTCGGCACCACGACCCACGGCGAGGGCGCGTCCAGGCGCTCCTCCACGGGATCGACCAGCGTGCGGCGTGCACGGTCCCGTGCGCTCCACTCCGCGGCGCGCTCCTCCCATCCGACCTTGCCCGGCCGGAAATGCACCTGGGTCGCCTCGATCAACCGGGACTCGCGCTGCCGGAGCTTGAGCTCCGGGACGGACATGGGCGCGCCGGAGAGCCAGCAGGGCGTGCACAGCTCGCCGTCCCGCGGGTGGAAGCGCTCCGGGTTGCCGTCCGCGTCCAGGCGGAGGGTGCCGTCCGGGTTCAGACGCGCCTGCCCGTCCTCGCGCCCCCGCGTCGTGCCGCAGCGCAGGCAGTCGATCGAGCGGATGTCCGGATACACGCCGCCCCACTGCATCCGCGGCTCGGCCTTCGGGAGCAGGGCGTGGTCCCGCCACGCGCGCGCGGCCAAGTCCGCCCGCCGGATCCCGGCCAGCCGCCGGTCGACCTCGCCAAGCACCTGGGACGCGGTGGCCGGCGCGGCCCCGGGCCCACCCCCGGTGGACGGCGTACCCGCCATCTCCAGCACGACCGCCGCGCGGTCGGTGACGCGCTGGAGGCCGGCGCTTTCGCTCCAGGCCGCGCCCGCGAGCCGCCGGACGGCCTCGGCCTCCTGCGTGAGCGCCGGCCGGCCGAGCGCGGCGGCGGCGGCGGCCGACCCCTGTTCCGCGGTGGCTACGTCCGATGTCGTGACGGCTCTCACCACCCGCGTCGCCGCGCTCGGCCGGATGAGGCGGACGCGCGTTTCCAGCGCGTCCTGCGCCTGCTCGGCTTCCGCCACTTTCGCGCGGACCACCTCGGCGATCCGGTGGAGCACGGTGGGGTGTACGGCCGGCGGCATCTCGCGGAGTACGGATTCCTTGGCGTCCCCGGCGCCGCCCCCTGTCGTGGCGACGGCAGGATCCAGGGCGGTCAGGCGCGCCTCGATCCGCGCCGCGGCGCGGATCGCCTCCGGGCGGGGGGGTGGCTCGGGGGCCGGCGCGGGGTGCCTCGCGAGGAGCCGCTTCCGGGGCTTGCTCGCGGCCCGCACCTGGTCCCGCAGCTCCTGCAGGGCGAGGGCGGACGAGGGCGCGAGCACCCGCGCGCTCTCAGGCCATGCGCGGGGCGGCGCGTCCGCGGGGGACGGCGCGGGGCTCTGGAAGGGAGGGTGGTGGTCGGGAGGCGGCGGGGTATCGGAGATCGGGGGCATGCTGCATCCGGGGCGCGGCGGTCGGGCATCCCCCGAACGGACGGGGGTCCTTCGCTGCCCTGTTCTACCCCGTGCGGGACCAGCGGGGACGCCGCCGCGACCTGGCGCGGGGGCTGGCGGAGGGCATCGGAGTGCGCCAGACTTCCCCTTCGCGGGCGCACGGGATGGGCGCGGCCCGCGGGTCCGCCGCACCCAGCCGAGCCGAAGATGCGAGACCTCAAGCCACCCCAGCGCGAACTCCTTTCCCAGATCGTCCGCCGGGGCGAGGTGCCGTCGTGGGACGTCGACGGGCGGGTCCTCCGCCCGCTTAGGGCGGCCGGGCTGGTGGAACTGTCCGGAACCCTCGTGCGGGCCACCGCCGAGGGGAAAGCTCTCGTTGCGCCCCCCCGGCGCGCCCCGCCTCCCTCGCCCGTGCGCCTGAACAGCTTGCAGGCGGATGCCCTCCGCAGGGTCCTGCGCCAGGGATCGGTCGCCGCGGAGACACTGGACGGCAGGGTTGCCAAGCCGCTGCTGGCGCGCGGCCTGGTGACGATTGCGGACGATGTCGTGACCCCCACCGCGGCCGGCCGGGTCTTCTTCGACGAGCCAGCCCCGGCTCGGACCGGCGGCCGGAAGTCCGGCGGGGAGAATCCGCGCGCGGCCGCGATCCGCCGTGCCGTCGGGCGGCTGGAGCAGGCGATCCCGAAAGGGGCCGAGGTGGGGGTCGGAACCATACTCGCCGCGGCGGAGGATGTCCTGGACGGCTTCCGGGCCTACGCCCGGAAGCTCGAGCGCCGGCCGTCCGCCTGACCGCCGCCCGGAACCCCCACCCGCGGGCAGGGGTTCCGGGCGGCGGGAACGGGCAGCGCGCAGCGGTCACACGGGCTGTGTCAGGCCGCCCTGCATCCGGAACGGATCGACCCCGAGGGTCCGGATCGCCATCCGCTCGAACCTTCTCCGGCGCCGCTCGGCCCGGATGTCGCGCTCCCACGCCGCGCGCGTGCCCCGCTGGCGGATTCCTCCACCCGTCGGACGCGTGGGCGGCGTCCCTGCTTTCCCGGTCCATTCCTTCAGCCGGCGCACGAGGACCGACCGTACCACGCCGGGTCGGAGCCGCCGGCCCACCCCCTCGGCCTCGCCCGTCCAGACCCGCACCACCGACCCGTCCTCCTCCGGGATCTCCGCCCAGCGCCCCCACGGCTGGAACTCCGCCTCGATCTCCTCGCTGATGAATCGGCTCCACCGGAGCCGCCCCGACGGCAGGCCGGTGTCGAGCCGGGGCAGCACGACGGGGGTCACCTCGCCGTCCTCCGCGGTGGTCGACGCCCGCGCCCACGCGGCGGCGCGGAGGACGTCCAGCGGATCCAGCCCCTCGGGGGGCGCAGCCTGGCCCCCGCTCAGGATGCCGTCGATCCAGCGGTCCCACCGGCCGCACTCCTCGTCGTCCCAATCGCCGGGCATACGCGCCCGGGTACGAACCGGGATTCCTCCGCACTCCTTCAGGGACCGCACGAGCCAGTCCAAGTAGTCATTCGGACTCGGCCGCCCCTCCGCCTGCTCCGCCTCGCGGAGCGCGAACTGGTACTGCCTGAAGAGCTCGTTGCGCTGCAGGGCGGCGGCGTGCTCCGGGCCGCCGGCTGCGGTGTTCGTGCGGGCGATCAGTGGCCCGGTGGCGTCCTCCACGAAGGCGACCCGGTCGGGAGCGGACATCCAGTCGTCGTCCAGCCATTCCACCGGGTACTCGTCGTCCGGCGCCTCCCGCTCGTGGGCCGGGGCTTCCAATCCCAGCAGCCCCAGCCAGGCATCGTCGAGCGACAACGCCGCGAGGCCGCGCTCCCACTCCCCGGCGTTCCAGGGCTCCGCCGCCTCGCAGGCCCGGAGCTCGGCTGCGCGCCGGCGGGCAGTCCAAGGCGTGATCCCCGGCTCCTCGGCCGCGGCCCGCAGCATCTCGATCCGCGCCGCGCGAATGGCCCGTGACGCGGTGAGGCGGGCCGCGCGCCGCGCCGCCTCGGCTCCCGGATCGAGCTGCCCGCGGCGCTTGGGCTCCAAGCGGGGCGCTCCACGCGTCGCGCGCACGAACTGCCCGTGCTCCAAGGCCTTCACCTTGCCGAGCGCCGCTTCATCGATGTTCGGAAGGATCTGGAGCAGGACGTGCTCGGCGACGCGAATCTGGGTGGTGTAGCACCCGGCGCAGATCATGTACGTCTCGCCCTTCGCGCCCGCGCATACGATGCAGCGGAGGAACGGCGGGTAGCGGTCCAGCGACGTCACCACGAGCGGTACTCCATCCAGCGCTTCCGTCTCGGTGAGCCGCGGCCGAGGAGGGTAGCGGGGATCCAGAACGGTTCCGTCCAGGCGCAGGTGGGCCATGTGACGGCGGAGCGGGGCATCGGCGTCCTCGCGCTCGGGTGTGAACGGAAGCTCGTTCGGAACGGGCTCGAACCCGTAGCGCGCGGCGGCCCGCTCCAGCGCGGCCAAGCGGGCGGCGCGGTCGGACTGGGCGGCGGCGCGTCGCGTGGCGGGTGGGGAGACCTGGCTCATTGCATCCTCCATCGGGATGTGTGCGGGAAGAGAGAGAAGGCGAAGAATCACGCCTTCTCGGTTCTTCCCTTGTCTTTTTCCTCGGGGGCGGAGATGGAGGTTCGGGGTTGCGTGGGTGGCGGTTTCGAGGGCCGCACGGTTGGGAAGCAGAACGAGCGGGCGCAGGGTGGCGGGGCCACAATCGCCGTCCCCGGTAATACCCACCGGAGTAAGTTCGTGCACGCTTATGGTGGCCTTGAAGCTTCAGGAGGCCACGGGAAACATGCACGAACTTTTCAGGGTGCGTATAAGATCAAGGTGATTCTGAAGGCATGGTAGGGGCGCCTGCTGGCAGTTGGGGGGGAGTGGGACTGCGGCGCGAATAGGTCCGTGGCCCAATTCAACTGATGGAGTACCGAGGCTGCCCACCTGCCGCTTTGACACGATCTCGGCGAAGTCCGGATCCGATTAGGGGGTAAGCACGGCGTAATCGGCTTGCGTCACTCTCCGGACCAATCCTTCCGACGCAATGTGTCCATTTTTATTGCATACGGTTACCGTCAGTGAAAGCACGCCCGAAAGGCCGAGAATCGGGACGGCCGTATCTACGCGGACGTCGAAACGGTAAGATCGATGCAAGGCTTTGCAGGACAGCATCTTGATCGAACAAATAAGCGAAAGATGCAGATGATCCGGCACTGAAGTCCGCTGGACAGAACACCCTTCTGGAAGCATGTTCCGGAAGCCGCTCCGCCGACCCGGCAGAGTCAAAAATGGACGCGTGAGAGCCATCCCCGGATCTCGCTTCCCTTTGCGGCACCCCGCACGTCCCCCCCTCTCCCGCTCTCGTACTCCGCATGCCAATCCGCTCTTCCCTCGCCGGCCGGCTGACGGCGGCATTCCTCGCGCTGTTCGCGGGCCTGCTGCTGTTCGCGCCTCAGGCACGCGCCCAATCGTGTACCACGCTGGAAGACTGCCCCCAGGAGGGGCAGGCGCCATCGATCAACTTTCAGCCTGACAGCGGGACGTTCTCGCAGCCCACCGTGCCGGTCAGCATCACGTTGACGGCGTCGCCGGGTGACTCGGTGACTACGGTAATCGTGAGGTGGAAGGGTGACACGATCACGTCGGCCTTTCAGACCCGCAGGAGCGGCATCGGACTCAAGCGTCTGTACTTGACCGGGCAGGTGAGCATCACGTCGGATCCCAAGATGATCAGCGTGACGGCCTGCGGCAGGTTCAACTGCAACGCGGATTCCGCGCAGTACAAGCTCGGTGCGCCCGGAGCACGGGTCACGCCGAACGGGTCGTGGGCGCAGGTGGCGTCGGGCGCGGCGGGGGCGTACGCGATGTGGGTGCGCAACACGGGCGCGCTGCCCGCCACCTTTTCGCTCCTCGGTTCGTGCCGCGACGCGCAGGGCACGTTCCTGAGCGGATGCGGCGCGCCGTCCGTGTCCACACTGACGCTCGGGGCGGGGGACTCGGCGTCCGTGGGACTCAGCTTCCCCGCCCTGTCCGCCGGACAGGAGATCACCCTGCGGCTCTCCGCCCGCAGCACGGCGAACGCCGCGATCGAGGACGCGGGGTGGGCGGAGCTGGAAGGGGTAGGCACCGGCACCGCGCCCGCGGCCATGACGGTCGCCCTGGTGGATCTGAACTCCAGCGCCACCATCGCCCGCGACCAGTGCGTCACGGTGGCCATCGCACCCGGCGCGGCGCTGGAGTGCGGCGACCTGCGGCTGGCGCACGGGCTTCCCGCGGTGCAGGTGCTGGGGCGCACCCACGCGCCGGCGCTCCTGTACAGCAGCGCGCACGTGTCGGGGACGGCGCGTGTGTACGCGGACGTGCGGCTTCCCGTCGGCTCCATGGTGCCGACGACGGTAGAGGTGAAGGTATTCAAGCCCAACGGCTCCTTCTACCGGACGGTGTACCCGGGCAGCCAGTGGGGATCGGGCACCGCGCGGCGCATCTCCATCGTGATGGACACGCTGGCGTCGCTGACCGGGGTGTATCCGTACACGATGCAGGTCACCGCGCACTACACGGGCGTGTCGTATCCCGTGGCGGTGGCCGGCGAGGTGGCGGTGGTGAACCGAGCCACGAGCCAGTTCGGGCCGGGGTGGTGGCTGGCCGGGATGGAGCAGGTGGTGACCGTGTCGGGGAACCGCCTGCTGCGTGTGGGCGGTGACGGAAGCACGCGCATCTACAGCCCGGCGTCCACGGGGATGTGGGTGGCCGCGCGGGTGGACCGCGCCGACACGATGTGGGCCAGGGCCGGCGGCGGGTACCAGCGCCGGACGCCCCAGGGCGCCGTGGTGAGCTTCGGTCCGCAGGGGGAGCACCTGTCGACGGCGAACCGCCTGAACCAGCACACCCGCTTCGTCCGCGACATCAGCAACGGGCCGCTGACCTGGCTGGAGGTGCCGCGGGAGCCGGGCTCCACGGGCGCCAGTCTGCACTACCGGTTCGTAACGAACGCGGCCGGCAAGGTGACGTCGGTGGAGGCGCCGGACTTGAACGACGTCCGCGGGCGCGTGGTGGTGCTGGGGCGCGATGGGCTGAACCGCGTGACCTCCATCACCGATCCGGACAGCGTGGCGGTCTCCTTCGGCTACGACGGCCTGTACGCGACCTCGCGCACGGACCGGCGCGGAGTGCAGTCGGTGTTCACCTACGGTGCAGGGCGGACGGTCACCTCGTCGCGCGTGTGGCTGGGGCCGCTGGCGAGCGACAGCATCATCCACCGCTTCGAGCCGGTGGAGGGGCGCGGCATCGTGGCTGCCCTGCCGCTGTCGCGCACGCACACGCTGCTGGACGGGCCGCGGACGGACGTGGGCGACACGACGCTCATCTGGGTGGGGCGCTTCGGGGCGCCGCGCCGCATCCGCGACGCGCTCGGCAGTGAAACGCTGCTGCTGCGGGGGGACGCGAGCTTTCCGGCGCTGGTCACGGAGGTGCGCAGGCCCAACGCGAACGGCGCGCCGGTGGCCCGCCAGTCGGCCACCTATGACACGCACGGACGGCTGCAGAGCAGCACGGCGCTCAACCCGCTGGGCGACGGGCAGAACCCGATCACGACCTACACGTACGACGACAAGTGGAACGGGGTGACGTCCATCACCACGCCGGGCCAGGGCGTCGTGACGATGGGGTACGATACCATCAACGGGAACCGGCTCTGGGAGCAGGTAGGCGACGCCACGCGGCGGGTGAGCTACCGGTACACCGCGAACGGGCAGCTCCGGGCGGTGGAGTCGCCGATGGTGAACGGGGTGGCGCGTGTGGACTCGGTGATGTACGACGAATGGGGGCTGCTGCGGGCCAGCATCAGCCCGCTGGGCTTTCACACCATGCACTACGCTGACGGGGTGGGCCGCGACACGCTGGTCATCACGCCCGTCACCCCCGGCGACACCACCGAGGCGGCGGTGCGGGCCAACGGCGCCCGCAGCCGCACGGCGTACGACGTGGTGAACCGGGTGAGGTGGACTCAGAGCATCGGCCCCGCGATGGTGCAAGCCTCGCAGAACGGGTCGGTGGACCCGGCCGACACGCCGCAGGAGATTGTATCGGTAGTGAACGGGTACGACGGGCACGGCGACCTGGTGAGTGTGGAGCGGCAGAGCCTGCCGGACGTGGCGGGGATCGGCACCCTCACCACCAGCTACGGATACGACGTCGTAGGGCGAAAGACGCTGGAGACGAGCACGCAGGGCGACTACCGTACGACGCGGTACGACCCGGCGGGGAACGTGCTGGGCACCACGATGCGCAACTTTCCGGAAGTGACGATGCAGTACGACGCGTTGAACCGGCTGGTGCGGCGGACGGTGCCGGGGGTGAGCACCGGCAGCGCGTGTCCTCCGCTGGACAGCGTTTGCGGCGAGGCCAAGTTCCCTTACTATCCCACCGGCCCGAACGGCGCGCTGGACATTCCGGGCGAGGTGTTCACGTTCGGGTACGACGCGGCGGGCAACCAGGTGTGGGCGGAAAACCTGGATTCGAGGGTGCAGCGCAGCTACTACAACAACGGCGCGCTCCGGACGGACACCACGCGGATGCGTACGTATGCGGGGCTGGACTACGGCGAGCACGTCTACGGGCTCGAGTATACGTACGACATGGCGGGGCGGATGACGCGGCTGTCGCACCCGTACAACCTGTCGGGCGCGGCGCAGGCGGACAGCTTCGCGTACGACCCGGTGACCAGCGAACTGACGTATGCGCGCAGCCGGCAGGGTCACGTGTACGGGTTCGCGTACGATAAGCAGGGCCGGCAGACCGGGATGGCGTACCCGGGCGGCGGCGGGGAGCGGACCACGTACGATGTCGAGGGACGCCGGCTCACGCGCACGGACTCGCTCTCCAGCGGCGCGGTGCTGGAGTACGACACCTTCCAGTACGACGCGCGCGGCAAGCAGACGTACATCTACGGGGGGGTGGCCGGGGGGACGAGCGAGTTTCGCAACTGGTACTCGGGGCTCGGAAACCTGGTGGCGACGGACTGGGGCAACGTCCTGGACAACGGGCGCAACTCGCAGGTATTCACGGTGGATGCGATGGGCAATCAGCAGCAGAACACCACCATCAACGGTGGAGTGATCAATCCCACGTTCTGGAACACGTACACGGCGTCGGGCGGGCGCATCGCGGTCATCGCGCGCGTGATTCCGAGTCCGAACCCGCACCTGGAGCAGCGGGACAGCACCTTCCGGTACTACGACGGCTCGGGGAACGTGACGTGGGCCATCCACAGCTGGAGAACCTTGAGCGGCAGCTCGTACACCACCTACCTCACCAACACGCGTAACTGGTACGGCGCGGACGGCAAGCTGCGGGTGCTGCAGACGTGGGACGAGTCGAGCACGGCGACCGGCTGGACGAGGGAAGGGCTGGTTTCGGAGTACCGGTACGACGCGCTGGGGCGGCGCATAATGGAGCGTACGCGGCGGGAGTGGCCGGTGTGCTACGTGACCGCGAGCGAGCCGTGCGTGAGCACCATTACGCGTTTCGTCTGGGCGGGCGACCAGCTGCTGTGGGAACTGCGCGCGCCGGGCCAGTCGGCGACTGGAATCAATCTGGAGGCGACGACCGGGACCGGCGACTGGTACGGCCGGGTGAGCTACTTTCACGCGGGCGGGATCGACAAGCCGCTGCTGATCACCAAGGAGAACGTGGGCAGCCTGGTGCCGCGGGACACGTGGCGCGGGCAGTTCCATGCGGGCACATCGCCCACCACGGGCCTGCGCGGCGACTGCACGGGCGCGAGCCCGACGGGGTGCATCTGGGCGCCCTGGCCCGGCTGGCAGACCACGGCGGGCCACGCGCAGACGGGGACAGCGCCGGAGGTGCAGGCGTGGTTCGGCGGCCTGGTGGACGGCATGCGCGACGCCAGCGGCCAGATGTACATGCGCAACCGCTACTACGACCCGGCCACCGGCCAGTTCACCCAGACGGATCCCATCGGGCTCGCGGGCGGGCTAAACAGCTACGGGTTTGCGGCGGGAGATCCGGTGTCCTACAGTGACCCGTACGGCTTGACTCCATGCCCATTGGTCTTCAGACAATGTCGGGAAAGAATGGTACGAGGAGTCATGCGTCTGGCGGGGAGACCGCTTACTGAAACAGAAGTCCGGTACTATGCGGACCATCCGGTAACCCTGCTGGCAGCCGCCCAGGCGGCGACGGCCGCTGACATCTTCGCTCAGCAAATGGGCAAAACGTACGCTGGCCTACCCGGGGATGTGGTAAACGCTTCGCGACATCAGATGGGCCAATGCATCATGACGCAGCGGACGGATGAGAGAACCGCGAAGGAGACCGCCGATGTGCACGAGGCGGAGGAGCCCGCAGATAGTCAGGATTCCAAGGATGATCAGGCGAACAACAATGTCGGGCGCGCCGCAGGACGGCATCCCAGCACGAACTGCCAAGCAGCCGTAGAGAGGAATATACAAACAGGATACTACAATGAGGCGGCAATTACCGCCGCCTCTAATCCCTGAAGCGAATAACCGATGCGACACGCACTCATAGCGATGTTTCTCCTGACGGTCAGCGCCTGTGACAGAGAGCCGCCCCAGAACACGCCGATGAGCGACCGGGTTCTGGACCTCTACTCGCCGCAGTTCCGGTTCGGCGAACCCATGGACGCGCTTAAACGGGGTGGAAGCGTTCGGGAGTTGGCTGAACGGGAAGGGCATGCCACAATGCACCTTCGTTTGAAGAGCCCGCGTTCGGGCTTGGAGGAGGTTCGCGTTCTGGGAACGGAATTCGATTCTCCGGGGCGGTCGGTAGCAACAGACTACGTGTTCTTCTCGACGCCGGAGAAGGCCAGGGAGGTTTCCGTACAGGTGAGGGCTGAACTTCGGCAGTTGCTCGGTGTGGAACCCCGCATGGGCTGCAGCGGATCTCACGAGTTGGGCCGCGATTCCATGCTCGTCTGGGAACAGCCAACCGGTGGCGGCGCCGCGCTCATGATCCCGGAGCTCGAACCAGGCAGAGTTCCGGCAAGGCAGATCACAAGGCTAGTCGTGTTCCCTCACAAAGTATACGCCAGCAACTCGGCGATACAGGTTCAGGAAGGCCCCTGTCGGTAGCTCCGCCACATCACTGGACCGTTACGGAGCCGAAGTCTTACATGTCTACAAATCGTGTATCGCCCTCGTGGAGCTCTCTGCACCAACAGATAAAAAAGAGTGCGTACCAGTACAAGGCTTGGCCATTTGGCCGGGCTTGTGTGCCCCGGGCCCGGACAGCGATGGGCTTCGCAGCCGGCAACGGCGCCCAGATGCACCGCGTTGGCGTTTGTTCCTTTATGGTCACCGCGCAACCCGGTTCCGAGCGAGAGTCCGGCGCTGGACTGTCGTACTCGCCGTATGTCGGCGGGAATCTCCGCCACGCACTCTCGGACTCAGGGCCGGGTGTGCAGGCGTGATTCGGCGGGCCGGTGGACGGCATGCGTGACGCGAGCGGCCAGATGTACACGCGCAACCGCTGCTACGACCCCGCTACAGGCCAGTTCAGGCAGACGGATCCCATCGGGCTTGCCGGCGGGTTGAATGGCTACGGGTTCGCCGAAGGCGGCTGCTGAGGAAGTGGTTCGGAAGATGATGGCCCTCCTCCCCGAGCGCGACCGTCCTGGACCATCACCATCCGCTGCACACGAACCGCCATCGGGCGGGGATCACGAGTTCCTGAAGTTGGTCGCGGATACTGCGAACCTGCGGAGTTCGCCCGCCATCTCGAAAGACAGAAGCCCTCCCTCTCACCATGAGAGGGAGGGCTTCTGTGGTCAGATGTGTACGTGGTCAGTCCACGAGGATGAGGAGAATAACGGCGATGATGCCCCATCCCATCGCACGCACAGCCAACGGTTGCTCAGCTGGCACACGAATGCCGCTCGCCCAGGCGTGCCAGGTGACCCGGGCGGCCATGAGCACATAGGCCAGCAGTAGCGCGAAAACCAGGGCGTACGCTACGCGACCATGCGCGATCTGATCCCCTGGGAAGTAGACCGCCGCCACGCAGGCCCCCACCGCGAGAGTGAGTGCCACGTTCAACCACCTCTTGTACCTGCACGGGCCTGGCCTCCGCCGCACCGGCCAAGTCGTGGCCGCAGTGGCCGCAGGCCGCAGCACGGTGCGTCACTACCTCGTCCACGCGCTCCGCCGGAAGCCGCGCGCGATGGTGCCCCGGGTGCCCCTTCTGCCCGCCACGCTTCTTCCCCGTCGGCACCTGCCGCTCCCGGACCACCCCGGGACCGTCGGACGACGGTGGCTGGGACGAGTGGGTCGAGTTCTGCGCCAAGCGCGCCTCCAACTCGCACACGCGCGGTTCAAGCGCGGCTACTGTCCGCTCCAGCCCCTCGACTCGGCGCGTACAGCGGGCGAAAGCACTTCACCGGCCGCTTCCAGCTGCTCGATGTAGCTCATGAGCTACATCGAGCAGCCGTCCACCATGAAAATGTCTACAATTTCGACAGCCCCCACTGAACGGTTACGCCAGATACACCAGCGACACCGCGGCACACATGAATAGGATGGCGGCCGCCGCGAAGAAGAACCCCATTGCGTCGAGCCCGGCTCACAACGGCTCCGAGAGTTCGCTGGGCTGCTTGCACGATCAGCATCGCACCATACCCAGTTGGACGGAGAAAGAAGAGCAGCCCGCTCGCCTGTACGTTTTCGCGGTGGAGGCCCTGATGAGGGACATGCCGGAGGGTTCGCGCGGGCGCGTGACGATGTGACGTGGCGGACGCCATCGAGCGCGGCTGCAGGGATGCGGGCGAAGAGATCCCGCGGAGGTCGTCGTGCTCCGCACGCGCATGCCGGGGAACCGCTGAAGTTCCATGGTCCATTCCCGGTCTCAGAGCGTTGCGGCTGCACAGGCGAGATGCGAAACGCAGATGGACCGCTCTTCATCCGCCTGCGGGGCCATGTAGTTGGGCTTCTCGTACAGACTCACTCCTGATTGTAACTGACCTACACCGATGCGAAGAGGCGTATTGTGTATCTGCCCTGGCCGTGTTTTGGCGTATACTGGCGCATTATCCCCACGCTGAGTAGCCTGAGCGTGCCGTGAGAGACGCCCCTTTCCGGCTGAATGGCACTACGTGCGTGCTCGGCCCGCTGGGGGGGCCAGTTTCTTCCCCCACTGACATCGACGTCATCAATCCCTGCGACTACGATCCGCATGTGTGCAATCCTGGCGGAGGCGGGGGTGGTGGGGGCAGCGGCGGTGGAGGTGGTGCTGGTGGTGGTGGTGGTGGGTTGGCCGGCGACGCAGACAACGACGGTGACACCCTGGACGATGGACCCGGCGCATTTGCGCTCTGCGTTGCCGGGAAGCTGGGGGTCGGTGGATGGGCCGCGATTGGTGGATCGGCTTTTTCCGCCTACCAGGTGTGGGATGCGCGGAGCTCAACAAGGCAGGCGGAGACGCGGTACAACGACTACGCGATGCTGGCCGGGCACGACCCCGCCGTCGCCCATATCTACTATGTCATGTGGCAGGACGCGAAGGACAGCGAAGCGATGATGTGGAAGGCGCTCGGCGTCACCAGCGGGATCGCCGCGGCGGAGCTGGTGAAGGCTGCTGCGGCTTGCTCGGCGACAGCCCTCATCCCCATCTGACAATCCTCACAGAGAAACACGATGACCAGCCAAGCAAAAATCGCAATCGCGGGGATGGCGGTAGCAACTGTGGTAGCCGTCGGGCTGCTGTACTGTACAGTCCGATTCTCGATGGATGGGTCACCAGGAACACTGGTCGCCGGGGCCGGGCTGGGAGCCGTCGCGAGCCTGCTTGTGGTGTACATGTGCTGGCGTGCGCTTCACGGCTACCAGATGCCCGCCCGTGATCCCGTATCCATTGCGTTCAGGGTTGCAAGCACATCCGCGCTGATCGCGACGCTCGCGCCGCGTCTCGTGGCGGCGATTACACGCTAGGCAGAACCCGAACGACTTCACACAGTAGCCCTCCCCCTCGTCGTGAGGGAAAGGGCCACTGTTTTTGCGCTACCCGAGGGGCTTCGCGATGGCTGCTACGATCTTCAGGATCTCTTGGTTCTCCCCTAATATATAAGTCCATCAATCCTTTCCGGTTCTCCGAGTTCGCCAAGGCGAGAGAATAACTTAGACTGGCGAACGTCGGATTTCGGTTGCTCCAATCCAAGGCAGATGTTCGCCATGAGCAAACATGAATCATCCCAATTTTCTTCGCGAGTGTGTACAATGAGCCCAAACAGGCAGTGGTCGAAGCGGGGCGGGTAGCACCGGATCCTTTGTGAGTCGGTCCTGCCTCCGTTGCGACCCGAAACGGAGCTCGATCTGAGCCGGATACAACAGTGCCCCACACCAGTGCAGGTCTGGGGCGCTGCTTCACAGCCGGATCTTCAACACGGCCCCGGGCGCGGTGCCTGGGGGCGTCCACGCTCGCGGCCTCGCTCCGGTGTGCGTTGTACCCGCCCTCCAGCACGCGCAGCAGTTTCGGACGCGCTTCCGGCTTCGCTTCGTCCGGCAGGCTGGCCGTCAGTTGCTTCCAGCGCCGCGTCCGTGACCGATGCAGAAGACCCGACATACAGGAGCGTCAGTCTCCGCCGTTACTTTGGCTAGGTCTACACACTCGCGATTTTCTAAAGTACGGGATTGGACCGAAACATGAACCAACAATAGCCTTTCCATGGGTCATGTCCATCGGAGGGCTATCGTATGCAGACGAGTGTACTGTCGATGCCGGTGCTCGCCCGCACGCTTCGGGAGCGGCTGGATTGCTTCGTGGCTCCGCTGCTACGTCCGAAGAAGAAAATGAGGAGAACTGAGGATGTACAAGCGTTTCCATCTGATTGTCATGGCATTCGTGCCGGTCTTGGCATCGCTGGCCTCACCCGCGGTTGGGCAGAATGTACAGGACAGCCATGAAATTCCCGGTTGCGGCGCGGCGCTTTGCGAAGAGGTGACGGTGCTCGTCACCGCGTTGGACACAGTTTTTCGTCATGAGAACTCGTGTGGCGCTACCCCACCCTTTGTGCTACGCACCCTGCACCTCGCACCGTACACCGTATTTCCGGGCTCCCGAGCGAGTTCTGCGGGGGAAAGGCTTGGTCTTCCTTTGTCTCCGCCGGTGATGCACATCGAGCATCTGGGCCCGGATTTCCTTCATCGATACTGGAGCGACATCCGGGTCGTGGATTCGGCCTCGGTGGTGAATGGAGCCGTTCCTGAGAGTGCCTGTCTGTTCGTGTTCTCGCCTGTGACCTGGCTGGGCAGGGACAGTGTGAGGGTGATCGTTGCGCAATCCCGAGAGCAGCCGTCCAGCATCACACAGTGGTTCGTGTTTCTTGATCGCCGGCGGCAAGGGTGGCGAGTCGTCAAGCTAGAGGCCGGCTTCCGGAGCTGAGTGACTGTGTAGCACGACGGAGGGCTCGATCCAAAGTCGATTGGCTCGCAGCCGGGGTGACGATGGCGTCGCGCTCTGCCGAGGCTGCTGCCGGTCTACATCCGTCGAGTGTGCGAAATGATCATCCCTGCTACCATGCATGCGGATCCGGCGAGCATCAACACCGACGCCGGATACACTACCTGATGATCCCGCATTGCCGTCCCGGCCCGCAGGCCCGCCACCGCGGCCCAGATGAACAGGATGGCGGCTGCCGCGAAGAAGAACCCCATCGCCCCAAGCCCGACCCACGACGGCTCCGGGAGTCGCTGGGCTGCTTGCACGATCAGCATCGCACCGTACCCCAGTTGGACCGAGAAGAAAAGCAGGCCCGCTCGGTTGCCCTTTACGTGCGCCCCGCGCCGCCGACCGGCGCTCGGCGTGCAGGTGTCTCTCCGTTTCAGCATCCCGGTGTTTCTCGCGGTGCAGGAGTTCCAGGGCAGGGCGGGGGAGTCATCCCCAAGGGCAGCAATCGTCTGGATTTCATTCCAGGCAGATTCACCACGCTCCGGTGTGGGGCGACCAGCCCGGACGGCGCAGAGGGCTCAGCGTGGGCGCGTGCGGGCAGGCCGCCGTTCACCCCGCCCTCCGGCTGGCGAGGGAGGCCGCGAGTCGCTGCAACTCCGCGCGATTTCGATGATCAGCCTGGGGCATCGATCGATGCCGAGACTCCGCCTGGGTGAAATAGCGACCGTCCCTGGACAGCGCGGCTGCCCGCGCGAGCTCCATCAGCGCCTCTTCCTGCACGTCCGCCCCGGCACTGTCAATCGTTGTCCATGCAGCACTCCACGTGCTCTCGTACAGTGCGCCGTCCCGTCCACCGGCGGCCGCGCGGGCGAGCAGGGCCAGCATGCTGATTCGCCAGTCGGGGCTATCCGTGGCGTTCGCGTATTTTCGGAGAACCGGGACGGCGCGGGCGTACATTCCGGCCGTGACCCAGATCCGGGCCAGGTCACGCATGACGACGGGGACGCGGGCGTGCCCCCGGCCGTAGGCGCGGAGCGCCATCCCGGCATACTTCTCGGCATCGCGGAGGTAATCGGCATCTTCCGCGAGGAGGCGCGCGAGACCGTGCAGTCCGGCCGCCCGGACCTCCGCGAGGCCGAACCGGCGCCCCGCGCGGACTGATGCCCGAAAGTACCGCTCCGCGCGTGTAGTCGTGCGGCGGCGCAGGCTGATCTCGGCGAGGTCCAGCAGCGCGAGCCCGTAGACTTCCCATTCCCTTGCGCGACGGGACAGCGTGAGGGCGCGGCGCGCCCATGTCTCCGCCCACGGGAGTTCATCCAGGCGTACGGCGACGCGAGCCACCTCCCGTGCGGGGCCGCCGCTGCCCGGAACGGACGCGGCTGCAGCGACCTTGAACGCCACGGCGGTCGCGAGCCGGCCCCGCTCCTCGGCCCACCGGCCGATCGCGTGGCACACCAGGGCGACGATCTGAGGGTTCACGGTCGCGGGTACGTCCAGGACGGCGCCGAGCGTGGTGAGCGCGATCTCGAGTTCCCGGTCTGGTGCAACCCCGCGGATCCGGTCGAGGAGCCTCGCGGCCGCACCCGCCGGGAAGAGATCGTCGCGATCCGCAGGGTCGACGGACGCCCACAGCATGATGTCGCGGAGGCACGTCCAGAGGAGGACCCCCGTTTCGGTCGGGTCCTCCTCCAGCAGGCTCATCCCCTCGAGTGTTTCCCCCGGGCGTTGCAGCAGGACCGGCGGGATGCACCACCGCCTCGCCTGCTTCGCTTCTCCGTCCCGCTGCTTCGCTCGCGCCATCCGCACTTTCCGCTTGGGGTATTGGGCATCTGTTGCACAAGGACTGCGGTGTTCGCCAGACACACTAAATTCATCATGCGGGAGCTGACCGGGTCGGCTTCCCTCACACGGCGCATGAGTGGGGGGCGCTGTTCAGACGGCGAGTGAGCTGTCCCGAGACTCGGGGCGTCACCGGTGTTCCCGTTCGCTGATCCGAATCCGGTGATTCGTTGAGAGCACGGGTGGTTCACCAATTCAGTTCCGCCGGAGATCCTCCTCGTGCATGGCGTGGTGGTCGGTCGGGTCCCGCCGTCATTTCGTCCACGCGAGGCCACGCCCCTCCCCAGGATGATTCGTAGAGCGGGCGTGCCCGCGCCGGCGGCCGTGCGGGCCAGGAGCGCGAGGTTCTGATTCGCCGTTCCGGCGGATCGAGCCGCCCGCGCTCCTTGCGCATCGTTCCGGGCAGGCGGCCGCGTCGTCCCGGGAGGCGTTCCTTATGTGCGACACCGGAGCATCATGAAGATGGACAGGGCCATGAAGGCGATGATCACCGCCGCGAATGCGACAAAGCCGATCACGACGATCCTTCTAAGTCGCGCGTGGTCTTCAGCCCGCTCCACCCCCATCTCGGCGACTGTCGTCGCGAGTTCCGTCACCCGGAACTCCAGGTACTCATCCGCCATGGGTCAGCTCGCCCCCGCGTCATGATCATCCGCCCCGTGCCACACCAACGTCCGCAGAGCCGCCCCTGTGATCGAGATCCGATACAGGAGCACGGGCCTCTTCCCGTCCGGCAGAAGGGGTGGAACGCGCCGACTCTGCGCGAGGCCGTTGGTGACGAGCCGCTCGAGATCTCCCGGCATGAACACCCGGTTGACGCCCGTGTGCTCTGCCTCGGCGTAGAGCCACCGGGTAAGCTCGAGGCTGGTCCGCCACTCGGGCTCGCCTTGGACCCGCTCTTGGTCACCGGGATGCTCGGCTGCATAGCGTAGCGCATCCATCGCCGCGACGACGGTGGGCGGCATGAGCGCCCGCGGCTCTCCGCCGAGAGAGGGGGGCGCCACGGGCACGTACGCTTGCTCGCGGAGGGTAGCCAGGCGGCGGGCGCCGGCATCCGCGATCCGGTAAATCCACAGAGGCCGCCTAGCGTCCGGCACACCCGCATTCGCGCGGGTGATGCTGCCCCGACGATACGCCCTCCGGAGCTCTGCGGCGGCGTCGTAGACCTTCAGGGAATCTTCGAGGTTGGCCGACCCGGCCCAGCCGCGGACGCCTCGAAGTTCATAGCCATAGCCGGCGCGGGCGAGGTCGTCCATGTACCGTAGGATGTAAATTTCGCTGATGGATCGGAGAACTGGAGTCATTCTGCTGGACACACGGGTGGTGGGGGCGCACCACGGCAAGTCTCCCGGCTATACGGGAGGTAGCGGCGATCATGATTCTGAAGGCGAGGTGCTCGACGCCTCGCCGGATGATCGTCGTGAACTTCAGGAAATATGAGAGACTCCTCCGCTGGTTGGGTATTCCGTGCACTTTGTCGGGAAGCGTGCGTCCGAAAAGTGAGTCTGGTGCAAGTCATTGCGGCCCATCAGGTGATCCAGCCCGTGGGTCACCCGTGCCAAACGTCGCCTTCGGGTTCCCCGTGTGATATGGCGGAAACCGTATGGGCCTTGCTACCTTGACTGCGCGCTTTCGAAATGCGGCGGCGCACTGCACACCTCCATCCCCGACTTCTGGGAGGATGATCGATGCGTAGAACCCTTTTTCTTGTGGCGGTGGTTTCTGTCCTTGCGGGCTGTGGCGATACGCCCACCGCAGTATCGCCCGTGCGTAGCCCAATGCGGCCTGCTTATAACGACGGTGTGGGCGATGGGGCGGGGGACAACGGTCTGCTTGGCGGATCGGGAAACGCGAGCGTCCAGAACAATGAATCGGCCGCCGCGGATGTCGCGACGACCGATTCCACCAGCACCGGACGAAATGGATTGTTGGGCGGATCTGGAAACTGACAGCTTTACACGGGTCCGAGTGAGTCGGGACCTAATTGATTCTCTTTCCGTCCCCACGTTTGCGCTCTCCACCCCTGCATCTGGGGACGGAGCGTAGCTATCAGTTCCTGGTGTTCCGCCGCCCGCTCTCCCGAAAGCGGGGGAGCGGGTACGTGCGCAGGTCGTTTGTTGTCAATATCTTCCATCAGGCGGTGTGACAGCGCGACGACGTAGCTGTGCTCCTTCGCTACGGCTACCTGCAAGGCGCGTTCGGCGTAATCACGCGCCAGTTCAAAATCACCGAGAGCGTGCGCCCCGAATCCGAGATTCACGTATGCTTTGTCCAGATGGTGATCATGTTGTGGTCCGAGGTGGAGCACCAGTTCTTGGGCCGCTTCATACCGGTCGCGTTGGTTGAGCCCGCCGGCGGCCCTAGAGACGGAGCCCGCGACCAGTACCTGGTCCTCGTACGGCAGGGGCGCTGGCGAAATCAGATCCAGCAGCATCATCGCCTCGGTGAACTGGTTCTTTAGAATCAACAACACTGCGATGTCGTGGACTGCGACCGGGTGCCGCTCGTTGTGGATCGGATAGGCCGCAAGCGCCTTCTGTCCGAACTTCAGCGCGGTTTCCAAGTCGTCCAGTTCGAAATACAGACCCATGATGTCGTGGTAGGTCTGCGCCGCCAGCCACTCCTCGCCACAATCCATTGCGGTTGTCGCGGCACTGGCGAAATGATCGGTCGCCTGCGGAAGTCGGCCGGTGTGTGCGAACAGGTTTCCCAGACCCAAGTGGGCGCGGGTGAGCGTAGAAAGATCCCGAACCCGAGATGCCTTTCGGATCGCCCGCAAGTAGTAGATCTCGGCTCGCCAAGCAGTACCCACCGCACGGTTGGTCCTCCCCGCTATGAAGGCGGCGTGTGGATCCCGGGGCGCCGCGGCTGCGCCGGCTTCGGCGAAGTGCACGGCTGTCCGGGCAAACCCGTTGCCTTGGGCCCATGTAGCGACGGCTCGGCACGCTTCGGCGATCTCTCTGTGATCGGGAGCTCGTCGCGTGGCAACGCGCATGAGCGTCCGCAGGTCCGGACGGAGATCCGCCGGGCTTGCGCGCAGAGCGTCGACGCGGCGGCGGCCGGCGTGAGCCGGCGTCGGCACACGGAACAGCCTGCTGCGGTGCAGCGGAGGCGTATCAGAAAAGAGGCGGATCTGACGAAGCAGCATGGCGAGTTCAATGGCGAGCTCGGCAGGCATCGGTTCCGACAACAACTCGAACCAGTTCCCGGGAAGCGGAGCGCGTGGAGCCTTTCGGGGCCTTCGCACATTGCCGATCCGCTCAGCGCGTGTACTCATTGTGAGCGTACTTGTACAAGGCAGGGCGACCCAATGAAGGTCGGACAGACGGAGTAGCCTCTAACCGCGCCATAGTTGGTGGGATGAATGGATCGAAGCTGTCCTGGCAGCTGATCCAAGGAGATCGCCCCAGCGCCTGAGCGCGTGAGGTCCAGCCGTGTGGTCATCGATTTCCCAAGCAGATCCGGCAGATCAGGAGCGACCACGTCTTGGGCTGGCACGCCATGAAAGCCGTCCACCACGGCGATCGAGCCCCAGGCCGCGGCACGGCACCATTCCGCGAGTGACCGCGAGTCGTCCATGACCTCGATGAGAACCTCGGCCGAAACCGCCGCCCGCAACCCTTCCTCGAATGCTGCAGCGCCGGTGAGCAGCGCGATCCCACGAAGCGCTTTTCGCTTGCCTTGTAGATCGCCATCCCGCCGGAGATCGGCACCCAGCTCGCCGGTTCCAGACACCGCCGGAAGGTTCATCGCGTCTCCCCACCCACTCGGGAGTAGGGTCGGGTGACGACATCCAACACCGATGTGCTGCTTCACCGTGTAGTGGGCCCCGCGCTCCGCTGAGACTTTCATGATCCTGAGCTTCGAAGTAACCAGAGCGGCGCACGTTAGGTCGTAAAACTTGCGGAAGGTAGGCGGCCGATAGGCGTCCGGGGTTGCGGCTTCAGTTCAGCCAGACCCGTTCTGATTGCCCGGCCCCACGCGCATTCTCCCGGATCCGGCGGAACTCGGCCTTCATGGCCATGGCCGTGGAGGTGAACGCCCCGCACGCTCGCAGTTGCGGAACGGACTGGCCCAGGAAGTTGCGGTAGGCGGCCTTCAGCGTGACCGCCCCAGCGTATCCCGACAGTCTCGCCACTCCTTCAATGGTTCGAGCCGGATCGTCGAGAAGCTCCGAGGCGAACAGCAGCCGCAGCCACGCAAGCAGCCGACGCGGGGCAGGGAGCCCGGCGCGGTCGAGCCAGCGGAGCACCGTCCGCTCATCGGCCCGGAGCGCGGCCGCGAGCTGCGGTGCCTGCCCCCCATCTCCGACCACCTCGACCGCGGCCTGCAGCAATGCGCGGGTGCGGCTCGGCAGCGGGTAGTCGACTGCCCGCGCGAGCAAAATCCGCGCGCTCCGTCCCCGGACGACACGGAGTCGCCGTGCGACCGCACCCGGCGTGTTTTCCCGGTCAAGATCCAGAGCGTCTGCGATTCCAAAACCGAGCAAGCGGTGGAGGTCGGATGCCGCTGTCGCCGGAAAGCGTCCTACCGCGACCACAGAGAAAGCCGGGAACTCGGTCGTGAGCCGGTGAATGGGCGGCGGATCGGCGGTTCCGCCACTCCGGTGCCACGGGTCAACCACGGACACCGCCGTGAGCGGCGCCCGGCGTAAGGCATTCGTGAGGTCCTCCCAACTCGAGACCTGACGGAGCTCATACCCGCTCTCGATGCGGCGCAGCATTCCTAGGAACGCACGATCTTCGTGCAGGATGAACAACGGTCGGCTTACGGGCTGCATCTCTCGAACACACGGTGAAACTTTCCCGACAAGTCTTGACCACAAACGAGAAATGTCGGCAACTTATGGCTCCCCCGGGCCACCGGGACGACGGACGAACACTTTTACGGGGTACACTCATGAGACTCGCCAGCCGTGTCCTTGCCCTCGGACTCGCATGCACGATCCTGTCGCTGGGCGCCTGCCAGGCGACCAACCCGATCACCCCTCCCGACGAGACCTCCCCGTCCTTCAACGGCGTGGGAATGATGGGTGGCGGCGGTCGGAGCGACGGAGAGGACGAGGATCCGCCGACCACGGATACGGCAGCCGGAGACGGTCTTCCCACGGATACGCTGATCGTCCTGCCTCTCTGATCCTTCCAAACGGGGTGGCGTGGATGACCGCGGCCACCCCGCCCCGCGCTCCGCTACCCGACCAGCGACGTCGTCAGGTCGACGACCAGCCGCTCCGCTTGCTGGACGGCGCTGACCGTTTCGACGCGCCTGACGGGGATCTCCCGATGCTGGTCGTGGAGGGTCTGCAACTCTCGCTCGGCGATCATCCGGACCTGTGCCTCTCCCCGTTGCGCGGAGATCCGAAGGGCGGCGTTCAGGGCCTCTTCCGCTCGGTCGATCTCGCCCGCGAGCGCCGCCGCGCGGCCGAGGGTCATCAGGACCTCGCCGCGGCCCGCACCGGTGGGAAGCAGATCGAGGAATCCCCATGCATGCCGGGCTGCCCGGTCGTACACCTCCGCTGCGCCGGCCCCTGCGGCCGCGCGCGCCAGGCTCGCGTACGCCAGGGCTCGAAGGCTCGGATCGGAGGCATCGGGTACCACGGCTTCCAGCACCGGGAGCGCCCACGCATACCGGCCCTGGTCCGTCCAGTAGACCGCCACGTCGTGCGCAAGCGCGAAAAGCCGAGGGTGATCCTGCCCGTACGCCTTCAGCGCAGCGGATGCGTATCCGTACAACTTCGTGGTATCCGGCGCGTCGGAGGAGATCACAAACAGGTGATGCAGCGCGGTGCCCTCGAGGGCTGGAAGCGCGTGACGGGTAGCGGTTCGCAATGCCCGCCCAGCGAGGGCCATCGCCGCGGGCAGATTACCCAAGCGGCGGTACAGGACGGCCAAGCCGATGTACGCCCAGACGTAGTTCGCCCAATCCCTGTTGCGAGCCAGTTTGATCGTCCGGCGAAACCAGGTCTCCGCACGGGCGGCATCCCCGCTGTCGCGGACGAGCTGCGCCGTTTCCAGCGCGAGCGAGGCGTCCTCCGGCCGGACGAGCGCCGCGGCCTGTGTGAACGCCAGCCGGGTCCCCGGCGCGCCGCACGCCTCCGCCCATCGGGCGAGGCGTCGGCACGCATGTACGACGCGCGCCGTGTCGGCTGAATCGCCCTCCTCGGTTAGCATCGCAAGCGTCAGGAGCGGCACCGCGAGATCGTCTGAGCTCTCCAGATGCGTTCTGATTTCCCGGACGCGGATGGTGGATCCGTCCGCAGCGAACAGACCCGTGCGGGTACGTGGCGGCGCCGCGGCCCAGCACAGCACGTCCCGAAGAGCGCCCCAGAGCAGAACCCCACGCGCGTCTGGCAGCTCCCTCACGATCTCCCCACCCTCGGGACCGTCCTCCGTCCGCGTAATGGGCGGCGGTGTCAGCCGCACGCGCTTCCGGCCGGCGTTCGCCCCCTCGGCTGACTCAGATCCCATGGTGCCCATGCATATGATGGCAGGTCGATGCAACTCATGGCACGGAGCAAACCGCCAACGTGCGATTCATGTCGGAAAGTACGGAAGGTAAACAGCGCACACAACTGTCTGAAAGTTGCGGTATGTTTCCAGACAGGACGTGCGTAGGCCGGCTGCCGGACCCCGGTCACCACAGCTCTCCTCATCCGACACGGACACGCCGCTCGGGAAGGATATGCAGCCCCGGCTAACGCAGGGCGGCTGGCAGCAGGGCCCACTCGGCTGGGGTTAGGACCGCCCGGGTACGCTCGGTACTCTGGTCGAACAGGGTCTGCAGCTCGGTGATGCGACGCTGGGTCACGGAGCGTGCCTCGCGTCGACGATCATAGACCGAGACGGTTTCGGAGAGGCTTACGGCGGCGGCCAGCGAGTCCACTAGCGGGTCGAGCAAGCCGCCGAGCGTATCGGCGCGCCTTGTGGCTGGCTTTCCCTGCATCCGTGAGATGCAGGGCACGCGTGTGGCGATCTTGCGCCTGAGCGCGGACGTGGACCGGCCCCGCGCCCGCACGGGTCTGACCATGGCCAGGAAGGGACGTTGCGAGCAGCTGCTTATCCGTAGTCACCGACCCGGAGATCTCTCACATGACCCACGTTCCGCTGCAGCAGATCCGTGCGGCCGCAAACGCTGCCCAGGAGCAGACCTCATTGCGGGAAGCGGCGCGTGAGGTGGGTATGTCGCCGACCGGGCTCAGCAACTTCTTGCGCGGGGCGAGGCCGTCCCCAGGCACGCTGCGCAAGCTCCAATCGTGGTATGTCCTCGAGGGAGCCCGGCACGTGGAGATGTCAGCGAGTGACGGCCACGCCGCGATCAGCCTGCTGACCGAGGGAATTCCGGCCGAGTATCGAGAGCACTGCAAAACAGAATTCCTGGTCACCCTGGGCCAGGTGTACAGGGAAGACCGTCCCGACTGGGTTCGCCGGTTGCTCGTCCGTGCCGCTCAACCATCCGGCGCACACGGCAACACTACTGGGGCACCTGGCTGACGCCCTGCACAGAAGGGCTTCTCAGGAGAGGGCCAGATGTTCTCGTACCAGTTCCTGGAGACGGAGCAGAAGAGCCCGGTCCGGCGACGAGTTCGCAGTGCTCGCCGGGACACGCACCGCAGGCGGGAGTTCCGCGCCCTCGAGTTCGTCCGCGATCCAGGTAGGAACCCCCTCACGCCGCGACTCGTAGAGGCCGGCCAAGGTTGCGGAGACTTCCCGGCGGGCATGGGGGCGCACGTCCGGGGGCAGGCCGTCTACCAGAAGCGCCAGCGCGACCGCGGCGATCGGAACGGGGAGCTCCGGCCGGTCCGCGGCCCACTCCCGGATCTGCCGGAGCGTCCACTCGCCCGGCGTGCTCTGTCCCGCCGCAAACTTCCGCAGGCTCCCCCGGTCGATTCCCATCTCGCGTGCCAGCGTGCGCTGGCCGGCGTGGATCCGCAGTTCGCGGCGGACCAGGTGGCGAAGGGTCTCCAGTTCGCGTTCTTCCCGGAATCGGCGCTCATCCTGCGCAGGCGTGTAGGTGCGCCGGATGGTGTCGGTCCGTCGCATGATCGATACGCTCCTTGGAAACGGGAATGATGAGGGAAAGGGCAGGGCTCCTTGACGGGGCGGAGTGGCCGCGATCCGGGCGTGAGGCACCTGCCATCGGCGAAGCAGGCCACGGCTCCGGGTCTTCATGCGCCCGGGTGCGTCCACCGGGCGCCCAGCCACCGTGACCAGCGCATGCGCCCGCGTTCATCGCGGGTGGATGCGCAAGAAGACGGAGCCGGCGCGAAGACTGAGGCGGGCGCATCAGCCTTTCGGCTCCGCGCTCCCCGGGACGGCGGGCGCGGTCTCGCGCGCGAGGCGCAGGTTGTCCGTGCCGATCACGAGCATCTGGAACAGGTCTCCCGGCACCGTGTCGAGCGGGATGGCGCTGTCCGGAGAGAACAGGATGCGCCCCTCCGCCCACCACCCGCCGCCCGGAAACGGCTTGGTCCACCGGTATCCCACCAGCGCGGACCTGAACTTCCGTGATCGAAAGAGCCGGGCGTCCGCATCGTGGAGGTCGCGGAGCAGCGCCGTGGCGGCGTCCTCGCCGCTGTGGTACTCCTCGCGGGAGCCATCTTCGCGCACCGCCCGGGGGTGCTCCTCCATGTAGCGGACGAGACGCTCCCACGCCTCACGGTGGCCGGGGTCGATGCGCACCAGGTCGGAGCCGCCGTTGCCGTCGTTCCGCGCCGTGCCGGCCTCCACGTCGCCGTGAAAGATCTGGGCGCTGTACATCTCCGTTTCGTCGCCGCGCGCGGTCTGGAGCTCCCGGAGATGGAAGCCCATGATGCGGGTGCTGTGGCGCTGGATTGCGGCCATGGATCCGTCCTCAAGGGATTGGGGAAAAAACAGGCGGCAGGCCCGGGTCCCGGGCCTGCCGCATTCATTCGTGGCTGATCAGACGTTACGACGTATTCGCGGGTAGCGCGTGGACCAGGAGCGGCTTTCCACCCGTCAGCTCCCGCGCCCCGGTTTCTGTGGGGAAAGAACAGGGTGAGCGGGTCGTCAGCACCCCTACCGCGGTCACACCGGGTGGACGGGCGCAGCGCCCCACGCGCTCCAAGGGAGGCGCCGAAGCGGGCGTGTCGATCAGGATCGCCAGGCCGGGCTCGACGAACAGATCGATCCAGTCGTCGGGCTGTCCAAAGCCGGTCAGCGGCAGTTCGCGAACCTGTGGGATCCCACGCGCGCCGAGCGCTTCCGCGATGGCGTCGATCAGCGCTGCCGGGTCCGGCTGCGCGCTGGCGACTTCCCGGACGATACGCCAGAGATCCCGGATCACGGGGGGCGGCTGGTGCGTCCTCATGCGGGGCGCCGGCCTGCGGCTGGGCCGCTCACAGGCGTGCCTCGATCCACGCCCGCTCGGCGTTCAGCGCGTCGGCCCGAAGAGGGAAGGGGCCGAGGGCCGGCCCGCCGCACGGCGACAGGTCCGCCATCCATCCTCCTCCCTCCGCCGGCTCGACGTGGGAGGCCCGCCGAATGTCGGTGGTCCCCTGCGCGGCAAGGGGCGCCAAGCGGTCGTCCCACAGAAAGCAGAGCCTGCCCTCCAGGTCAACCGTGACGATGAACGTGTCCGGCATCCGCCTCCTGGAAGAACGCGGGGGTCGGGTTGTCGTCCACCGTGCGTCCGAGCGCACGCTCAATCGCCTCGGTCAGGGCCTTGCAGCCGGGCCCGCTCACCCCGTCCGCGCTGACGGTGATGTTGGCGTCCGGGTCGATCTCGACGATCACGATCTCCATGGGGTCTCCTGAACCAGGGTCAGCGGGTGAACTGCAGGCGGACCGAGCCGTCCTCGCGGCGGAGCGTCTCCACGGCGAACTGGTCGGCCATGGCCGTCTGCATCGCCTGGACGCACGCGTACTCCTGCCGAAGCCTCCGGCAGTTCTCGCCGACCCGGGCCTGCAGGCCGAAGCCGCCCGCCCAGAAGTCCCAGAACAGCAGGTACCCGGGCTGGCCGTCCCGGCGGCGGGAGACGCCGATCTCGTACGGCGCGGGGTGCATCTCCTCCGCCCCGACGAGGCGGAGGGCGTGGTCGCAACGGCCGAGATCCTCCGCGCTGAACCCGGCCGGCAGCGTGTTTCCGCCCAGGTTGACGCCATACCAGCGGTACGTCTTCTGGTCCCGGACGAGCTCGAGGCCGAGCCGCTGGGCCGCCTGGGCCAGCGCGTCCAGGTCGAGGACGTCGAGGTTCACGGTCGCGATGTGTGACATGGGTGCGGGTCTCCTGGGTGGCCGGGACGCGAACAGCAGCGGGCACCCGCGCTTGGCCGCGCGGGTGCCCGCTGAACGAAACCGCCCCCGCCTCCATTTACCGGAGGCGGGGGGCGGCGATCAGAGATGTTGATCGGCAGAGAGCCCGCGGTCAGTCCTCCACCAGGCTGATGGCGCGCCGGGGGCGGGCGACCATCATCCCGTCCATCACGTCCTGGATCTCGGCCAGGCCGGCGGCGACCGCCGTGCGGGTGGTGAAGTCCGAGCGCAGGTCGTCCGGGCGCACGCCCTGGACGAGACGCTGCGCACGGCTGACTAGGTCCTGCAGCTCGCTGCTGCTTCCGATGTCCAGCCGCTGGAACTCGTCGAAGAACGCGCTCAGGTTCGTGATCGCCGAGGCGCGGAACACCTTCGGGCGTCCGTCCGCTTCGCCGCTCAGCCGCTCGGCCAGGTGCCGCACCAGCTCGCCGAAGCGCTCCAGGAACGCGGCCTCGGTGAGCCGGATCGCTTCTTCGAAGCGCCCGCGCATCCGCTCGGACTCCCGGGCGTAGAGCTCCGGCGCGAGCTGGCGGAGGTAGTTGGGGGGCTCGACGGAGGGGAAGTCCCAGTCCAGGCTGAAGGCGTCGTCCACCCGCGGCGGGTAGTCGCCGTCGTTGAACAGCGAGCCCAGCTCGTCCCGGGCCCGCTCCCGAAGCTCGGCGTACTTCGCCTGCAGCTGGCGCGCGGAGCGGACGAGGGAGGTCCGGAACTCCTCCATCCGCTGCTGGAACTCCTGCACGCGTTCGCGCCGGATCAGCCGGATGCCCGCCTCCGGGAACGGGACGGTCATGGAGTGCCAGTAGTCGGTCGCCGCGGCGTGCACGCGCATCACCGCGCGAAACGCCGGGTCCTTGGTGTCGAGCAGGCGCTTGCTTCCCGACAGCGCGCGGCGGTCGGCGGCGAAGCGCTCGGCCACCTGCTCGATCTGGCCGCGCGTGAGCGCCCGGCGCGTGCCGAGCCGCTCGTGGCGCAGGCGGCAGGCGACCGTGCTGGCCTGCAGCTCGGCGGCGAAGTCGCGCGCGTCCGGGTCCGGAGGGATGATCGCGAGAGCGGGTGTCATGGACGTTTAGTTATCCTGCTGGAGAGTGGACATGCGCCGGGCGCCGAACCCCGGCGGGAGCGTGGCGTCCGTCCGGCGGTAGACGCCGGGTGTGCTGGCCGACAGGTACTTGCCATCCGCGGAGCTTCGAAGGCGATCTACCTGGTCCGGGGCCGAGCGGCTCACCGGCACGACGAACGCGGCGGCTTCCACGAGCGTGCAGCGGAGCCGGTGCGCGATGTCGCAGCAGGTCTGCACCTCCGCCCCGGTCCATTCGGGGTCGGGCGGCAGGGGGCCGGAAAGGCCGTAGTGGCGGAGCCAGATGTCCCAGATCTGATTTCGCTCCGCCGGGGAAGGCAGATCGAAGAAGTAGACGCCGAGGGTGAAGCGTCGGCGGAGTTCCGGCGGAAGGCTGAAGATGTTGTTGCTGGTGGCGAGCCAGAGGGACCGGCCGTTGCTGACGCTCGTGATCACCTTGAGCGCCGTCCGCAGATTGTGTTCGCTCTGCCCCATCAGCGACCCCTTCATCTCGCCGAGGTCCAGCTGGATTGTCGGGATGCCCCCTTCGGGGCCGCAGGCCTTGGCGATCATCGACTTCGCCGACCCCGGCGGACCGACGAACAGGGCTCCAGCCGCCCCGTGGTCCTGCATGTAGCCGAGGATCGTGCCGAGCTGGTCCTGGGCGACGCCGCTCGTATCTGCGCCCTGGCCGGCCGCCCCGCCCATGAACTTCTCGATTTCATCCAGGAACACGACAGCGCCCGGACGGTCGTTCCCGAGGAGAACTCGGCTGAGGAGCGACTTGATCGTCGGCACCCCGCCGACCCCCTCGAACCGTTCGCCCCCCTTGTGCACGCGGAGGCCCGGCGTCAGCTGTACCTGCTGGCGCTTTCGTTCCCAGAGCTCTTCAAGGTCGAGCCCGTCGGTCCTCAGGCTCATGGCCACACTCTGTTCCGCGCCGAACGCGGACAGGCCGCGCACCGCCTCGACAGCCGCGTCGACCACATGATCCGCGACCTCCAGCGAGGCGGCCGCGCACTGCTCCCGGACGATCTGCGCCAGCTCGGACGGCCCGGGCAGCGGGTCATCCATGACCAGAACGTCGCCCGCCAGTTCAGGCGGCAGCTCTGCCGCGGTGCCGAGAAGGACCACCGTGCGTCGGTCGCACTTGAATCGGTCACGCAGGTTCCAGAGCGCCTGGATCACGGCGGGACTCCCGAGCCACCGGTTGGCCATGAGGACGAACAGCACCGTCTCGGGCGGCAGCTTCGCCGCGCCGGTGAAGAGCTCCTGCGGGTTGCCGCGGGTCGCGTCGAAGCCATCGCCCACCACCATGGCGCGCGCGGCTTGCCCCTCGGAATTCGAGGCGCGAAGGCCGCTTGCGGCGTCCCACGCGAGCTGCGGCACGGACTCCTTCAGGCTCTCCGCCAGGAGCTGGATCGTGGCC
Source organism: Longimicrobium terrae (assembly GCF_014202995.1). Taxonomy (NCBI): domain Bacteria; kingdom Pseudomonadati; phylum Gemmatimonadota; class Longimicrobiia; order Longimicrobiales; family Longimicrobiaceae; genus Longimicrobium; species Longimicrobium terrae. The sequence goes on from NZ_JACHIA010000004.1 coordinate 160,778, forward strand.
GCGGCATCCGGCGTGGTGATGGCGACCAGCGGCACGCTGACCCTCCGCGCCGCCCGGAACTGCGCGACGAGCGGATTCGGCGTCCCCGCGGCCGGAGCGGCCACGATCGCGACCTCCGGCGGGTCGAGTACAGTCTGCATTCCTCCTCCTGAGTGGTCAGTGGGGGGATGATGTCCGGCCGGCAACGGTTCACCCGCGCACGTCCTCCGCCCCGCGCGGTCAGCGAGCGGCGGACGCCGGCCCGGCCGGAAAACCCGCTTCGGCATTCTCCTCATCCTTCCGCCCGCGGCCCCCCGGCCGCTGGCGGCGCGTGCCGCGCCCCCGCCGCGTCGTGCACCTGCTACCGGACGAACTCGATCCCTTCGGGAGTCCGCACCAAGTGGCCCAGGGAGACGCCGGTGGATCTCAGGACGAGTTCGACCCGCGCCTGCACCCGCGGGCCGGTGCGCCTGAAGTCGATTTCCTCCAGCGGATAGCCCGCCGCCAGCGCGCCGCGACTCAGGATCCCGCGCGTCAGGCGGATCGGTGTCCCGCGGAGCCTCCGCTCCAGCCCGGCGGCCAGCTCACCGAGCCCGCCAACGAGGACCGCGACGGCACGCACGACCACGGGATCGCCCTCCACCAGCCGGGCCCGCAGCATGTGCTTGCACGGACCCTCCCGCGGGCCCCCGCGCCACGCGAGGTCGCCGCAGTCGCAGGGCAGGGGCGCGCACGGGGACAGGTCCACGTAGTGGGGCTCCGCTCCGCCCATGACCCGGAAGCGCCGCCCGCCCAGGCTGTTCGCCTGGAGCGGAAGCGCACGCGCGAGGCGCCCCAACTCGATCCCGAACGCCAGGTGCCCCGTCAGAACGTCGTCACCGCTCGAAAGCGGGTGTTCAGCTGAGATGTCCGGCGGTACGGGACCGCCGCCCGAACCCACGGCTGCTCCCGTCGTCCGGTGTCCGATCGCACCCATGGTTTCCGGATGGCTGGGGGTGGGTCCCTGTCGGGAGCAATGAGCGCCGTCGAACGAGGCACGCATGGCGAGCCCCAGCGCCGTCCTGTCGTGGCCGGGGGCGCCGCGGGTGCTAGCGGTCCGCGAGCTCCAGCTCCAGCACGTCCTTGCGCTCGGTGGGCGAGCCCAGCCACAGCACCATGTCGTGGACGGCCGGCGTGCCCGGATACGCGCCCTGGATGCCTCCGACCGGCTGGTCGGAACCGAGCAGCGCGTTGATCGCAGCCCGCGCGATCCGCTTGGCCGCCTGGACGCTGCCGGCGGACACCGAGAAGACGACGTGCGCGGGATAGGTGAACGTGAATCCCCGGGTCTCCTCGCGGGACGGCGTGGCTTCCCCGGCGAACACCAGCCACGCGGACGCCAGGCGGGCCGCGGGATCGACCTCCCGGCCCGCCAGCATCGGGTTCTGGTCCAGGGTGATGGCCGCGCGCCTGAGCGCCTCGGGATCGTCCGCGGCGATGGTCTGGAGCACGCGGGCGTACGCGGCGGCGAGCTGATCGGCCGAGATGCTGGAATCGGGATGGGTGATCATGGCTGGTTGAAGCTCCATTCGTTTGGGAAGGTGGGGAACGACAGTGCGGGCGCCTATCGAGGGAGGCGCCCGCACTGGACAAGCATCGGTGTGCAGGAAGAGCCGGGTTGCCGCCGTCCGGGCTCACTTCCCCATTCTTTTCCCGGCGCGGCCCGCGGGCCGCTGGTGGTGCGGCTTGATGGGATCCGGTGCGTTCCGCAATTCCCCGTGGAATTCTGGAGCGGGGACGCGCTCTGTAAGCTGAGGCGGCTTCTGCGCGGTGATCGTCAGGGCCGGCGGAGGCATCTGATGGGGAACGTCGTGTATTTGCTGGAATCCAGGCGGACCACTCGTCAGTCGCGCCCCAGCGGGTTCCAACGCAGCACTTCAAGCGGCAATGAGCGGTGCTCCATCGCCTAGCGCTCCAGTTCCAGCTCCCTCCACGGCCCACGAGGGCGGATTCACGCCTTCGGCCGTGTGTAGCCGTGCGAGCAACTCCAAGAGCGCTCCCCGCGCCCCCGCCCTGGCCTGATCCGGCACATTGGCGGTGAGCACATCCAGCGCAGCGTCAGCGACGGATGGGACGGACGACAGGTACAGGAGCGTGAGCGACCGCCGGATCCGTGGATGTGGGCTGGTTTCGCCACCGATGAACTTCTTGAGCGTCGTCCGGCCCAATCCCGCTCGCCTGGCCACCAACCGCAGCGATGAAGCGTCCGCCTCGTCCCGCACCCACGCGCGCACCGTCTCGATCGGCACGGCCCGCCAATCAAATCCAGTCATCACTCTACCCTCTCCGTGCAGCCAAAAGCGGCGCGGGCGACTCCCGAGGTGAGAGGCGCCCGCGCTGGACGGACCATCCGTGTATCATCGATCCGGTAGCGCGCGAACCCGGGCTCGCACCCCCATTCTTCGTCGAGCGCGGCCCGCGGGCCGCGGCTTCCTGGACCCCGGGAGCGATCGCCGTGAGTCGTACTCGAGCCCGCGCGAGCGTGGGAGCGACTCAGGATCCAGCAGCGAGCGCGGCGATTGTCAGGGTTGGCGGAGGCATCCCACGGTAATCGTCGTGTATTCGCCGGAATCCAGGCGGATCACTCGCCCGTCGACCAAGCAGCTTGAGCGGGGGGCCTCGGGCCCAGGCTCAAATCCACCTCGACCCGCGGCTCCCCCTTGCTGGAACGCCGGGATCTGGAAGCTCTGATCATCGGTCGGGGGCGAATGAACTCTTCGAGCAAGGTCGCCTCTTTGTCCTTGGTGGGGAGAGAGAGTAAATTGGGCGCACTGAGGTGGTAACCACACGCTCCCGCGCACTCACGAGCGAGCTGATCGTGTCTTTTCCGTGGACAGAAGAAGAACTTCGGGCACGTGTTGGGGCGGCCGTCCAAAGCTACTGGTCGGCACGCGGGGGGCAGGCCGGTAAACAGAAAGCCGGAGGCATCGTTACAGACGCAGGCACCCGTAGTGAGGTGACGGGCGGTCAGCATCTAAAAGGCTTCACTGGTCTCTTGTGCGACCTCATCTCCTCGGCAGGATACCAGAGTTCCGAACTGCGCTTCAAATCAGGGGTGGAACTGCCGGGTTTCTACCGACCCACGAAACAGTGGGACATCGTCGTCGTTCGCAACGGGCGGCTCTGTGCTGCGATCGAGATGAAGAGTCAGGTTGGGCCGAGCTTCGGAAACAATTTCAACAACCGAACCGAAGAAGCAGTCGGCAGTTCAACCGATCTTTGGTTAGCTTTTCGGGAAGGTCTCCTGGGTGTTCAGCAGCCTTGGGTGGGGTACTTCTTCTTCCTTGAAGATGCACCTGCTTCAACGAAGCCCGTGAAACTCGCCTCATCGGTATTCTCCCCCGACGAGGTCTTCCGAGGCACGTCATACCGCGACAGGTACGAAATCCTTTGTACCCGGATGGTCCTCGAACGGAACTACAATGCCGCCGCGCTGATTACTTCGGAACGGGACTCCGGTGGAGCCTACGACGAACCGTCTTCGGCTTTAGGGGTCGAGAGTTTCTGTCGTGCCCTATTCGGCCATCTGATTGGGTGTGCCTGACGCATGGTCGAGTCGATTCCGTCGGTGTGGTCGGATACGGTGCAGCAATCCGCCGAAGCTGTTGCAGTGCTTGGAGCCGTGTTCACGAAGCCGAGCGTGGTGAACGTCATCCTCGACCTTGCAGGATACAGGAGCAACTCCACGCGCTTAGCAACCAAGCGAGTGTTAGAGCCAAGCTGCGGGGATGGCGCTTTTCTGAGCGAGGTTTTGCGAAGACTCATAGAGTCAGAGGCTCAGTACTGCCCAGGTGGAGCTTGGGATTCGCCGGAATTGATGGATTCGATCCGCGCTGTTGACCTCGACCTTGCCTCGCTCGCTTCGGCACGCCGAATGATGCAGCAGCAGCTCTTGGACGCTGGCTGTCCGGTCAAACGTGCCAAAGTGTTGGTTGAGAATTGGACTGAACACCGAGACTTCCTCATCGGAGATTGGGACACTCGCTTCGACTTCGTGTTGGGGAATCCCCCGTATGTGCGGATAGAAGATGTACCGCGCCCGCTGCTGGAGAGATATCGGGCCGAGTTCTCAACTCTCTCGCATCGAGCAGACCTTTACGTCGCGTTCCTTGAACGTGGCCTGGATTTGATCTCGAAACAGGGTGTTCTAGCGTTTATTTGCGCGAATCGGTTCGCGAAAAACCAGTACGGTGCCGCAATCCGTTCGTTGATCGCTGAACGCTACCATGTCCGATACTATCTGAACTTGGAGCATACACAGCCGTTTCAGTCGGACGTCTCTGCATATCCGGCCATCCTTGTGGTGGACCGCGAGCGTGGGCTCAGTACTCAAGCAGCGCGATTGGCGAACGTTGAGGAAGGTACCTTAGATGCTATCCGCACCGAGCTGCTTGCGCGCACGTCCGAAGGTACGCTGACCTCGCGGTTCACCAATTGGTATCCTGACGGAGGCCCATGGGTGACGACGTCGCTCAAGCGCCATGGCGAGTGGCAGGATATTTCCGCCAAGCACACCCCATTGCTTGAATCAGCGCCGGGAACGCGTCTCGGTATTGGTGTAGCTACCGGGGCCGATCGAGTTTTCATCCTACCGCAATTTGCAGATGCGATCGAGGCATCGAGGCAAGTTCCTCTCGCCATGGCCGCTGACGTGCGGAACTCTGGCGTCGAGTGGTCAGGGAAGATTCTGCTCAATCCCTTCGTTGGCGACGAGACGGCGGATCTCGTTGATCTAAGCGAGTTCCAAGGATTGGCCCGTTATCTGGCAGAGCACGCAATGCAGTTGAAGAATCGCCACGTCGCGAGAGCAAGACCCCATGTCTGGTATCGGACGATCGACAAGATTACCGTGGCGTTGCGCACGAGAGAGAAGCTGCTCATTCCAGATATTCAACGTGGGGGAACCGTGGGCTATGATCCCGGGCGACTCTACCCTCACCATAATCTCTACTGGGTCACGTCTGAGACGTGGAACTTAAGAGCGCTGCAGGCACTGCTCCGGAGCCGCCTTGTTCGAGAACAAGTGGCGGGTTATTCGGTCCAGATGATGAAAGGGGCACTTCGCTACCAAGCACAGACGCTACGCAAAGTACGTATTCCCGCGCTGGCGACGATCCCTGATCCGGTTTTTGAACGGCTTTCCCTTCTCGGAGGAGCGGCCGATCAGGATGAAATAGACGATGCCGCGGTGGAAGCGTTCAGTAGGAGCGGCTGAGACAACTCGCGTCAATCGTGAGGGAATCCTGCGTTCGTGCGAGCTTCACTGAGTAAGGCTCGCCGAACCGAAGGAGAGTCTTACTTTGGTGGCGGTGTGGCAACGTAGATCGTGCTAGCTTAGGAGGTACTTTATGTATAGTCCACCCCCCCTCAAGGCGGAGTTACTCGACTGCGTGCGTCGCCTTGCTTCGATCTTGGCTGCGAGGACGGAGTCGTTGAATGCGATTATCGCCGCTTTGATCGAGGAACCCGCCGCACCGACAATCCGAACAGTGCGGCCGGTCCCGGAGAGCGTTTCGCGAACGCTTCCTCTGATGGTCCAAGCTCTGGGGTCATCATCCCACACGTTGATCCGACTCTCGGATCAGCCAGGCCTTCATACTAGAGACTGCTATTCCATCGTTCGCTCGATTGTAGAGTTGGGTGTGAATGTGTGCTTCATCGTGGCCGGTGGAGAGGAATTAGCAGAGCGGGCCCTTCGTCACACCAGACAGAAATCATTCCGAGAGTTGCAGCGGGAGTCGAAAATAGGCGGGAGTGGAATTGGGCTGGAGTTCTCTGGCCGGCCAGATCCCTCGTCAATTGACGGCTTGGTGGAAGAGCTTGCCGAATTCGAATCAAAGAGCGGTCAAGAGAAGCAGCAGTGGGTGGACGAGAGTATCGACAAGCGTATTCAGCGTGCAGGGGATATACTGGGCGAGTCAGTTCTATCCGATCTGCACTTCGCTCGTTTCATGATTTACCGCCACTCGTCAGAGGTTCTCCACGGAACGCACTTCGGTGTACACCACTGTTTTGGACTTACGGTCCCGAGTGAGGGCGTGGATCCCTTGAACCGGATGGGCGATAATCATATGGTGATCCTCATGGCAGCAAACCTGACACTCTCTGCGGTTGCGACTGCCGTGGATTGTGCCTACGGTTTTCCTGGGGTGAGACGGAGTTCGAAGGATCTCTGGAGGCTCACTCGGGAAATTCCGCACTTCACTGTGGCCGAAGCCGGCGATCCCGAACGAGCTAAGTGAGGCTTTCGCAGAGCGGTTCCGCCCACGAGCAGATTTGGACTCAAGTCTGGAAGCTATGATATACTCGGAATAGTTCAGTGAAGCTGGCTGTGGACACCGAAAGATGATCTCGGACGGCCGGGCCTGCTTCGAGAGCGCGGGAGGAGCAGGGGGCCCGGAGGGCGGGCGCGACCGGCGCCGGGGTCGGGATGACGTTCGGTTCTTCACGTGGGGCATCCGGGGCAATGCGTGCACGCCGGGGCGGGCGGTCGCGCCTCCTCCGGGCGGGCGCGCAGCTGTTCGATGAAGGCGGTCATGGATCCCGGCCGGGGCTCCGCTCCGCGCGTCCCTTTTCGTTCACGCCGCCAGAGACCCTCGATCCGGCGCAGTCCCGGGCGGGCGAGCCGTTCCATCTCGATGATCCGGTCCGCGAGGCCGGGGTGGTGGTCCACGAGGTATCGGACATCGTCCGTGGTGCTGCTGGGGCAGAACCAGCAGGCGGACTTCCGCGGCACCGCCGGCACGCCCGCGCCGGCGGCGATGCGTACAAGCTCCGGGTCGGCCAGGATCTCGGCTTCGCAGCGCTCCCGGTCCCATCCCCACTCGCGGAGCGGATAGTGGTAGCGGTACCTGCGGTCATCGCTGAGCTGGTGGCCGCGGCGCATGTCCTTGCGTCCCGCGTCGTATCCGATCCACTTCCAGATGCGTCCCCCCGCGCTCCACGCGCGCACCGCCGGGGCCCACGCTGCTTCGTAGCGCCGCTGCGGCTCGATCTTCCACTTCGCCGAGCACGCCTTTCTCCCGTACGCGAGGGACGGCAGCACGCGAAGGTGGGTGCAGTTCTCCTCCAGCGTCGTGTAGCGCCCATGGGCCGGGCGGTAGCGGACCGGAACCAGATCCGGAAATCCCACCGCCGCGAGCCACGGCCGGAGCACGTGCTCGCCGTACGTGAGCGTCTCGGGCAATTCGCCGCCGACGTCGGCGAAGAGGATGAGGTCCGGGCGGATCCCTCGGCGCCGCATGCCGACCAGCATCGCGGTCGAGTCCACTCCCATCCCATAGGCCACCGAGATCGGCTCCCGCGTGACCTCGAACGCGTCGAGCTGGGGCGCCAGCGGCCGGGGGTCGCCGTAGCCGCCGGTCGTGGGACGCACCCCGTCACCCCGCCGGGGCATCGTCCCCGGCGCCAGGCAGCAGCGGGGAGGGCGGTGTCTCGGGCGCCGTCGTCCGGTCGATGAGGAGTTCGACCGTCTGGTCGTGGACGCGGTAGAGCACCCGCGGGTCCATCCACATCTCCGTGCGCCCGTCCGACGGCCGGATGCCGATCCCGAGGCCGGTCGGATGCTCCGCGACCGGGATCTCCCGCTGGTCTTCCAGGAACAGAGGGCCGGCCCCAAGCTCGTGTACCGATCCCGGAGCCGGCGGCGGGCCCGGCACGAGGTACAGCAAGGAATCGCCGGCGTGTCCGCTGGAGCGGCACTCCAGGACGCGCACCGCGAGACGAACGCTCTCCCCTTCGAGCGCGTGAAGTGCGTCCGTGTCCAGCATGACGGGGTGGTGAACCCGCTCGAGGAAATCCGAGGGCGAGAGGAAGATGGTTCCATAGCGCCCGCCAAGGCGCTCGAACACGGACCAGCTCAGGATCCCGCTGCCAACAACGGGCATGATCGCGTTTTGGGTATGGGGAACGAAAAATCCCCATGCTGCCCGGCGGGCGGCATGGGGACGCGCTGGCCACCGGCCGCGCCTCGCGATCGAGGTCACCGGTTGCCCGCTCCCTTCTCTCGGGGACGGTGGGCGCCGCGCGCCTGGAATCCTTTTGCCCAACATGGCGGTGTAGCGGGACGCGCGAGGCCAAGCCGCCTGGGCTCAGAGCCCCGTTGCGCCGGTGAGGTCCGCGGCGAGGAGCTCCAACGCCGTGCGGCCGAGGCCGTCGGGATCAGCCCGGTAGGCGGCCGCCAGTTCGGGCACCCTGGCGTCGGCCGCCGCCGCGGTCCGCTCAAGCGTCTGCCGCGAGGCACGGTCCAGGCTCCGTACCATCCGCTGGATGCCCGCGGAGAACCCGCGGAACTCGAACTCGCCCGTGATCGTCAGGGCGTGGACGCCGACGTGCAGCCCCCGGGATGCGGGCGTGGTGCCCTTCGAGTACCAGATCTCCACTTCGATCACGTCGCCTTCCGTACCATCCCGATAGCGGAAGCGGTTCGGATTGCCGGGGGAGGGCTGCAGGTGGTCCATGGCTTCTCCGGTGTAGGGCCGGCACGCGTTCGGGATCCGTGAAATCCGGAGGTGTGCAGGCCGGAGATGAAGAGCGGCGCAGCGCCTGAAGGCGCCGCGCCGGTGATCCTTGTTCTTGCTCCCCGAGGTCAGGCGGCCGCCTCGAGCGCGGGCTCGCCGTCCACGGCCGGGTAGATCTCCAGGAACCCCTCCAGGTGCTCGTGGCTGGCGAGGTAGAGGAAGTTGCCGAGCGGCTCGTACCGCACGGCGCCGTAGAGCCCCGGCCGCATCAGCGCGTCCCGGTCGCGGCTGATCTTCGCCCCCCGGATCTCGATCCGTCCGTCCCGGCGCAGGTGGAGGGTCCACTGAAGACGTCCGGGTGAGCGGACATCGATCTTTTCGCCGACGCGAAGGTCTTCCAGCACCGCGCGGGGAGACGTGTCGCGGCGCTCGTGGACCCCGAAGGCCCAGCGCACCCGGTGCGCTTCGCTCGCCGACAGGTCGAGCCCGCTGACCAGGCGCCCGTCCTCGGCCGTGAACTGGAGGTATCTGCGGGTCCGCGGACCCCCATCCGTGTCCGGCCCCCGGGCGCCCTGGATCCTCACCATGTGCTCGGTGACGAAGCCGCGCGCGATCGCGCGCACCTCCCCGTCCTCGTTCTCGACGTCCACCAGGACGATGGGCGGGCTCGCGGGGAGCGCCCGCTCCCGGAGAACGGTCCCCCGCACGCGCCCCGTGCGGCGTGCCGCCAGCGCGTCGATCGTGTCGGCGGTCAGCAGCTTCTCCCGCTCCTCCTCCCAGAGCGCCAGCGTCCGGTTGGCCACCGCGAGCGGAAACATGAGCAGGTCGAGCAGGAAGTGGCGCATCTGCGTGCCCTCATCCGGCCGCCGCTTCGGCGTCCAGATCCATGCGCCGTCACTGGTCTTCTGCCGCTCGAGGAACTGGCTGCCGGTGAAGTACCGGCGGGCTTCGTCGTCCATCCGCTCGACGGCGTTCTTCATCGCCTCCAGCGCGATCCCGCCCGACATGTCGAACTGGTCCAGCGCATCCGTGCCGGTGGATTCCGCGCTGCCCTTGCAGGTCGCGCCGAGCGACGCCATCCGGGCCGCGATCGTCGCCGCGAACTTCCGCTCCCCCGCGGCCACCGAGGCGGCGAGCACGATCTCGGGCGAGGTGAACTGGCCCGTCCGGTCGACGCGCCCCAGCTCCTGCTTGAACAGGTCGGCGGACCACTCGTAGTCCGCCACCAGCATGGTCCTCGGCCGCCGGTTCACGTCGTGCAGGCTGAGTCCCACCTTCCCGGCGCGGCTGATCAGGGCGACGTCGCGCCCGCCCGCCTGGAACTCGCCCATGCGGAGCGCGCGGAGGCGCGCCGGGATGCGGCCGGTGATCGCGGCGACCCGCGACGCGCCGAAATGCTGCTCGATGACGTGGACCGGATCACGGAGCGGGGGAAGCGCGCGGGCGCGCAGCCGGAGCTCCTCCCGCGCCAGGAGCGCCTCGGGAATGTCTCCGAGATCCACGTACGAGGTCTCCCCGTCGTCTCCCTGCTTCCGGATCTCCCGGATGTTGATGCGGTTGATTGCCGACTCCAGCCGGCGGTTGACGGCGTGGTCCTGGGCGTCGCGGCCGAGCGCCGCCGTGCCCTCGTCGTCGCCGGCGACGGAGTGGATGCTGATCACCACCTGGCGCCCCGCGGCGATCGCCCGGTCCGCGCGGGCCAGCACGGAATCCAGGCGAAGGTCGAACAGGAGCTGCTTCAGATACCCCTGGATCATCGCCCGGTCGAGTCCGGCGGTCTTCACCCGCGCGTTCATCGCCCCGAACTGGCGTGCGGCCAGGGACAGGTCCCGGCAGACCGCGGCGGCCCGGTCGTAGCGCTCCATCGCGCCCGGGATCTCCGGGAGGTCGATCCACTCCACCTCGAACGAGACGCCGCCGCGCCACAGGTCGCGTGACAGGTAGTGGCCCGAGCCCTTGAGCTCCCGCATCACCTGCTCCGCTTCCGCGGGCGTCGTCCGGATGGTGAATGCATCGTTTCGGCGCACCATGAAGCGGCGCTTCCCCGAAGCCGCCGCCTGGTCCGCGTCGACGCCGGCCGCGTCGCCGAGCGCCGCCGCTTCGGCCACGTGCGCGGTCACCGCCTCTTCCGCGGCCCCCGGATTTTCGTCTTGGTCCGCCGTGCTCTTGCCCGTCTTGCGCGCGATCCACGAATCGAAGGCGCCGATCCGCCAGAGACGCAGCCCGTACAGGTACGAGAGCTGGTCCAGGGTCACGGCGGGCGTCGCGGTGAAGTACGCGAGCTTGGAGGTGCAGGGGAGCATGGCCTCGTGGAGCGCCGTCCACGCCATGCCGCGCTTGCTGTCGGCGATGTTGGCGAATTCGTGCGCCTCGTCCGCGAGCCAGACGGTGGGACGGACCGCGGCGATCGCGGGCTGGAAGTCCGCCAGGTTGTACGCGTGGGCGAGGTAGACCGCCGGCCCGTCGGGGAGGGGAAGCACCCCGCCCTCGCCCTTCGCTTCCCGGTACGCGCCGACCTCGATGAACTGCGCGGGGAAGGGGCCATGCTGGTGGCCGGAGGCGACGCGGCGGAACTCATGCTCCAGGTCGCGGACGTTGTTCTCGTTCTTCGTCGTCACGACGATCCGGCGTTCCCCCTGCTCGAGCGCCTCCAGGACGAGAAGCGCGATCTCCCTGCTCTTTCCGACGCCCACGTCGTCGGCGCACAGGCACCCGTGTCCCGCGTCCCACCCGTCCAGGATGCGGAGCGCCAGCTCGGCCTGCTCGTCGCTCGCGCCGCCGAAGAGGCCGCTCCGGCCCCACGCATCATCGGCGAGCGGGCTTTCGAATCGCTGGCGGACGAGCGGGGGCGGCGGCATCCCGGCCATGCTGCGCGTTTCCACCACCAGGCGCGGATGCGGTGCGCGGCGTTCGGTGATCGACAGGCTGAACGGCGTGAACACCGGGCTCGTCGCCGCCTCGCCGCGTTCGGCTGCATCCCGCTCCCAGTCCGTTTCGGCGCGCGGCAGGGGCTCGGAACTGGAGAAGTCCAGATTGAGCGTCGGGTACGCGGACGCGGAAGGGAGACCTTCGGCGATCTCCACCGGGGAATCGGCGGGGTCCGCCACCGGCGCCGGGTCGGCCTCCGCTTCGGGACCGCCAGGGGCACCACGGCACCAAGCGCGTCGACCGCCGGGGAAGACGACCCGGTGGCGCCATGGTCGGAAAGCGGAGGTTCCGCATCGGAGGGGCAGGGTGCGGCATCCGGCACTCCTCCACTCCGTGCCGTGTCCTCCAGCACCGCCGGCTCTCCGGCCAGCTCCACGCCTTCCGGCGCGGCTGCGGCGGGCGGGTCCGTGGCGACCGCCACCGGCGCCGGGAGCGTCCGTGGCGCCTGAGCCGCCGCGGCCGACCCGCGAAGCGCGGCCGCCGTCTCCAGCACCACCCGGGTCCACGTTTCCCAGGAGGGGCTCCGGACCACTTCCCGGGCGGGTGCTTCGGACCCCTGACCCTGCCGCGCGACCATCACCAGCGCATCCCGGAACGCGCCGCGGCTGCGGTAGGACCCCTCCGGGCACTCGAGGTACAGGAGCGGGGTGTGGCGCTCGGCGATCCAGCGGCGGAAGTCCGCGCCCGCGTCGGAGAGCGTGCTGGCGGGGAGCAGTGCCACCAGCAGCCCATGCGGGCGGAGACTCCTGAGATGCGCGGCGGCGAATCGCTGGCCGATGTTGGTGGCGGCGAATTCCGTGGCCCCGCGTCCGGCGCGGCCGCGGCTCATGGCGCCGAACGGCGGGTTCGAAAGCACGGCGTCGAAGCGCGCCGGATCCAGCGGCAGGCGCAGGGCGTCCCGGCCGCTCGGGCGGAGGCCGAGCCAGCCGAGCACCTCGCGGCGCCGCGGGTCGGTCTCGTTCACCTGCAGGTGTATCCCGGCGGCGCCCAGAATCGGCCGCGCGAGGCTTCCCGTCCCGGCGCACGGCTCCAGCACCATGCGGATGCCATGGGCGGCGGCCACGATGGCCGCGACGCCCTCCGCGATGGGCAGCGGCGTGGAGAACTGCGCCTGCTCCCGCGCGGACTCCGTCAGTGCCCGGCCGTGGAACCACTCGCACTCGCGTTCGCGCAGCGCGGCGATCCGGTCCGGGGCGGCCAGGTGGGCCAGCTCGGCGGCCAGATGCCGGTGCGCCGCGCCTTCCAGCGCGTCGTATACGTCGTCCAGCGTCCAGCTGCCCTCGGGCTCGTAGGGGGATCCGAGTACGTGCTCGCCCCAGCTGGCGGACTCCGCGGCGGTCCGGAACGGTGCCCGGCCCGAGGCCAGGGCTTCCGCCGCGGCATCCAGCAGGCGTCGGATGGGCGGCGGCCCGAGACTTTCCCCGGGGTGCGCCGGCAGGGTGGGTGGACGCGAAATCGCGCCCTGCCGAACGGCGGAGGGCGCGAAGATCTCGAATTGCATGGCGGATCGGGGGCGGAATGGGCGGCTCGGGGCACGCCCGCGGTACGGCGCGGGAACGCTCGGCCGGTGGCAAAGTCGGCCCCTCCGTTCTCCCGCATCGCGCCGCTCCCGGCGCGCGAATCCGCCCTCGGCGGGGAGGGGGGAAGGTGCTGAATGGGAAACACGGGTCCGCGACGTCGCGGACCCGTGTTTCACGATTGGACTTCACCGGATCTTCGTGGACCGCCCGGCGGTCCGTCCACTCCCGTGAGAGGCTGCAGGCCGGACGGGTTCCAAGTCTCTGGAGCCGGGGCGGAGCCAGTCAGGATTCGAGCCCCCGCCTTCCGCTGCGCCCGTGGGTGCCCGTGAGCACCCGCCCCCCAACCCTGAGGAGCTCTGGGGGGAAATGCGCAGGCACAGCCGTCAGCATGAAGGGGTGTCGCGCTCACAGGTGCGACAACACTCCTGTTCCCCATAGATCCCGCGCCCGTCGGCCTGCGGTCCTGACCAGCACTCGCCCAGCGGCGACACCGGTGCGTGTGGCGAGAGGACAGAACCGCGGGTCGCCACCCCGTCGCACAACGCAGGACCGGACTCGTGCTACTGCCCGGGGCAGGGCCGTACCCGCAGGGGCTCCAAGGCATCCTGGGCGGAGACACCCGCGGGGTAGACGACCAGACCGGCTTCGGGGCTCTGCAACGGCGGAGACCTGCCATCCGTTTGCATGCTGAAGATCACCCCTCCGCCGGACCCGTTCTCCCAGACGTACACTCGGTACGTGGGCGCTTCCTCGCGGCCAGAGGCACATCGGGGTTCCGGGCGCGCGCCGAACAGCGATTCGACGGCCGCCGTGACCTGGAAGGGTGGCTCCGAACGCTCCTTGGGAAGATCCACGGAAAAGGCGAATCGGTCCGCCACGAGCGAGTCCGTCGGTCCGCCGTCCCGCGCGCGTGGTGCCCAGACGTTTACCTCCGAGATGCCGTCTCCAGGGTTCGCGACTGTTTTGACGGCGAAGCCAAGCGACTGCCTGTCCAGCGTCACGAGCTCTTCTCCGGCGCCCAACCAGTCGATGGGCTTGCCGAAGCGCGATCCAGGGGAGTACCGGTCCAGTACCGCACTGGTGAACGCCGTGTTGGGGTTGCGCGGATCACGAACCCACATCCTGAACACGCAGGCGGCTCCGATTCCCACGACGACCACCGCGAGAACCATGGCGATGATCCGCACCGTCCCTGAACGGGTTCTTCCGTTGTTCATCTCCAGCTTCCACTCGACGTGCTTTGCTCTACGCCCCGGCGGCAGCAAAAGCCCTCCCTCTCGCGATCGGAAGGAGGGCTTCTGCGGTCCAGCATCCACGTCCTCAGATCGCGAGGATGAGGAAGATCACGGCGATAATACTCCATCCCATCGCACGCATGACCAACGGCTGCTCACTTGGTACGCGAATGCCGCTCGCCCAGGCGCGCCAGGTAACCCGGACGACCATGAGCATGTAGGCGAGCAGTAGCGCGAAAACCAAGGCGTACGCTACGCGCCCATGCGCGATCTGATCTACCACGAAGTAGAGCGCAGCCACGCCGGCCCCCACCGCGAGGGTCAGTGCCGCACCATGGATCGTTTTCTCCTGTACCATCGTTCTCCTCATACCGTGGGAGCCACCGCGAGCGGCGCACACGCCGCGACCGCCAAGCTCAGCTTGCCGGCGAGATAGACACTCGAGGCCGAGAGCGCGATGTAAGCCGTCGTTTCAGACTCCTGCGCGTCCTCATACAGGGACTTCAGGAGCGCGGCCAAGGTCGGATCGTAGGTGGAGCTTTGACCGTAGTCGCGGACATAGCTCGCCCAGCGATCGTACGCAGCACGCGTGTCCTGTCGCATCGAGTACACCTCGTACGACGACCAGCCTGCTCCGACCAGCGCGGCGATCCCGTCAGGGCCCAAGCTGGCGGCGACACAGATTGCGAACGCGGCGGGCCCATCGTCCATGGTGTCGCCGTCCCCGTCGCCGTCGCCGGGCAGACCGCCTCCTGCCCCTCCCCCGCCACCTCCGCCGCCCCCGCCACCCCCGCCTCCGCCTCCGCCGCTACTCGGGTTGCACGCGTAGGGATCGTAGTCGCACGGATTGATGATGTCTATGTCAGTGGGGGAGGAAACTGGCTCCCCCAGCGGGCCGAGCACGCACGTGCCGCCGCTTATGACGCAGCCGACGTTCGGATCGGGGTCCAGATTGCTCGTCGCCGTTCCCGGCAGCCCGCTCTGCGGGGCGTCGGCCAGTTCATAGGCCGGATGCAGGTCCGGCATTGTGGCAGTGTCCGAGCAGGCAGCCAGCAGCATGGCCGCTACGCCAGCGTAGATTGTGTGCAGCCAACGCACGCGTTTGATCATCCGGCCTCCATGGAAGAGTAGCGAAAAACGTTTCAGCCGGAAAGGGGCGCCTTTCACGGCGCGCTCAGGCTACTCCGCGTGAGGAGGATGCGCCAGTATGCGCCAAAACACGGCCAGCGCGGAGACATTATCCGCTCATTCAACCTATGGGACGCAGGTGCTTCGGTAGGAGCCACTGCGCTCCGACGACCGGAGACGGCTCTACTGGATCTCTGGACCCGCACCGTCGGAGGAGCTCCTTCAGTGGGAATGCGGAAGCGGGGCACCGTCCACCAGATCAGCGGAAAGCTTGGTCGATGCGCTGAGCATGGGGAACTTCGCGTTGCTCGGGGTAGGGGAATTCCAGAGGATCTCGCCCGACAACCTGAATTGAGCCAAGTCCGGGGTGCAGCAAACGCGAGCACCCATCGGCTCCGGCTGATGCTGGTCGGGAGTCCGGGGTAGCATCGACCCCGCTTGGAGAGGTTGGACGTACGCTTCGCATCGGCAGGGACGGGCCGAATGCCTGGAACTGGGTTGGTTCGAGGGAAAACGCTCGGAAGCGGCGGTGCTTGATGGCCCGACGTACTTCGGCGTGAAATACGTTGTTGCGGGTTCCCACTTTCACGAACTCCCACGTGAACGGGACGGCATGAGCGCGTGCCTGCTGTACTCGGGCGCCGCCGGGCCACTCCCCAGAGGCGAGGCAGGCCCGAAAGCGCGGCGCGGGCCGGCAGCGGCACCCCCCCGTGCTGCCGACGCGAAGGACCTTGGATCTGCTTCACAGGGTTCGCGGGTGCTCTGTCTGGCAGGCGCAGCTGAACGCGGTGTGTGGCTCGCGAAACGTGCGGGTGCCATGCGGTCCCAACACGCGGACCCGCAGCTTCGGCTTTTCATGTCCGGTTCACCCCGGCTGCACGGCCTGTTCGGCCGGTGAGCCTCGGCCTTGTTCCGCGGGGCGCCCTGTGCTGACTCGGCGGGTGCCAGCGCGCGCCGTGTCTCCGCCCACGTCTCCTGGCGGAGCCGTCGCAGGCGGAGGAGCGCGGAATCGAGCGCGGGAGATGGAGCCTGTGCGCTGCGGAATTCGATGTGCCGGATCAGCGCGTCATAGCGCGCGAAGAGTGCATCGAGGGCCGGGTCCTGCAGGCCGCTGGGTGCCGTGGCCCGGAAAACGGTGTCGATGAAGGGAGCGCTCTGCGTGGCGCCCACGGTGGGCGACGCGAGATCCCGGCGCGGTGGCGCCGCAGTCGGGACTCCACGTCCCGCGGCGATCAGGACCGCGGCGATCCCCGCCAGCGCGGCGCCGGGGCTCCGCAGGAGGCGCCCGAGAAGGGGACGCTGCCCGGGACGCACCGCGCCCTCCGCGGGTGTGCCCGCCCCTGGGCTCTCGTCACGCACGCTGCTCACGGCCGGTCGCTCCGGGCATGGAGCCTGGGTGTGGAGTAGAGGAGCGAAGCGGGAATCCGGGTCACGTGCCGAAATCCTTCCGGTCCCAGGATCGCGACCGTGGGACGACGGCGGGGTGCGGGAGCGGTGTCGCCGTCCACGACCACGCCGCGGCCGTGCTCGGACCAGGCGACCCGGTCGCCGGGCTGGGGAGTGCGGTTCATCGGGGCATGCCTCTTCAGGCGGCGCGGGGGACGGCGGGAGGCGCCGGCCGGGTGCGGCGGCCGCGTGCCGGTCTGGTACCCCGGGCGACCTTCACGGGACCGCCCCGCATGACCGCCACGCTGATTGCTCGCCGACGCCCGGTTTCCGCTAGATGTTGCGGCGGGAGGAGGTTCACCCGGCTAAGAGTTCGGTTTCGGTTGCCCCGTGTCCAACCGGGACTCACTCTGTGAGTTTTCCTCGTCGATTGTCGGCGCTCGTCCACCATCTACATCCGGGGGCAAGATCATGTACTCGGCGAGATCCGTTTTCATGACAAGCGGGCGCTGATTAGCTTTGATGTGCTGACCCAGTACAGCGGCAATTGTCTCGCGGAAGCGGGAGAGGAGTCTCTTGCCCGAGTACCCCTGCGCCTCATACGGGAATCCTTCCGACAGCAGCTTCTCCGCGATCGCTCGGGCTGTGATCGGCGTACCGGGTGACGCCTCCAGCACACCAACGGCCGCCATGCGCACAGACAATTTCCGCGGATGGTCAGTGGACTGGGTACCCTCTTCTTCTTCTCCGGTACCCAGTGGAACGGAATTCTTTCCGCCGACTTCGTCACCGAGGTACGAACGGACCGTGCGGATTGAAAGTTTTAGTTCCTTGACGCGATTCTCAGCTTTTTCGACGAGGCGGCGTGCATCTTGGAGCCGCTTCATCGCATCCCTCAAGTCAGACTCCATTCTTTCGATAATCGATGTGCTCATAGGGATGTCGTCACGAGGCGGCTGGGCGGAACACCGGAAAAATCTCCCCAACTTACTTGTCAGCGAGGAATTCACAAGCATTTGCTAGGTAGAATCCTCACCCAGAACTCTGCGAGGAGCACGCACGATGTGTGTTGCTTCACAGCGAGTTCCCGCGAGGTCTGGCGTCGCCGCCGGGACTCCGCGCCCCGCGGCGATCAGCACGGCGGCGATCCCCGCCAGCGCGGCGCCGGGGCTCCGCAGGAGGCGCCCGAGCAGGGGACGCTGCCCGGGACGCACCGCGCCCTCCGCGGGTGTGCCCGCCACCGGACCTTCGTCGTGCACGCTGCTCACGGCCGGTCGCTCCGGCTGTGGAGCCTGGGCGTGGAATAGAGGAGTGAGGCGGGAATCCGGGTCACGTGCCGGAATCCTTCCGGTCCCAGGATCGCGACCGTGGGACGGCGGCGGGGCGCGGGAGCGGTGTCGCCATCCACGACCACGCCGCGGCCGTGCTCGGACCAGGCGACCCGGTCGCCGGGCTGGGGAGTGCGGTTCATCGGGGCATGCCTGTTCAGGCGGCCAGGGGGACGGCGGGAGGCGCCGGCCGGGTGCGGCCGCGTACCGGTCTGGTACCCCCGGCGACCTCCGCGGGACCGCCCCGCATGGCGGCCCATTGCTTCGGGTCGACCGGGATTGGCTGGACGAGGCCGATCTCCGCGGCGACGAACGCCCCGTGATGTGTGATCTCTCCCCGGCTGAAGATCTGCGCGAGGAGGAACAGCATGTGGTAGGCGAGCAGGTGGTTGATGAAGGGGGCCTGCTTCGTCAGCGCCTCACGCACCGAGCAGGACGGCCCATTGTCCTCCGGGCCCAGCCGGACCGTGTCGGACAGCAGCTCGTCCACGGTGGGTAGCCGGAGCGGGTCCTTTTGTCCGCGGGCGGGCTGCCCGAGCACCACCTGCCCGAACGCCGGGCCGTTCCCGGCGTCCAGCCAGTAGCGCACCTTGGCCGCCCTGCGCGTCGACGCGGCGATCATCCGGCGCCCCGCGCGATTGTCCATGCAGCCCACCACGATGTCGAAGTCGAGCTTGTCGTCGGATGTGATGTAGCGCGGGTGGACCCTCCAGTTCAGCCCCCAGAAGCGGTTGATCCCGGTGATCAGCACCTCGGCCTTGTTCCGGCCGATGTGATGCTCCGTGAAGGGCGTCCTCCCCCGGTTGGCGTCGGTGACCTGGTCCCCGTCGGCCAGCGTGACCTCGAGCCCGCCGGGATGGCCGAGCGCGACCATGGAGTGGTGAAGGTTCGGCAGCCCGGACGCGAACGCCGCCCCCGTGCCGCCGCACCCGACCACGAGCATCCGGACGGGGCCTTCCAGCAGGCGCGGGTCGATGCGGTGCGTCTCTACCTTTTTGTCAGCCATTCTTCGAGCCGCTCCTCGCTCGGGACGAGCCAGGGTGTGGGGAAGCGGGGAAGTGTGCGGAGGGCCCGCAGCATCGCGGCGTAGCCCTTCGGGTGCCCGCACAGCCGCGCGTCATGGGGTGTGGTGAACGCGGAGTCCCAGAAGGCCCGCTCCCAGGCATCCATGCACTCGGCCGGGGGCGCGGTCGGGACCGGCATGGTTCCCATGCAGAGACTGCCGTTCTGGTAGATGTTCCAGAGCGGCGCGATGTACAGCGGGGTCTTTGGGCCCGGCCGCCCGCGGCACGCGAGGGCACGGATGCGCAGGCGGCGGTCGCGGACGTGGTACAGCAGCGCGGGCATCCGGACGGCGATCCCGCTGTGCCGGGCCATGCGGCTCCCGGCGACGAACAGCGGCCGGTGGAGTCCAGCCGGCGACCACCAGGCGGCCTCCTCGGGGCCCTGGGCCAGCAGGCGGGGGCTCAGCAGATCCAGGCCTCGGGAGGTCCCGCTCCGCAGCATGCGCGCGAGGTATTCCGGGTCGGCGGGAACCCCGGCGCCGTACTCCGGTCCGTCCGGCCCGTCGATGATGGGGCGGACCTCGACGTAGACCCGCTCCGTGCCGTAGCCTCCACTCGCGTAGACGAGCAGCGCCTCGCGGAGCTCCAGATCGACGCTGGCCCCGGTGTCGATGTGCGTGTGGATCATCCGGCGATCCCCCGTACGGCGTCCATCAGCTGCTCGCCGCGGACGAGCGTGCGGAGGACTCTCCGGGCCTCCCGGAGCGAGGCGGCCAGGTGGGCGGGGGAGCGGGTGTCGATCAGCACGACGGCGTGCGGTGCGCCGCTGTAGCCGCTGTTCATCTCGTCCTCCTGCAGCTCGTCGTAGGCGTGGTGAACGACGTCGTGGGCACGCCGCGTGAGAAGGACCGCCGCGGATGAGTGCCCCTCGAAGCCGGATCGCATCTCGTCCCGCGCCCCGCCGCTCGTGTGCCGCCTCGGCACGCCGGACTCGGCCACGAGTGCCGCGGCGCTCCGCCGGATGGCTCCGGGCAGCGATCCCAGGGCGGTGATCCGGTCCGCGCGGGTGGCGAGCGGGGTGTAGCTCCGCTGGACGTGGCGATCGACGGCGGCGAACTCCCGGATCCGGCGGCGGGTCGCCGCCCGCTCCGCGGCGGCGTCTTCCTCGTCGGAGCAGTCCAGGCACTCCGCCCACCAAATGGGCATCCAATCCAGGTCGCTGGGGTCCCACACGTGCACCGCGCGGCCGAGCCCGTGGCGGAGCGCGTACGCAATCACGCCGGCGGCCCTGGGGCCCCACTGCCCGGCCATCGCCTCCAGCGGCGCGACGATGCAGGAGCCCGCGTCCACCGTGATCGCGAGCCGCGCGCGACTGGCCGCCGTTCGCTCCTCGGGCTCCTGGCCCAGCACCTGTGCCCAGGGGGCGAGGATCAGGTGGAGATCCAGCGCGTCGGGTGAGGTGCCGGTGAGCCTCCGGACCCACCGCTGCCATCCTCTGAGGAGCAGCCCCTTCGGCGTGGCCTCGGACCGGCGCCAATCATCCGGCCCCAGAATCCCCGCCCGGACGAGCGGCGCCGCCAGTTGTGCCAGCTCGCTCTCGGTCGCCGAGCCGCCGATGCTCACGCGGGGCGGCAGCGCCGAGGCCGGGGGCAGCCGGCCGCCGCCCGTCAGCACGGCGCGGGCAGGCCCCGGTCGATCGAGCGGGCCGGTGCGGTACGGATCGCCGCGCGGAGACGCGTCCCGAGCAGCTGATGGGCGGGGGAGGCCACGGCGGCCCGTACCTGCGCGCGCGTCTCGCCGCAGTAGGCGGGGTCCGACCATCGATCGAGCTCCTGAAGGAGCCATTCGTCGTCGCTCATCCTCTACTCGGTAGATGGGGATTCCAGTGCCGCCACGACCCTCGCCGTCGTGCGTACCTGTCGAAGCGTATGGACCCAGCGCGCCCAAGCGAGATGGCACGCGGACGGGTCGGCGGGATCGAGCAGCCACATGTACTGCGGCATGCACGGGGAGCTGTCCTGCGCATTCAGGTGCTCCGCCTCATCGAGCGCGTGGCTAAGGGCGCAGTCGTCGTCCCACACCAGGTGGATCGCCGGTGGGGTAGGCGCCCACCCGGCGCCGTCTGCTTCCGCCCACGCCACCTCGTTGATCGGCGACCTCACGCGGTCGAGCGCGGCGAGCAGCTCCAGGAGGCGCCGGATCCTGCCGGGCGGGATCGCGTCGGACCGCGCACTGATCCCGCGGCGGCGGAAATGGTCCAGCTGCTCGCCAAGCGCGGCGGCCTCCCGGGCACGATGCCGGATTTCCTCTCCCTCTTCGCTCTCCTCCTCGCAGCAGGCCCAGCCGTCGATGATCCATTCGAGGTCGCCGGCATCCCCGGTCGCGAGAGGCGTATGCCGGAAGAGCGCATGGAGGACCGCCGCGGCCTGCCGCTCGCCGAGCGCGGCGATGACACGCCGGACCCGGATCCGGCAGGTCTCCCGGCAGTCGATGCCCAGCACCCAGCGGCTGTCGTGTGGCGGGGACTCTTCCCCCATCTCGTCCCGGAAATCCGACCACGACCGGAGGAACCCGCCCACCGACAGGAGATCGGGCAGACACCGGCTCAGATGCCGGACGGTGCGGCTGACCGCCCGCTCCACGAGCCCGGGTGGCGTCGGTAGCTCCGAGATCCAGTCGCGCCGGCTCGCGATTCCGCACCGCACCAGCACGCGGGCAAGGTCGACCAGCCCCGGCCGGGCGCGGAACACGGTCATTCGCGCGGGAACCCCCATGAGCCCGGGGAGCGCCAGGGGCCGCCGCATGGTTACCTTCCAGCGGGGCCAAGCGCCGGCCGCGCCATCAGCCGTTGACCCCGGCCTGGGTCGTGTAGGTGTAGATCGCCTCGTTCCCCTGCATCTCCGGCCCGTCGATCTTTGCCGTCGCGATCGCGGCGTAGTGGGTGGCGTGCACCCGCCGCACGGCCTCGGGGCTGCGGCCGGGAAGCGAATCCTCGAGCTTGATTCCGTTGTACATGAACACACGGACGATTCGCTGGGGAGTCGTCCTGCCGCGCGGACGAGCCGCGGGCGAGGCTGTGGTCGGCATTGGGGTGTGATCCTCAGGTGCGGGTGGCAGGACGGGCGGCACGGGCCGCCCCAGAGATTCTCAGTCGAACATCGCGCTGATCTCGTCTCCGGCGGGCGCCGGGGCACCGGCCGCCACGAGCACCGGCTCCGGCGTGGCGGGGGGCGCGGCGGTGTCGGCCGGCTGGGCGGGCTGGTCGCCCTCCTCGGCGGCTGCGTCGCTGGGAGCCGGGACCCGGGGGCTGGAGGCTGGCGGCCCGGCCGGCGGGGGATCGAGGCTGATCTGGGCGCTGGCCGGAGAGGGGGCGTCGGTCGCCCGGCCGCCCTTTGGAGGCTTCTTCATCACCGCCTGGCGCTTCTGCTCCGCCGCGGCCGCGACCTGGTCCAGCACCCGCTGGAGGCTCTCGCGCGCGGGCACCCAGGTGTTGGCCACCAGGCCCGGGAGATCCTGGTCCAGCTCGGCCGGGCTGGCCGTGACCGTGAACCCCTGCGCCAGCTCCGGCTCTTCGTCGTTGCTGGCGCGGACCGGCTGGCAGACCACGTGGAGGTCTCCGTCCTCGGCCGCGCTCACGATCAGGTGGACGGGCCGGCGCGTGGTGATCGGCGCGAGTGCCTGCATCAGGCCGCCGCTGGGCTCGGAGGTCATCTGGAAACCTTTCGCTGGATGGAAAACGGCGCGGGGCCGACCCGGATGGGCCGACCCCGCGTTCTCATGTTTCGCCGGCCGCGCCCGTGGCGCGGCTCGCCGCTCCCGCGGGCGCGGCGCCTACTCGGGGCCGTCCAGCACGAAGCGGTCGAAGGCGTCGGGGCCGAGCGTGAGCCGGTCGAGCACCGCGTGGAGGACCGCGGTCGGCACGCACCGTCCGATGCCCGCCCGCCAGTAGCGGAGCCACTCGGCGGGCATCCCCACCAGCTCCGGGTCGCTGCCCTCGTCGAGCAGCCGTCCGTCGCCGTTGAACACCGCCACCTCCCATGCCTCGATCTCCGCCGCCGCGGCAGCCGCGCGCGGGCGGGAGGCGTGTTCGGCCGAGGCCTGGATGCTCACCACGAAGTCGCCAGCGTCCAGCGGATGGAACAGCCGGCGCTCGCCCGCGCGGGACAGCTCCTCCAGCCGCGACCGGAAGTCCCCCGCGTCCAACCGCTCCCACTCGGGTCTGTCCATCGGCGTCATTCAGGCGGAGTGGTTGTGGGGCCGGGAGGTCCGTCGGGATCCCGGTCGAGCCAGAGGGCGGCCGTGTCCTGGAGAATCCAGGGGCGCGTGGCGAGAAGGCCGCCCAGCAGGCCGGCGGCGTGAAGGTCCGACGCATCCCGCTCCAGCAGCAGCGCGCGCCACCGGGTGCGCGCCCACTGGTTTCCGCGCACCCGCGCGAGCGAGTCCCTGACCCGGCGGGCGCCCTTCTCGCCCGCCGGGTCCCCGTCGAACCAGCCGACCACGTGCTCGGTCTCGTCCGGGATCCGGAGCGCCCAGTCGTCCTTCCACGTCCATGCGCCGGGGAGACCGGTGGCGCGCGCCCCGTAGGGCGACTCGACGAGCACGTGGGCGTTCAGCTCGCCCTCGACGACGTGCAGCGTCGGAGAGCCGGAGTCCAGCGCCGCCGCGTGGAACGGCGCGTCGGGTCCCGCGTCCTTGGGCGATGCGTATCTCGGGCAGCGGGTCACCCCGGGGTCGCCGAGGTTCCGGAAGCGGACGCCCGCCAGACGGTCGGCGTCCCACACGGGGACCACGAGGAGCGGTGCGCGGCCGAGGCCGGGCCACCATCGCAGGCGCGGCCCCTGGGGCCGGCCGGCGGGCGCGGGGAGGAGCGGGAACCCGGCCGCGACGAGCTCGTCTTCGCTGAACGCCGCAAGGAAGGGCCGGACGCGCCGTGCCCAGTCTCCCGGCTCCGCGGACCGGAAGCCGTACGCTTCCGCGCGTACGGCGTCGATCCCGCGGCGCTCCAGCTCCCCGCGCCCGAGCGCTCCGAGACGCAGCTGGTCCAGCAGGAGCCGGTAGAGGGCCGCCGGGGCGCAGGCTCCGGGACGTGTGGCGAGCGCCGCGAGCGCCACCTCACGCGCGCCGGGCGTCGGTACGGGGGGCGGTGCCGGTGCGGATCGCGCGCGTGGCGCGGACGGCGGGCGGACCCCGAGCGCGTCGCCCAGCCGGATGCACGCCTCCCACGCGGAGATGCCCCACGCGGCGGCCGCGACATCCACATGGCTCCGCCATCCGCGGTGCCGGTCTCCGGCGCATCCGGGCGATGCGCAGCGCCAGTGCCTGCCGCGTGCGCGGAGCGTTCCCGCCGCGCCGCAGGACGGGCAGTCCCAGGTGCCCGCGGCGTCTCCGGCGCGGAGTCCGAGTACCGCGGCGACTGCACCGGTGCCGTGCTCCCGGACCGCGGCCCAGGGCACCGTGGATTCGCTGGCCGGAATGCCGAGCAGTGCCGCGAGCCGGAGGCACGCGTCGGGGGGGCCCGCGTTCCACCGAGCCGCCGCGGTGTCGACGATGCTGTATGCCCGGCCGCCGCAGCCGGAGTAGCAGAAGAAGGCGCGGCGAAGCGGCGCGAAGCTCTGGCCCCCGCAAAAGGGGCATACGCGCTTCCGGCCGCCGCGCGGGCTCCTGGGCAGCTCGAGCAGGTCGGCCACGTGAGCCGGATCGGACTCGTTCACCGGCGCCCAGGGCAGTCCCATCAGGCCGCCCTCCGGAGCGGGCCGGAGCACCGGTCGCATCCGGTGCACCGCGGCGGCGCGGAATCGCCGAAGTACTCCAGCAGGTGCTGGCGGCGGCAGCCCGCGCCGAGCGCGTACCGGCGGACCTCCGCGAGCTGGGTCTCGAGCCGGCGCCGAACGCGGCGCTGGGCCGTCCAGTCCACGGGAAGCGCCGTCGGGTCCAGCCCCCGGCGGAGCACATGGCATCCGGCGTTCTCCCACTCGACCTGAAGGATGCCCTCGGCGGCGAGCCGGTCGAGCGCCTCGCGGGCCTTGGTCCGGGTCGCGGCGAGCGCGGTGACGTCCGTGCCGACCAGGCGCAGCCCCGCCCGGAGCGCGGCCTCGTCCGCGTGCCGCCAGACACGCGCAAGCACCTCCCGCAGGGCGGGGGAGCGCGCGGGAATCCGCGTCCGGATCTCAGGTGTCGGGCAGACCAGGCGCACGAACGCGCCCTCCCGGCCGCGCCGCTGATTCAGCGCGATCCCCGCGGAGGCGAGCACGCGGAAGGCGGCGGTCGTCTGTCCTTCGCTCGCCACGCGTACCTCCCTCGCCCAGGCCGCCAGCGAGCCTTCCAGGCGGCCCTCGCCGTCCACCGCGGCGTCCAGCGCCCGGTAGACCCGGGCGACGGTTTCGGCCGGCGGGTGCATCTCGTCGATCCGGATCTCGTGGATCCGGACATCGTCCCCCGAATACAGCAGCATGCACCGCGCTTCCTCCCCGTCGCGCCCCGCGCGCCCCGCCTCCTGGTAGTAGGATTCCAGGGACGACGGGAAGCTGTAGTGCGCGACCAGCCGCACGTCGGGCTTGTCGATGCCCATCCCGAAGGCGCTGGTGGCGACGACCACCGGGATCTCGCTCGCCATCCACCCCTGCTGGACCTGCCGGCGCTCCGCCATGCCGAGCCCCGCGTGGTATGCGCCGGCGCGCAGCCCGCAGCCGGCCACCCACTCCGCGATCTCTTCCGCCTCCCGCCGGGACTCCGTGTAGATGATCGCGCTCCCCTGGTCCAGGCTCCGGAGCGCCGGTGCGAGCGCGGCGCGCTTCGCATGGTCGTCCGGGGCGCAGGCGACCTCCCACCGGAGGTTCGGGCGGTCTACCCCGCGCACCATCACGGCCGCGCCCCGCATCCCGAGCGCGTCCACGATGTCGGCGCGCACCTCGGGAGTCGCGGTGGCGGTGAGCGCGAGGAGCGGGGCGCCCCCCAGCAGATCACGGTACGCGCCCAGCCGCCGGTACGCGGGCCGGAAGTCGTGGCCCCATTCGGAGACGCAGTGCGCCTCGTCGACCACCACCAGCGGGGTCGGCGTCCTTTCGAGCCGCGCCCGGAACTCGGGGCTCTCGAAACGCTCCGGCGCGACGTAGCAGAGCTTGAACCGTCCCGCCTCCAGCGCGGCGAGCGTGGCGTCGGCCTGGGATGCGGTAAGGCTGGAGTTCAGGTAGCCGGCGGGCACGCCCGCGGCCTGCAGGGCGTCGACCTGGTCCACCATGAGCGCGATCAGCGGCGAAATCACGAGCGTCGTGCCCGGCATCAGCGTGGCGACGGTCTGGTAGATGGCGCTCTTGCCCGCGCCGGTCGGGAGGATGGCGAGCACGTCACGCCCGGCGAGCACGGCCTCGATCACCTCCGCCTGTGCTCCCCGGAAGTCGCGGAAGCCCCACACGCGCTGGAGCATCCACCGTGCATCCGCGAGGCTGGGCCGCGCGCCACGACGGACGCCGGCCGGGATCTCCAGCTCGCGGATCTCGAAGCAGAGGTCCGTCTGCATCACGAGCAACCCACCGCGGGACCGGGCGGTCGCTTCTGCCGCGGCTCCCTGGTGATACCCCCCGCCGGGCGCCGTGGGCACGCTGCGCCTCACGCGGCCACCGGGAGTTCGGGGAGCTCGGCTTCCGGTGCGCGCTCCGGCTCCGATGGATCCAGGCTCGAGAGCGAGACGGGCATCACCATCCAGAGAGACCGGATGTGATCGTCCCCGCGCCCGTCCACCAGGATCCCACCCTGCTCGCCGTGAATGCGGAGCCGGACCTCCGGTGCCGTGACGTGGCCGAGGACTTCCTCCATCAATCCCGCGTTGCACGCCACCGTGGTCGCACTCCCGAGCACGGCCGCCTGCACCTCCTCGTGCGAGGTGCCGATGTCGGGATTCCGGCCCCACATCCGGAGCCCGTGCCCTTCCGCCCGGAAGATGATCGGCTTGTACTCCGCGCCACGCACGACCGTCGCGGTCCGGCGGACCGCCTGCAGGAGCGCGGCCGTGGGCAGCTGCACGACGGCGGTTGGGCCCTTCGGCAGCACCTGCGCGTAGTTCGGATAGGAGCCGGCGAGCGTACGCCCCGCGATTCTCAGCCCTTCCACGCGGAACTCGACCGCCGAATCCGCGAACGCGACCGCGACGGGCCCGCGACCCTTCACCAAGCGCCCGGCGGCGGCCAGAAACTGGGGTGGGACCACGTGCTTGAATCCGTGCGGGAGCGCATCGATGGGCGCCTCGGTGATGGCCAGCCGGTGGCCGTTGGTGGCCACCATGCGCCATGAGGCAGCCCCGACCTCCATCAGGACCCCGCACAGCAGGCCACGCGTCTCCTCCGCGGACGCGACCCACGAGACCCGACCGGCCATGGAGCCAAGTACGTCGCCGGAGACCGCGAACGCCGGCCCGCCGGGCACGCCCGGGCCGCCGACGTATTCCGTGGCGGACCCGGCCGCGAGCTGGAATCGCGATTCCCCGCTCTCGATCACGCACCCGCTGCCAACCGACCGTACTCGGATCGGGGATTCCGGATCGCACTTGTCGACGATGTCCTTGAACTGGTTGCCGGGCACGCACAGGCTTCCGGGCACCCGTACCTCGGCGGCAGCCTCCGCCTGGACCGCGAACTCCAGGTCGGTACCCTGGTACGTGGTGCGGCCGTCCGCGTGGGCATCGACGCGAAGGAGGATGAGAGCGGGCAGGACTCCTGTGCGCCTGGGCAGGGGGTCCGCCGCGGCGTTGACCGCCGCGCGAAGCGTCTTGCTGGGGATCGTGAAATCCATCAGGGATCGGGGGCTTGGGTACACGCTGGGCGCACCGGCCGGAGGCCGGACGCAACCGCCCGTTCTTTCCGGAGGCGCGGCCCGCGGGCCGCGTGGGGCTACGGGTGGCCGGCACGGAGGCACTGGGCGGGGGAGGGACCCGTCGCGGCTCTCCGGGTAGGCCACGTACTCCTGGTAGCGGTCAGCGAGGTGCCTGAGGAGCGCGCGGTGGTCCTCGTCGGAGAGGTACACGCCCGCGTAGAGCGGCCGGCGGTTCAGCTGCTCGGCGGCCTTCTCGTAGAACGCCCGCGCCGCGGCGGCCAGCGGACCGCTCGCTCCCTCGTCGAACGGCGCGCGGCCGAAGTCGCCGCGGCGGATCTGCTCGTACATTCGAAGCTCCTGTTCGTAGAGCTCCGACGTGTTGTCGGCCCAGAGCGCCGCCTGCCACGCATTCCAGGAAACCCAGCCCTGGAAGGGCCGGCGCTTCCACCCGACCGAGCGCTTCTCCAGGGTGATGAGCGCGGTTGCGACGCCGGTGCCGCTGGCCTCGAACGAGCCGTCCGGGAGCTCTTCCATCCTCCCTCGGTCGGCCAGCCACCGATTGAACTCCCGGTCCTGCCGCTGCGCGTGGAGCACCCCGGCGGGAGCGACGGAGACCAGCACGCCACCCTCGGCGAGGAGGTCCCAGGCGTGGCGGATGTGTGCCTGGTACGCGCGCGGCGCGCCCGGCAGCCGGAACGGCGGGTTGGCCAGGATGCGGTCGTAGACCGGGCCGGGGTTGAACCGGAGGAAGTCCGCCGCGATCGGCCGGTATCCCTTGCGGACGAGCACCCGGCGGTTCAGCTCCAGGATCTCCACCACGTCGAGCGCGGACTCGGGGTAGAGCGCCCGGATGCGGTCCGCGATGGCGCCCTGGCCTGCGTGCGGCTCGAGGAAGCGGTACCCGGAGGCGCCGGGGCTTGGCAGGTCCGCCGCCTCCACCACCAGGTCGACGACGGGCGGGGGACTCGGGAAGAAGGAGGTGGGGTTCCGGGGCGGCATGCGCCCCGTCTCCGCGAGGGCCCGGACCAGGTCCACGCTCTCCGGTGGAAAGGCGTGGTAGCCCGACGGAATGCCGTCGTCGCGCCGCCGGCCCGCCCGCACCCACCGTCCCCCGATGCGCGCGAACGCATCCCGGACCTCCTCGTAGACCTCGCGCGGGAGCGCGCGGTCCAGCACCACGCGGGTGCCCTCGATCACCGCGTCGCGGATCGCGGCGGCCGCCGCTTGGGTCAGCGGGCCGCCGTCGGGGGCATCAATTCCGGTGGAGGCGGCCTCGGCGGCGAGCGCCGCCGCCCACATCGCCGCGTCCACCGGCGGCGCGGGGGAGCAGGCGAGCGCTTCGCGCGCCTCCACCGGCGCCACGCGCTCCGGCGGCGACGGAGGCGCGTCCGCGAACAGGTCGAGCACGCCCGTGCCGCACCGCGCCCGTGCGCGCCGCCTCACCGGGGGCGGAACTGGAGCGCGCGGCGGAATCGGTCGCGCATCCCGGCGAGCCACTCGACCACGTCTGCGCCGCTCAGCGGGTCCTCGCCGCCCAGCTGCGGCCAAGCCGTCACGCATTCTCGCGCGAGATCCCAGACCGTCTCGACGGCTGGATCGAGCGCCGCGGGCGGTTCGATGGCGGCGGCCACCGCCGCCTCGCGGGCGGCTCCGGGGTCCGCGCCGGCCGACAGGGCGGCGACGTAGCGGTCCACCGCGTCGGCGGCCACGCAGCCGCGCAGGAGAGCCCGGTTCTCCCGCGCGGCCTCTGCATGGACGGAGTCGGCGCCGCGCCGAGCGCCGATCGCCTCCTGGACGAGCGCCCACGCCTCGCCCAGTGCCCGCCGCGCCTGCGGCGTGAGCCCGTCGTTGATGTTCAGCACCGCGAAGGCGACGTCCGCCTCGTCGCAGGCGGTGAGGGCGAGCCCGAGGAGTTCCAGCGGAGGCGTCTCGGCCGCCTCCGATCCGTCGGGCGAGAAACCGCTGGAGAGCGCCGCCAAGCAGAGGCGGGCGAACACGGGGCGGAGGGCGTCCAGGGCAGGGTTCCCCGACGCGGGGAATTCCGCGACCGGCACCTCCGCCTCCGCAGTGCGGGCGAGGATGCGCGGGCCGCGCGCCAGCCGGAAGCCCGGCGGTGTGGATGAAGAAGTCATGGACGTCAGGAGCGGGGAGATGGGTGGGTGCGGTCGCGGCCGGCGAGGTTGCAGGCGCGGAGCTCGACCACCCGCCGGCAGATCTCCGGCGGCGCGGCGATGGTGCGCACGGGCCGGATGGCTAGTTCAGGTCCGTCCCCGTGCCGCGGGACCCGGGCAGGGCCTTCAGCCGCTTACCGGGCTCGGGCTGCGGCGGCGTGATCAGGAACCCGCCGGAAATCGGCTGGACGTCGGGCAGCAGCGTCACCGAGCCGCACGCCTCGAAGCGCTCGCCGCGGAACTGCAGGGTCTCGCCGTCGGCGTTCACGATCACCCCGTCTTCCACCGGCTGGTCCAGCAGCGGCGACGGCGCGGACTCCGGGGCGGCGGTCTCCTCGATCAGCAGCTTCACGGTCTGGTCGTGCAGCACGTACAGGATCCGCGGGTCGAGCCAGAGCTCGGTGCGACCGTCGCTCGGCAGGATTCCGATCCCGACCTGTGTCGGATGGTAGCGGACGTCGTGATGGCTTTGGTCCGCCAGCAGCAGGCGGCCGACGGCGAGCTCGATCACGCTCCCGACGGCCGGGGGAGCGCCGGGGAAGATCTGGAGGAACTGGTCGCCCGCGTGGCCGCTGGCGCGACTCCAGGATGCGGAGCGCGATGCGGACGTTCCGCCCCTCCAGCGCACGCAGGGCGTCCAGGTCGAGGTGGACGCCGCGCTGGACGCGCTCCTCGAAGTCGCTGGGCGCGAGGAAGAAGGTGCCGTAGCGGCCGGACCGGCGCTCGCTGGAGCACCAGGTGAAGATGCCGGAGCCGATGGTTCGCATGTCGGGGATCGTCGAGAGGGTCACCGCTGAGCCGGTGCGTGGGCCGCCCGGGGGATTTTTCCTCACGTTCTCCCGCCGGGGCGGGCGCCGCCGCGCCCGGACCGACGCTCCGCGGTGGCAGCGCTACGCGGCGAGAGTGCGTCACCCGCGGCCCGCGGCGGACTCGCGTCGCCGCCGGGAGCCTCGCTACGGTCCTCCGCGGTCTCCGCGACGGTTGGTGCGGTCGCGGCCGGCGATGTTGCGGGCGCGGAGAAGCAGATGGTCAGCTTGCCTTCCATCGCGATTCCGAGCGGCGGTCCGGGCCGGGTCAGAGCATGTCGAACAGGTCGAACACGGCCGCGATTCCGTTCAGAAACGCGATGATGGGAAGGAAGAAGCCGGTGATGCCGGTGATGAAGAGGATGCCACCTTCGCCGGGCATTCCGGCCGCCATGGTGGCGATGACCGGCAGGAGGAACGCCCAGATCAGGTAGGCGGCCGCTCCGCGGCTGGCGTGGCGCAGAAACGACCGCACGGGCGACCGGGCGCCGGTTGCATCGACCTCAACCGAGACGGAGAAGGACTCGGCCTCCTCATCGTCGTCATAGTCGTCCTCGTCGTCCCGGTCCTCGTTCATGTCGCCGCCTGCCGGACCACCGGGTCGGGCCGCCAGCGCGTTGCGTCCCGTCTCAAGCAGCGCTTGCAGCCTCTCGACCGTCGCTCGGGCGCGCGCGCGGACCTCGGCTTCCGCCGCCTCTGTGATCACCTCCTCCAGGCTCGCTTCATAGGTGCAGAGCACGCGTCCCGACCGGTCGATGACCTTGGCCTGAGGCGGAGGCTGTGTACCGCCCTCCGTCGCGTGCAGTACCAGCTCGTCCTGCACGGGGAAGTGGACGGGCACCCCGTCCCACATGATGATCGGCTGTCCGTTCTTCGACCCGGGCAGCAGCTTCGCGCGGTTCTGGTTTCCCGACATGACGGCGTTCCTGGGTTGTCTCGTGAACGGGCGGCGGGTGCCTCCCCGGTGAGGAGGGCGGAGGAGATGTCCCCGGAGGCGGATCCGCTTGCCACGTTCTCCCCGGACGGGCGCCGCCGCGCCCGGCCCGCGGCTGCGGGACGGAGCGAGTCGAGGCGGGATGGCTTCAAACCGGGGGAGGGGTAAAACGTCGAACCGCCCAGACCTCAGGGGTCCGGGCGGCGGGGCGGGTCTCACTTCAGGCGGGGGGCCTCGTCATTCCTCCAGATTCTCGCAGGCCCACGCGAGGATACCGGCCCACCATCGCCAGATCATGTCCACTGCGATCGCGGCGAGGCTGAAGCTGTGTGTCTTGTCGTAAACGACTCGGGCGAGCGCGCCCAGCAGCAGGATGTTGATCGTGAGAAGGGCCTGTGTGTCTCGAGCAAACGACTTCGGGGCGGCTGCCTCCCACAAGGTGTTCAGAGCGACGGCAGCGACCCAGAGGCCAACGAGGGCCGCGGCATGGTCGAGCCACTCGAGCGGCTGGTTAGGCACCTGAAGAGACGCGTTGCCTCCGGTAGAGGGTCGTGAGTGGTTCGTCGGGGCCGGGTTTACCCGACTCACCGCTGCCCGTCACGACCACCAAGGATGCGGGGCGGATCATGGCGGGCTGGGCGGGTCGGAGGGGGAGTGCTGTCGCTGGACTGATACCCCGCACCTCCCGGCCGGGGCTGGTCGGGGGTGCCGGACGCGGCGGCGTGATGGCCGTCCACGCGGAAGCCGACCAGCGGAACCTGACCCGCCGCCAGGCTCTCGGAGTCGCCGGGCCGGACGTCGCCGCACCCCTGTACGCGGCCCAGGAGGCGCACGTACCGGCTGACGGCGTCCTGCGCCGGCAGGACGCCCTGCACCCGGAACTGGAGCGGGGCGCCCGGCTCCCCCGCCTTCAGCTCCACGCCTTCCAGCCACCCGTGCTCGGGGAGCGCTTCACCTTCCCCATTCTCGCCGGGGGGGCGCGGCCCGCACGCCGCAGGTGATCGATTACAGTTGTACACCTGTACGAGTGTATACATTGACGCGCTGAGTGCCCCTGCCTAGATTCGGAGTGCCCGTGGAAGGGTCCGATGTCGTGGTGATCGTGTGAACGTTGGTTGGCGGGGTCCGGGAACCTGCACGATGCGAGGCCACCGCGAGTCCCGTGTGCAATCCGGTACACGGTGTATTAATTCGGGAACTGGGGCCGATGAAGGAGCGAGCAGATGGCGAACGTGCAGAAGCAGTTCGAGGAGTTCGACGGGAAGATCCGCCTCGGCCGATTCGATGAGAACGCGACTCTGCGCGAGAAGCGGGACATCATCCGCAGGAAGCTGGATAGGAAGCTGCCCGACGTTTTCAAAGATCACGGTGAGGAGTGCCCCGAGTACTTCTACCGTGACCAAGGCAGCTACGACGTTGGAACTGGGGTCAAGCCGCTGGATAGCGACTACGACATTGATCAGGGCTTGTACTTCGAGGTGAGCACGGGGGAGTGGGACCCAGTCATCCTCAAGAAGCGTGTCTGGAAGGCCCTCGACGGACACACGGACGAGGTGCGTATCCGCCGGCCGTGCGTCACGGTCCAGTACCATGAGGCCGGGGAACCGGTCTATCACGTGGACATCGCGGTCTACGCGAACGCTAACGGCGACGGGAAGGCGAGGCTTGCGGTGGGTCGCGAAAGTACCCCCACCGAGAAGCGGAAGTGGGAACTTTCGCACCCCAAAGCGCTGAAGGAGAAGATCCGGGAGCGGTTTCCCGATGCGGACGACCGCAAGCAGTTCCGCCGCGCAGTGCGAGCACTCAAGCGGTGGAAGGACAAGAAGTTCTCCTCCGACGGCAACGCCGCGCCCTTGGGCATCGGTTTGACGGTGCTCGTGTACGACGATCTGCAGGCCACGTACTCCGATATCTTCGCTAGGACGCCCGACGATCTCCAGACGTTGCGCAAGCTGGTCGAAGCGGTGCTCGGACGGTTCAAGCCCGTGTGGGATGCCGAGGAGGAGAAGCTAATGCGCCGCCTTACCGCGACCCTTCCGGTGGAGCCCTTCAACGATGTCTTCGAGCAGATGTCCAACAAGCAGATGGAGACGTTTGAGGACAAGCTGAAGCGGTTGAAGGAGGCGCTGGATTTCGCCAGCGATGCCGTGGACCCCCACGATGCGTGCAAGGAGCTCCGGAAGCAGTTCGGTGATGACTTCCCGGTTCCCGAGAAGCAGGAGACGGCGAGGTATCACGCGCCGGCAATCGCCACCTCGGCGAGTAGCGCCTGAGCGTGCGGAAGGGAAGGGAGTACCTTGAGGCGGTGTTGCGCGAGGTGGGCGAGGGGGGAGTCCTCCTCACCCCCCGCATCCTTGCGCCCGTAGGTGGATACGCGGCTGCACTGGAGGGGGATGTCAGGGTTGGTCCCCGGCGGGTGAAGCTGCGTATCTGCCTGCTGGACTCGTTCCCCGGATGCCTGCCCCACATCTACCTCATGCCTTGGAATGCTCTCGGGTTCATTCCGCATGTGCGCGAAGGGGACGGGTACATCTGCTTCCTCGATCCGGAAGGTGTGATCCTGGATCGGGCTCGCCCGGCCCAGGTGGTGACGGAAAGCCTGCGGCGTACGATCCACCTGCTGGAGGCGGGATTCGGGAAGACAAATCAGGCCGACTTCGTCGACGAGTTCGAGGCGCACTGGAGCCGCATGCCGGGTGCGACCTGGCTGTGGAGTATTCTGGAGCCGGAGACGTTCGTGCGTTCTGTCGCCGTCGTGGAGACGGACAACGCGATGCCGTTCGTGGCCGCCAACGAAAGCGCCCTCTCTGCGTACTGGAATGGGAACACGGTGCCCAGTCCCCGGAAGATCCGGGGTGCGGTGTACCTTCCGCTCGAGCCCGGTACGCTCCTCATTCCACCCCGTTCCAACGGCCCGATGTGGTCGGTGGCTGAAGCGCGTGAGAAGCTGCTGGGCGCGTTGTCGGAAGAGAACCGGCGTCTAGCCACGTCCTTGATCGGTTCTAGGAAGTACACCGGGGCGCAGGACGTGATCGTCGGTCTTCCCCGGCCCTCGGGTGGCTTCAATCTGTTCGGGGTCCGCCTCCCGGCCGCCGACGGCCTGCATCCGCTGCTGTCCTCCAGTTCTGCTGGCGCAGTAAGCCCGCTCGCTTTGCTCCGCTTGGAAAGACCGTTCCTCGTTCCCCGCGGGGGAGCTGATAATGGCCTCGCATCCAAGCGTGTCCTGCTTATCGGCTGTGGCGCGGTTGGTGGACACGTCGCGCTCGAGCTGGCACGTGCCGGAGTGCTGGAGCTGACCCTGGTGGATTCGGACGTGCTGCACCCGGAGAATACGTTTCGTCACGTTCTGGGCAGGCGGTACTGGTTCATCAGGAAGGCTGAAGCGCTCAAGCAAGAGATCCAGGCGAATCTGCCGTACGTGCGTGTGCGTGCGTTTACCGACTCCATCGAATCGGTCACGTCCAGCGGACTCATCGATATCGCAGCATACGATATCGTGATTTGTGCATTGGGTGCTCCAACGTTGGAGCTGCTCCTGAATGAGCAGCTCCACCTCGCTTCCCGGCGAGTGATCTTCACCTGGGTCGACCCGTTCGGGATCGGGGGGCACGCGCTCCTGGCGGGCAACGCGCCGGGTGGTGGCGGCTGCTTCTCGTGTCTGTATACGGACCCTGGAGCCGCAGATGCTGGCATTGTCAATCGGGCATCGTTTGCCGTCGCGGATCCCGCCAAGCCGTTCGGACGAGTGCTTACCGGGTGCGGGAACCTTCATACTCCGTACGGCTCTCTGGATGCTGTCCGAACAGCCAGCCTTGCGACACGCTTGGCGATCGACGCCCTGACCGGCAAGGAGCCGGGCAACCCACTCCGCTCGTGGAAGGGAGATCCAGCGGCATACCTCGATGCCGGATTCGAGCTTTCGAAACGATTCGCCGCGAGTGACGATCAGCTTGACCGGCTGCGGTACGAGTACCGGGTTTCTGCCTGCCCGGTGTGCAGCGTCGATCAGGGGAGGAACGGTTGACCGCCGCTGGCGGTGACCCCGGCGCGCTCACGTATGCACGCCATGGAGGAGGGCGCCTGCACATCAGCCGACAAACAGCGGCGGTGCTGAGGCAGCATGTTCAGGATTCGCGTGAGAAGAGGGAGGCCGGGGGAGTCCTGCTCGGTCGCCACATCTTGCACACGGCCGACGTAGTAGTGGACGGCGTGACGATCCCCTTGCCGGGCGACCAGAGAGAGCGTTTCCGATTCGTCCGCGCGCGGCAGCGCCATCAGGAGGCAATCGATCGGGCTTGGCGCGAGAGCGGGGGAACGTGCACGTTTCTGGGTGAGTGGCACACTCATCCGGAGCGCCACCCTTGGCCGTCCGGCGTCGATCGGCAGGACTGGCTGCGCAAGCTCCGGGAGGATGCATTTACGGACTGGCTCTTCTTCGTGATCGTCGGGATGGAAGAGATTCGCGTGTGGGAGGGTGCACGCAACGGAAAGGCTGTATTTCACCTGGCTCAGATCTGACCGATGTCAATCACGACGATTCCGCAGAAGGCCCGGTTCGAGGTGTGGCTTCGTGCCGGCGGGCGCTGCCAGTATGCGGGATGCAACCAGGCGCTCTGGAGAGATGATCTCACGCTCCAGCGTATGAACAGATCCTACCTGGCGCACATCGTCGCGGATTCCGCCGACGGGCCGCGAGGTGATCCTGAGCTTTCCCACAAGCTCAATGCGGATCCGGCGAACATCATGCTCCTTTGTGACACTCATCACAGGCTCGTCGACGTGGAGGACGTGGCGGGGCATCCGGCCGAACTGCTTGTCCGGTACAAGCGGGAGCATGAGGAGCGGATCGAGCGACAGACCGCGATCCAGACGAACCGGCGCACCGAGCTTCTCCTGCTGAGCACTCGGATCGCTGACCGGCAGGGCTTGGTCAACTTCGAGCAGGCGCGGGAAGCCGTTGTCGCAGAGGAACGTTATCCTGCGTCGGATCTCGGGATCAGGATCGAGCTTGCCTCACTGGATGTGGATGAATCGGATCCCGTGTACTGGACGCTGGTCCCTCAGCTGATCGACCGCAAGCTCCAGCCATTTCTGTCCAGCCTGGAAGGCCCGACAGGATATCCTATCAACCACTTATCGATTTTCGCGCTTGCTCCGATTCCTGTGCTTATCTACTTAGGTAAGACCGTGGGAGATGTAATCTCCGGCGACGCCTTTCAGCGGCACCGCAACACGAACCACTGGATCTGGCAGGAGCTCTCGGACATCGGATTCAACTACACGGTCCTGCGTCCCGAATCTCTCGATGCTGAGGTCTGCAAAGTCGCGGTAAACCTCTCTTTGTGTGGCACCATCCATCCAAGCGAGATCGAGCGGGCGGTGGGGGAGTCGTTGCCCACGTACACCATGACCATTGCCCAGCCGCGGCCCGACTTTCTCAAGGCGAAGGAGCAACTCGAGTTGTTTCGCAACGAATGGCGGCAGCTCCTGGGAACCCTCCGTGAGCAGCACGGTGAGAATTGCGAGGTACACCTGTTCCCTGCGGTTCCCAACGCCATCGCCGTCGAGATTGGTCGTTCTCTGCTTCCCAAAGTCGATCCGCGGCTGGTGATCTATGATCCCGGGAAGATGCGGAGCGGCTTTGCACCCACTCTCACTTTCTGAAGCTCCGATGGCCGAACCGAAAGTATTTACGCTCGTGCGCCATGTCGATGAGACGGGCGTAAGTGGGACCGGTCGTATCCTCGACGGCGTGATCTTTCACACGGACCAGGTCGTGGTCTGCTGGCGCTCGGATCTGCGCTCCGACAACCCAGGGCACAGCAGCATCGCGATCTACCCGTCTTGGGAGGCATTTCTGGAAATCCACGTTCATCCCCACGGGCCCGGGGCCGCGGACGTTCAGTTCCAGGATCCCGGGTCGTCTTCAGGTTGCTGACGGGAGCCGGGGGGTGAGTGCCCACGACCCTGACAGTTCCGGAACTGCTTCCGTCCTCTAACCCAGGCTCTCTTGATCCATGGCAGATGTGCAAGCGCAGATCTTCGCCTTTCACGAGGCGATCAAGCTTCGCCGCTATGACGAAAATCAAACCCTGCGTGACAAGCGGGATGTCATCCGTCGGCGATTGGATGATCGGCTGCCAGCCATCTTCGAACGCCGGGGTGAGGAATGCCCCGACTACTACTTTCTCGATCAGGGCAGCTACGCGGCCAATACCGGGATCGTGCCGCTGACCGGGGACTTCGACATCGATCAGGGACTCTACTTCGATGTTGATGAGAGTTGGGATGCAGTCGCTCTGAAACAGCGGGTGCGAGACGCCTTGGCGGGACATACGCACGGCGCTCCGGGAAGGGCGGGAGTGCGGATTCGCAGGCCGTGTGTAACCGTCCAGTACCATCGGAACGAACGCCCGGTGTACCACGTCGACTTGGCCGTTTACGCGGACTCCAGAAACTTCAGAGATGGCCTGCCGCGCATCGCGATGGGGAAGGAGCATTCGGGGCCCGGAAACTCGGGCTGGGAGGTAGCGGACCCGCGCGGGCTCCACGAGTGGATCACGTCCGCTTACCGGGAGGATGACGGAAGGCAGTTCCGGCGTGTAATCCGCTATTTGAAGCGGTGGAAGGATGAACGGTTCGGGGTGACCGGAAACGCTGCTCCTCGGGGTATCGCTCTTACGGTCGCCTGTCACGAGTTTTTCGAACCGGTGTACCGGGCGCGCGATTGGCCGGACGACTTGGCTGCTCTCCAAGGCGTAGTAGGCGGGATGTTGGAGCAATTTCATGATCGCCCAGGCGCATGGTTCTTTGGAAGCCGGTGGCGGGTCGATATTATGCTACCCGTCGTACCTGATACGAACCTCTGCGGGATGATGACCTCCGAGCAGGTCTATGCTTTCCGAACCAAGCTGCAGCGCCTGGATGGGGCCCTTGCAACTGCGCGTCGCGCGCGAACCGAAAAACGGGCAGGGGAGGCGTTGCAGCGGGTCTTCGGACAAGGCTTTCCCGTGTAACACTTGCTGAAGGAACAACTTATTGGTTGGGAGATGGAGAGCGGCGGGTCCGGGGCCTCGCACCGGGAACTGTCGACAGACTGCGGACCTCTGGGCACTGCTTCTGTTGACCCCTCTGTATTCACTGGACTGCCGCGTAGACGTACTCGCGGCCGCCCCCAGAAACAGGGCGCTGTTCGACGCGCCGGGCGAGCCCCAGCTTTGCGAGGTTAGAAAGGCGGTTTGTCGCGGCAGCAATGGCAGAAAGCCCCAGATCGTTCAGGACCATGCTGGCGGTGGCGGTGGGTTTGCTGGCCAGGTAGTCGTACGTGGTGCGTACGGCTGGATCAACCGCCCCTCGAGCCTTCGCCCCCTCATCCTTTGATCGTTCCACCGCAACGAGGGATTCTCCCGCCAACATCACCTCGACATTGTAACGGCTTTCCCCGAGATCGCCGAGAACAAGGAACCTCTCCGTGAGTTCACCGCCCGTGATGCGCAAAATTGCACGCCGAAGCAGTTGTCGCGCGGCTTCGGAAGAGATGCGCACGCCGGAGAAGTCCACCGTGAGAAGTGTGCCGGGGGGTTCACGCTCGAGCCGCTCAAGGAGGGCCAGTTCCGCCGTTTCCGTATCTGCTCTGGTGAAGAGCGATCGACCGCGAGTATGCTCGCGCACCCGAAATACGGGAGCGTCTCGGAAGAGTGCTGTCGCTTCTAGTTTGTTCATGTGGGTAAGTGTACGCGCAAGC
Source organism: Longimicrobium terrae (assembly GCF_014202995.1). Classification (NCBI taxonomy): domain Bacteria; kingdom Pseudomonadati; phylum Gemmatimonadota; class Longimicrobiia; order Longimicrobiales; family Longimicrobiaceae; genus Longimicrobium; species Longimicrobium terrae. The sequence goes on from NZ_JACHIA010000004.1 coordinate 200,244, forward strand.
GATCCAATTCGTCAACGCAACGAGTTGATTCGGCCATTCGACAAAGTTTGGGGAGCTCCTGGTCAGGGAAGCCGCAACTCGATACGGACCTGTGTTCCCGCCCCATACGTCAGCCGGTGAACTTTGTAGCTCTCCGGATCGGTGCTGCTGAGGCGGATGAGAGCTGACCCGCTGCGCAGAGTAACCTCGGACGACGTCTCCTCCAACAGTTTTTTGATTACACGTGCCATCCCGCCTCCGCCGGAGTCCGTTTCCCCTTCGGTAGTTTTGCGACCGGAGAGCTGTTCCCGGATTACGGCCCGGGTAACTCCAGCATCCGAGAACCAAGTCAACCACGCATGGCGTGGGTGCCGGAGCACCGCGGCGGGTATGCCGATTCCGTCATCCGCGATTCCGACTTGAAGGACGGCCGGTCGGCGCCTCGGCAGCACGAACGCCGCTGCGGCAGCGTGGGAAGAACCCGCATGAGAGAGCACGTTGTGCAGCAGCTCGATCGCGGTGCCCATCATCGCCAAGGTTGCCCGCCTTGGCGCAGCATGCGCCTTCAGGGTATCGGAAAGCCCGTCGCAGAAGTTATCCACGCTCTCATTGGCAGATCCCGAGAAGGCGGCCGCCTGCGCGCAGCAGTGCAAGATGCTTCTCTTGCTTGCGGTGGACGGTACCCACTCCAGCCCGCCACATCCGTCTAGGATTCTGCTTCCGTTCACGGCGGAACGGGTGTCGGTAAATTCAGGTTCGATGATAATGATCCGCACCGCGTGCTCGGCGAGCCGCCGGGTGACAACACCGAACAGCGCGAGGCCTTCCGCCGAACAGTTGCTCACGCCGGACCAGTCGAGGATCAGTACCTTGGGACCCACCCCGGCTGGCGGCGCGAAAAGGCGTTCCAGTGCGTTGCAGAGCGCCCCATGCGCTCGGGCATCATCGGTCGCGAGACCTCCGAGCCGCAACCACAGCCCTTTCCCTGCCCGGGACCAAGGCACAAACGATTCGCGTAGCGCGACAATGGATTGGAGCTGGAGGGTGGGCAGGGGGCCCGTGCCTATGGGATTGTGGGGCGGCATGCTTTTCCAGCGAGGAGGATCCAGAGTGGCTTGCGCTAGCCTTGCATTCGTCGTCGGCCAGGACTTGGATGATGGAGATAGCTATGTGAGAGGAGAATGGTCAAGCATATCCGCTGGCGAACATGGCACCCAAGAATGCGACACTTGCCTGTTCGACCCTACGTTCAGGATCGGTGTGGACTCTCACATCCGTCGCCACCCGGTGGATGAGATGGAGGCGGCCTTCCGGGGGCTGCCCTCGCAGACCCCGCCTGCCACTTCAGATTGAACTCGCGGCTGACCTGCGGGCCGACCAGCTATCCGGGCACGCAGCAGTGATCTGGTACTGGATCCGGTGGATGGATTGGACTGGGCCGCTTAACGGTTCACGGAAGGGCAAGAAGCACGGCGAGGTCGTGGACCTGGATGTGGAACTCCGGGCACCGGTCGATGCAGCGCTGTCCTCGGGCTACCTCGGTAAAGCGGAACCCGTACCGGAAGGGGATGATCGAGGATTGCTACCTATTCCCCGGCGCATGTCCCACCGCCGCTCCAATGGCGAAGCGTGCGGCGCCGCTCTCGCTCGCAGCCACCGATCCTTACCAGCATCATCACGTCATACTTCTCGTCGGCGTTCCAAGATGGTCACTACTCCGGAAGCCGCGCAGGAGCCGGCGAGAGGGAGCCAGACCCGGCTACGCTGACTGCGGGCCGGGGTGACCGCCGGTCTGTCTGTCTGGTAATCCGCATCACGCTTTACCGCCCGGTCGCGCACTTGGCGGACAGCGCCGCGCCCGGCACCGATCCAGACGGCAGATTCGCTGGCAGATACGATCCCGGTACGACGAAACCCGTATGTCCGACCCGCGGGTCGAGGAGCGTGCGGGCTGCGGGCGTTGCCCACGCCCACTCCCCGGCCTGGACTTTCATGGACTTCACCCCTCTCCACCCCAGGCACCGCGCGACCGGGGAAGCGACCGCCGGCGCCAGCGGACAGCTACACGACAAGCTGATCGTCGCTGGAGAGAAGAACGACGAGATCGCTGAGGTCTTCACCGTCCGCCTGGCTGCGCGCCACCCCCAATTGATACGCGAAGGGCACGTCCTTCCCGGCCGCGATCGCCTTGTAGAAGCCGGTCGAGAACGCCACGGCCGCCTTGTCGGGAATCATGGCACGCGTGCCGATCACGTATGGAATGTGCTTTCCGATGGCGCGCGCCTGCGGTTCGGACCAGCACGCGTTCAGCACCACGCAGCTTACCGTCTCCCGGAACAGCGCGAACAGGCTCGCGAGTGCCTTGCCGGCAACCAGGTGCGGATTGCCGGCGGCATCCCGCAGCACGACGCCTTCCGCCGAGCCGTGCCCGGAGAAATGGACGATCGTGGGCGGGGCGTCCAGCATCGACTGCATCACCTCGTCGATCGATGCCGCCATGACCGCCGTGAGTTCCAGTCGATCACGTTCCTTGGCCAGCCGAAGGTTGTTCTTGATCTGGCTCAGCTCCCGCTCCAGGTCCATCGGTGCGTCGACGGAGTTGGCGGCCAAGAAGAGGATGTGGATCCTCTCCGGCCCAGCGCCGTGGAGCTCCGTCGGCGTCCGCGCGGCCGCGTCAGCCGGCGGCGCTCTCCAGACAGCCGGGGGAGAGGTGACGACGTCGTGTGCGCCGGCAGCTGCGCGATCGCCCTTCGCCGGTTCCGCGCCTGTGAGATCCGTCCTCTCCAGCAGGGAGTCCAGGAATTCCAATCCGGGATAAACGGCCCGGGCTGCCACGATGACCGGTGGGAGGATGGACACCGGGTTGTCGTGCGTGTGAATCCGCCGATTGCGCGCGTCGATGGCCCACGACACCGATACGCCGCCGCTCCCCACCGCGTGCGAGATGCGCGTCTGCCGCGCGATGAAGCGGGCCATCGACTCCGGGCACCCTTCGGAAAAGACGAAGCCCAGCAATCCGTTGGGATTGCGGCCGCGCGGCTTGAGGTTCAGGGTGTGCGGCAGCCGCCGGACGAGATCGAAGAACTCGTCGCGAAGCCGCACCACCTCACCCTCCGTCATCGCGTCCGCATCGCACATCGCCACCAGGTCCACGCCCGCCGCCGAGGTGTGGAAGGCCAGAAACTGGAAGCTGGCGAACTCGGGATTGCGGGAGAGGTGGTGCGCCGCCCTCTCCCGGACGAGGTACTCGCCCAGGCGGCGGCTAGCACTCGGTGCCTGGTGCATGGTTTCAGGCATCACGGGGCGGAACGGAGGTTTCGTCTCTGAGGGTCGGCACAATCTCGAGGCGCCTGATCCCTGCCGCGGCCAATCTTCCCGAGGGCATCGCAGCCAGCAGCCGCCGGATCTGCTCGTCCGTCACGGCAACCGTGGTCTTCATGCTTGCGAGCTCCCGGTGGAGGATCACCACTTCGCTCATCCTGGCTAAATTAGGAAGTGCGGCTTGCGTCGATGATCGATGCGTTCGACCAGCTCCTCCGCGACCGGATGATTCGCTCGAACCCCGAGTGGGTTGGGTGTCGAGCCTTTGATCGTGCTGGCATTCGTCGTGGCTGGGATCGCTGACGCCCCCCCGACGGTCCGCCAAGATGGCGGGGCGGCGCGGAAGTGGAGCGGGGGCGCGGCGGGGAGACGAAGGAACGGCGGGCGGGCTCACTCCGGAGCGTCGCCCCGCCCCTTCTCCATCATGCCCCGGAGGGCGGCGTAGAGGTCGTCGCTGCCGCCCAGCAGCTCGTTCATCACCCCCGCCCTGGAGAGATAGGCTACTTCGCCGTCGCCCGCGCCGTACCGGATCTTCACCCAATTGTTGAACGGGCCGCCTGTCTCCTGGGCGTGCTTCACCTCGCGGACGTGATGGATCCGGACGCTGCCGTTCTCACCGTGGAACTGAGCCTGCGCGCCATCGATAGCCAGCGTCCCCACGTCGCTGGGGTTGAAGGTGAATGGGTCGAACACGCGTCTTCCGTAGCGCACCTCGGTGAAGTGGCGCGGCTCGGCGGCGTCGGGCGAGACTAGGAACAGCCGCGCGGGGTCCACGCCGTCGCGCGCCAGCAGCTCGGGACAGGCGTCGTCGGGGAATCCGCCCAGCGACACGGCCACGCTCGCCTGGTCGTACGCTTCGCGCACCGAGCACCCGAAGGCGATCGCGCGGTAGAACGACGCGTTGAACGCCAGCGCGGCTTCGTCGGGGAGCGCGCCGCGCGTGCCGATCACGCAGTCGACCCACTGCACGATGGCCTGCGCCTGCGCGCGCGAATGGCAGGCGCTGAGCACCACCACCCGGACCGTGCCGGCGAAGGTCGCGAACAGGCGCGCGAGCGCCGGCGCACCCACCGACTGCGGGGTCCCGTGGTTACCCACCAGCACGAGGCCGCGCTCGCTGCCGTGGCCGCTGAAATGCACCACCTGCGGGCGCGTCTCGTTGAACGCTTGGATCAGGTCGTCGGGGCGGGCGGCCCAGCGATCGTCGAACGACAGCGCGTCGCGAAACTCCGCGGCGCGCACCTTTTCGCGTATGGCTCGCATGTCCTCGTCCAGCAGCAGGCGCTGACGGCCTCCGTCGGCCGACGCGGGATCGGCGGCGAAGAAGAGCACCCTCACCTGGCTCATGCGTCCTTGTTCGATGGCGTGAGAAGGAGCGACACCCCGGGCGTGTAGCTGATGGAGGGGCACGCGCCGCCGCTTTCCACGAGAACAATCGAAAGTGGCGGAGATGGCCTCCGGCGGGTCCATACGCTTCAGCTCCGCAAGGACCGCTTCGATGACGAGGTCACGCTCCGCCGGGGTGACGGTTGCGGGCAGGTCCACCTGGATGCGGATCTGACGAGCCATCGATTCGTGGGTCTTTTCGCGGATGGCCGTGGCGTGGTAGATCTGCCACGCCACTTGCGCGACCGCGACCACAAGCGCAGCGACGATCCCCGCCGCGTCGAACCGCACAGGGGACGACTCGTAACGGTTGGGGGCGAGCAGGCGCTCCACCCGCATCTCCAGCTCGGGATCGAGTTCCAGGGCCAGCCGCTGGCCCGCCGCGCGCGCCAGTTCAGTGTATTCAGGAATCGGCGGCATTGCCGGCCTCCATGCGTTCGAGTTGCTCGATCATCCAACCGACCGCGTTCCAGGCATCCGCTGGGAGAGGCACGCCGGCCACGCACAGCCACGCCGCCTCCAGCGCGGGCATTCCCAGCGCGCGGGTGAAGCGCGCCAGGTGATAGGGAGCCGGGCCGGTCGCCGGGTTCCCGAAATCCGCGAACAGGGCGTTGGCGCGGACCATCCAGTTCATCGCCGCCGGGAGGTTGTTCCGCTGCTCTTCCAGCATTCCCATCTGGCCGTAGCTCAGCGCCCGGTCCGGCCGCTTCTCCAACTCCTCGTGGATCGCGAGCGATTGACGGTACCACCCTTCCGCGGCCGCGAGATCGCCCCGCTCCTGCGCCACCATGCCGATCTGCTGGTACGCCGTTGCCACGCCGGACCGGTCACCGAGGCGATCGGTGATCGCGAGCGACCGGTGATACCACTCCTCCGCGGCCGTGAGGTCGCCCCGGTCCTGCGCCACCCTTCCGAGTTGGAAGCAGCTGGACGCCGTGCCGGGTCCAATCCCCAGTTCCTCCATGATCGGGAGCGCCTTGCGGTACCACTCCTCCGCCGCGAAGGGGTCGCCTCCCAGCTGCGCGATTATGCCGAGCTGGTGGCAGCTGTGCGCCACCCCGGCCCGGTTCCCAAGCTCCTCCCAGATCAGGAGCGCCCTGCGGACTTTCTCCTTTGCCGCGACCAGGTTTCCCCGCCTCTGCGCCACGATGCTGAGCTGATGGTAGCTGGTAGCCCTGCCGTGGCGGTTTTCCAGCTCTTCCTCAATTGCGAGCGACCTGTTGTACCACTTTTCCGCGGCAGAGAAGTCGCCCCGGTCCCTTGCGATTCCCGCGATCTGGTGCAAGACGGACGCCCTGCCGGGCTGGTCCCCCAATTCCTCGCGGATCTCCAGCGCGGTGAGGAACCACTCCTCCGCCGCAGAGAGATCGCCTCGCCGCTGTGCTGCCACTCCAAGCTGGTGGCAGCTGTCCCCCACGGAGGAACGATTCCCCAGCTCCTCCATCACCTCCATCGACCTGCGGTACCACTGATCCGCCGCGGCGAGGTCGCTCCGCAGCTCCGCCGCGATTCCGAGGCGGTGGTGGATCGCCGCGAGCGAGAAGCGGCTCGCATCGTCCCGGCAGTCGCGGAGAACCGATTCGATGCGTCGGAGCGTGAGCTCTGCCCCCGCCGCGTCGCGCATCAGAAGCGCGATGCCGGCTTCGGCCGTGAGTGCCAGGATCCAGAGCGCGGCGGCGGCCGACCCCGGCTCGGGAGCGTCTCCGAGCGGGCCCTCGATCGCCGTCCGGCAGAGGTCCGCCCATCTGCGCAGCTCGACCCAGCAGCCCTCTGCATCCAGCACCTTCAGGAGCGGCAGGAGGATGTGATACGCTTCCGCGAAATCCCCCGCGCCCACCGCCGACACGGCCATCGCACCGAGCGTGCGCCGCAGCCGCTTGACCCAGGAGAAGGCGAACGTGGCGTCTCCGCTCTCGATCTGCGACGCCGCCCACTCACCCAGGTCCGCGCATGCCCGGACAGCCGCACGGAGGGCCGCTGTGCGCTCCGCGTCGTAGCCGCTCCCCGCCTGCTCCAGCCACAATCCTTCCAGGAACGAAGGGAGCACCGGGTGGATGCCGTACATGCCGTCGCGCAGGTCGGTAAGAAGCCCCACGGCTACACACCCGTCCAGCGCGGCGGTCCACGTATCCCGCGTGACCCGCTGGAACCGGTGCGGCACGTCGGGATGCTCGCTCATCACCCTTAGCACATCCGCGTCGCAGACGCCTTCGAAGAGCGCCAGGGCGGGGAGCAGGCGCCGGTCGCCTTCCAGCAGGTGCCGGAAGGAATAGCGCACGCTGGCCGCGAGGGAGTCCAGCCTGCCCCCCGGAGCATCCAGGGGCGCCGCCTCGCGCAGTTTCCGGAGGAGCTCCGGCGCGCTCGAGCGCTCCAGATGCGGCAGCGTGAGGCGCATACCCAGGGGATTCCCCCCCAGCGCCTCCAGCAGCTCCCCGAACGCCCTCTCCTCCCGGTGCGGCTGCGCGGCCGGATGGAGCGCGAGCAGTTTGTCCGCGTACTCCGCCGCTCCCTGGGAGTCCAGTCCAGGCACCTCGAGCCGATGCACGTCGCCCAGCCATTTCTCCGGCGCGCGGCTGGTGATGATGACTCCGCCCCTGGCGCTCTTTGCCACCTCCGCCAGGAAATCCCGGATCTCGTCCTGCTCCGCTGGGTCCAGCGGTGGCGTGGTGCCCGTGGGGTCCGGCATCTCGCGGACGGTCTCGAAGTTGTCCCACACCAGCAGAACGCGCTTCCGGCGCATCAGGTCCAGGATCGCCGCCGTGCGGTCCGCCGTCTCCGACGCGTCCCGCACGAAGTCCGCGCCGAACAGTTCGATGCCGATCGGCGTCACGACGCCGGAGAGGCCGAATGACGCGACCCCCGGCTCGAACGAGTGGAAGAACACCAGTCCGGGGTCCGCTCCGCCCGTGTCGCGCAGCCACCGCGCGAACCCTTTTGCAAGCTCTGTCTTCCCCGTCCCGCCCTGCCCGTGCAGCAGCAGCACCCGCCGGTTTTGCAACCCCCACTCCAGGCGCAGGAACTCGTGGTCGCGTCCCACGAACACGCCTTCCGCCGCTTCGAGCGCGCCTTCCGCATGCCTCGTCCCCGCGGTCTCCGCCGCCGCGCCGGGCTGAGGTTCCTGCGTCGGTAAGCCCGGCGGCGGCGGTGGGGATGAGATCGTCCGCGCCAGCCCCGGAAAGCGCACTTCGGAGCGCGCGTAGTGGACGGGGACCATCCAGTCGTCCAGCGGCAGCGGCCCCCTCGGGCTGGGGCGCAGGGGCGCACGGTGCATCCGGCGGCGACCGGAGCGCACCGCCTCCTCCACCGTCTCGCCGTCGAAGAGCGATTCGTAGAACGCCGCCATGAACTCCGCCGCTGCCGGCACGTAGACGGAGTAACCCATGGCCACCACGGCCGCGGCGCCCGCGCGCAGCACCTGCGTGGCCACCGCCGCCTCCGCCGTCTCGGCGTGGGTCAGCGTTCCCGAATGGCAGGCGTTGAGGACCAGGAGCGGTACTCCCGCGCCCGCGAGCACCGCTCCGATCTCATCCGCCGGGACGGGGTGCGCATCTCCTTCCTTCTCGAAGATGAGGTATCCCTGGGGCTTGCGTCCGCCCTCGTAGGTGCCGTGCCCATCGAAGTGGACCACCTGGTACGGCCTCCCTTCCTGCTGTGCCTCTTCCATCCGCCGCCGTAGCTCGTCCAGCGTGGGCGGGCGCGCCACGTCCACCGTTACTCGCCCTGAAACCGCGGGAAGGCGCTCCACCAGCGACCGCGCGATCACGCGGAACCCCGCGTCGTCCACGCCGTCCGGCCTGGCAATCACCATCAGTACGCGCAGGTCTTGGGAGGAGGCCGACACGGCCGCGGAGAGCGTGTCGATGGTGCGGTTCACCGGGACGTCCAGCGCCAGCGGCGCCGGGAGCGTCGGGTCGCGCATCAGCTCCCAGGGGAGCGCAAGAAAGGCAGGCGAGCCAGACTCCATCCACAGGCTCCACCCGCCGGCGAACGAGCGGGCCCGCAGGTACGCCTCGCGCCCTGGCCTGCCCTGGCCGAAAAGCGCTTCGAAGAGCTGTGTTCCCCACCCCTCGATTCGCCCCTGGATCGCCGATCCCCGCTCCTCGTACACCGCGAACGGCGCCGTCAGGTAGTCCTCCAAGTACCAGCGGAGATCCTCCAGTTCGCCGTGAGAGAGCGGAGCCTCGAACGGTCGCGGCGCCACCGTGGCCTCCAGCACCTCCGCCCCGACCTGTTGAAACACAACTTGGACTAATCCACAGAACTCCCTAACGATCAACCGTTTGCGCATGGATGAGTCGGTGCAAGAAGTAATTCAGCAGGAAACGAAGCGACGCACCACCCTTCATGACAACAGCGCCGACCCGCCGCCAGCCGGAGAACGAATCGCCGACTTGGTGTTGATGCGTCGGCCGCGTACGCCGGGGTCGAAAGCGTGCTACCCGGACGCCGGCGGCAGGTCCGACACGAGGATCAGGTTCAGGTCCGAACCGTCGGCGGGCGCGCCGACGCCTGCCTGCGCGAGGCGGGTGGCCTGGGCCTGCCGTGCCCGGTCGAAGAGGTTGCGGACCGTCCGGCCGTTCGCGAAGGCCGCGTTGCGCGCGGCCCAGACGGCTTCCATCATCGCTTCCACCGCCGCGTCGGCACCGAGTTCCAGCACGAACCCCTCGGTGCGTAGCAGGTGGCGGAAGATCTCCGCCATCTCGGCCGGCGTGTAGTCCTCGAAGTCCACGTACTGGGTGAAGCGGGAGGCCAGGCCGGTGTTGGTGGCGAGAAAGCGGTCCATCTCCGCATGGTACCCGGCGGCGATCACCACGAACTTGCCGCGGTCGTCTTCCATCCGCTTGAGCAGGGTGTTGATCGCCTCGCGGCCGAAATCGTCGCTGGCCAGCGCGTAGGCCTCGTCCACGAAGAGCACGCCGCCCATCGCGCGATCCACGGCGTCGTTCGTCTTCGGCGAGGTCTGGCCGAGGTAGCTCCCCACCAGGCCGGCGCGGTCCACCTCCACCAGGTGCCCCTTGGGAAGCACGCCCAGCGCCTTGAACACCTGGGCTAGGACGCGCGCCACCGTGGTCTTTCCCGTCCCGGGGTTGCCGCGGAACAGGAAGTGGAGCGTGAGCGACGAGCTCTTCTCGCCGGCCTGCTTGCGGGCCTTCTGCACCACCAGGAAGTCGGCCAGGGCCCGCACCTGGCGCTTGATCGAGTCCATCCCGATGAGCGCGTCGAGCTCGGCCAGCGACGTGGCCAGGTCCACCGGCTGCGCCGCTTCGAGCCCGGGGATGTCATCGGCGCGGAGGAGGGCGAAGTCGGCCTCGTCGCGGTCGGGGGCGGCGGCCAGGCGCCGGCTCTGTCGCACGATCGACTTCTCCAGCAGCCCTCGGACGGTGCGGGCGTTGCCGAAGTTGCGGTCCCGCGCCGCGTACAGCGCGTCCAGGGCGCGCAGGAGCGGCTCGCGTGCCGCGGGATCGAGGGTGTATCCCTGTTCGGTGGACATGACCTCGAACACCTCGAGCAGCTCGGCCGGACGGTAGTCGTCGATGTGGAAATGGTCGGAGAAGCGGGAGGACAGCCCCGGGTTGGTTTCGAGGAACTGCCGCATCTCCTCGGGATACCCGGCCGCGACCACCACGAACTTGCCGCGGTCGTCCTCCATCCGCTTCAGCAGTGTGTCGATGGCCTCGCGCCCGAACGCGTCCGAGGCCAGCGAGTAAGCCTCGTCCACCAGCAGCACGCCGCCCAGGGCGCGGTCGATGGCCTCGTTGGTCTTGAGGGCGGTCTGCCCCAGGAAGGGAGCCACAAGTCCCGAGCGGTCCACGTCCACCACCTGCCCGCGGGGAAGCACGCCCAGCGTGCGCAGGACCATCCCCAGGATCCGAGCCACCGAGGTCTTTCCCGTGCCGGGGTTGCCGGTGAGGACCACGTGCAGCTTGAGCACGGTCTTCCTCCCGGTGCGCGTCTCGCGTTCGGCCTGCATCTGGAGCAGGCGTGCCAGGTCGCCGATCCAGTCCTTGATAGTCTCCATGCCGACCATCTTGCGCAGCTCGCCCAGCGCCTGCTCGAGCGACGGGGCCTCGGGAAGGTCGTGGACGATGTCCTCGGCCTCGATCAGGGAGAATGCCGCGTCGTCCACCGCGCCGGCGGGGAGCCGAGCCAGGCGGCCGGCGAGCGCGGAGCGGGCCTGGTCGAAAAGCTGCCGAACCGTTCGGCCGTTGGCGAAGTCGCGGCCGCGCCGATCGTACATGTCCTTCGTCACCCGCTCCAGCCTCTCGCGCGCCTCGGTAGAGAGCCGGAACTGCTGTGCGGCGGCCATCTGCTCGAAGATGTCGCGCAGCTCCGTGGGGGTGTAGTCGTCGATGTGCAGGTAGCTGTCGAAGCGGCTCGGTAGCCCGGGGTTCATCCGGAAGAACTCGTCCATGCGGTCGCGGTATCCCGCCACCACCACCACGAACCGCCCGCGGTCGTCCTCCATCCGCTTCAGCAGGGTGTCCACGGCCTTCTGCCCGTACGAGCCGGCGCCGGTGCTCCCCGCCACGCCCGAGCCGGCCAGGCCGTAGGCCTCGTCCACGAACAGCACCCCGCCGAAGGCCTCGTCGCACGCCTGGTTGACCCGCTGCGCAGCCTCGCCGATGTACTGCCCTTCCAGCTTCCCGGGGTCCACCTCCACCACGTGGCCGCGGTCGAGCAGGCCGATGGCGGAGAAGATCTCCGCCAGCTTCCGGGTCACGGTGGTCTTCCCCGTGCCGGGGTTGCCGGTGATCACGAAATGCCGCGTCACGTTTCCCGCGCGGCCGATCCCCTGTTCGGCGCGCCGGCGCTCGATCTCGATCTGCTGCGCCAGGGCGCGCACCTCGCGCTTCACCGTGTCCATCCCCACGAACCCGTCGAGCTCGGCGAGGATCTGGTCCAGCGTGCGCTCGGGTGGCGCGTCGCTCTCCACGTCATCGGCCTGGATCACCCCGTCGTCGGGGTCGCCGCCGTCCACGCGCAGGAAGTAGCGCAGGCAGAGGGCCTCGCCCAGGTCGGTCGCCACGCGGGCGTTGGCGAAGCTGGCGTCGCGGGTGCGCACCCGGTGACGCAGCAGCAGGCGCACCCGCTCCTCGGCGTCGGGGTGCAGCAACAGCCCGTTCCCGCGGACGTGCGCCTCGGTGATCTCCAGGAGCTCGCCGGCCTCGAAGTCCGGCAGGTGGAACACGTAGCGGAACCGGCTGCGCAGCTCGGGGCTGTCTTCCACGCGGTCGCGCAGGTCGCGCCGCAGCCCGGCGAGCACGACCACGGGGTCGTGCCCGGACGCGTCCATGCGGCTGAGCAGCCGGTCGATGGGTGGGGTGCCGCCGCTAGGGCCCGGCCGCGCCAGCCGGTGGGCGTTGTCGATGAACAACACGCCGCCCGCGGCTTTCTTGTAGTGGCCCTCGAGCTCCTTCTCGAATTCGCTCACGCTAACCACGTCCACGCGCACGTAGTTCGGGCTGGCGGTGAGCCCGTGGTGATGGAAGAGCCGGAAGATGATTCCCGCTACGTGGGTTTTCCCGGTGCCCGTATTGCCGGTGATGATGGTGTGCAGGTTTCCGAGGGCGCTGGCGCGGCCGCCGCCTCGGCCCGCCGCCGCGCGCGCCACGCGCACCAGCCGGTCGATCTCGCGCTTCATCTCCGTCATCCCCACCAGCCCGTTGAGCTGCAGGAGCGGGTCGGGCGGAGGTGCCGCGGGGATGCTCGCTCCGCACGCCTTGCAGAAACGGGCAACGGGGCGGTTGGCCTGCTGGCACGAAGGGCACTCGAGCGGCATGGTCGCGGGAAGGTTTGGGGTGGCGGCTGGACGAACGACGGGTGCGTCTCTGTCAGCGCGGCGGCCGCGTCAGAACATCGTGTCCATCAGCGTCACCACGTTGTCGATCCACCCATGCGCGGGGTACATCTCGGAGAGCACGGCCCCCAGGAACAGCACCGCGAGCGTCCGCATGACCACCGGCTGCCACTTGAAGTTGTCGGCCAGCAGGTCGATCGCGGTGATGAGCCCGGTGCCCAACCCGAAGAAGAGAGTGATCGCGCCCTGCTCCCCTCGCCACAGCAGAAACGCCAGAACCAGCGGCGCGGAGATGCGGAGGAACCACCGGGCGCCGCGCTTCCCGAGGTTCAGGAAGGCGTACAGGTAGCCGCCAGCCAGGAAGAGCGCCGCGAAGATGACGCCGATCTGCTGCAGGGTCCCGAGCGGGGCCGTGCCGGAGCTTGCGAGGAGAACCATGATCGGTGCCCAGGATCGAGGTGGAAGATGAATGAAGGTTCGGGAGATGGCCCGGTGCGTGGCTACGTCACCACGATGCGCACCGCGGTGATGTTGTCGGAGCCGCCCCGCTCTAGGGCGTGGTGCACCACGCCCTCGACCCCTGGCGCACTTTCGAGCGCGCGCAGCACCTCCGCGTCGGGAACGACGGCGTCGGCGGCGCCGTCGGAGCATACGAGGTACTGGTCGCCGCTGTACATCCGTCGCGTGAGGTTCGCCAGGTCCACCGACACCGTGTCGCCCGCGCCCACACTGTTGGTGAGCACGGTTCTCGTCGCGCCGGGGCCCACCGAGGCGAGCGCCGTGTGGTCGCGGGTCTGGAGCGAGAGTACGCCGTCGCGCACGCGGTAGCAGCGGCTGTCGCCCACGTGCGCCAGCAGGGCCGCCTCGCGGGTGAACACGAGCCCCGTCCAGGTGGTGCCCATCCCGGCCAGGGTGGCGTCGCGCTCCCCCTCGGCCAGCAACTCCAGGTGCGCGGCGGAGAGGACGGCCTGCAGCGCGCCGGAAAGGCGCTCGTATCCCCAGGCCGCGGGCCATCCGGGCGCCGCCTCGCGCACCCGCTCCGCCACCCTGCGGCTGGCTTCGGCGCCGCCCAGGTGCCCACCCAGCCCGTCGGCCACCGCCACGACCAGCGCGTGCTCGAGAGTGGCCAGCTTCACCGCGCGCTCGTGCGCGCCGTCGCGCACCAGCGCATCGCCCACCACCGCCATGTCCTCGTTGCGCTGGCGCACGTGCCCCAGGTGAGACCAGGCCGAGATCGCCAGCGTCAGCTCGCACAGGGGTGAGGCCTCACGCACGTCTCCCATCAGCTCCGTCATCGTTCCTCGCGTGCGGGGGTTACCTGGAAAATCGCGTCGCCGAGCCGCACGTAGCACGTGCCGGAGAGCGGATGCGCCTGGTCACGGGGGAGGTTCCGCTCCGGGGTGGGCCATGCGTTCTGCGGCCGCACGTCGACCCCGTATGAGGAGCCGACGTCGGTGACGGTCCAGCCGCCACCCGGCGTCCAGTCCACGCGCGCGTGCCGGCCCGAGACGCCCTGGTCGTGGAGCGGTGCCAGTACGGGTGCGTGACGGCCCGCCGACCGGCCCAGCAGGTCACCCGGCGCCACGTCGAACGGAGCCACGGGAAGGTTCACCGCGGCGAAGCGCAACACGGGCGGCGCGGCCGGAAGCGCGGGCCCGCGCCGGGTGGCGTCCGCCGGTGGGACGGGGATGGCGGGGCGCAGGCGCTCGCCCGGCCGCGTGGAGGGAGGCTGAACGGGGCGCGAGGGCACGAGACCGGCCGGCGGTGCCGGGACGGGCGAGACGGGCGGCGGCATCCGGACGCCGGGCCCGGCGGGCGTCGGGACCGGGACCGGGCTGGCGGCCGGCGCGTTGCCCGTGAGCGGCGTGCGGTCGTTCGGGCAGAACGAGCCGGTGCTCACGGTGCCGCAGGTGGGGCAGCGGCGCAGCGGAGTGCCGCACTGGTCGCAGTGGCGGCCGTCGTTCGGTGTGTCGGCCTGGCACGATGGGCACGTCAGCAGCATCATCGCGTGCGGGCTCCGCCGCGCTGGCCGTGTGACGTGACCCGGTGATGGCGGCCCGTGTCCGGGGTCACTTCGCTACCTCCTCGCGCACCCGCTGGACGTCTACCGCCCCCACGTCGGGCGCCAGCGCGATGGTGCGGCGGGTGGCCAGCGCCCACGCCCGCTCGCGGTTCGTCAGCCGTTCCTCCAGCCCCTTCCGCTTGTCTTTGAACTCGCGCAATTGCTGGTTGCCCAGCCCCACGCCCTCCATCGCCGTCGCGGCGTCCTGGCTCAGCTTGAGCGCGATCGACACCCTCCAGAAAGCCACCCCCAGCAGCACCGGCCCGACGATCACGCCCAGCGTGAGCAGCATGGGGAAGATCACGATCGCCCCGAGCGCTCCGATCCCGAACGCCGCCTGGGGCGTGAGCCGGGGAAACCGGCGGATGACGGCGAGCCCCGTCACGATGCCTAGGGCGATGGAGATCATGATGCCCAGCCCTCCCTGGCTGACCGCGCCGAGCACCAGGAGCACCAGCCCCGTCACCACGGCGGCCACCATCCGCCACTCGCGCCTGGCAGCCTTCCGCTTGTCGGCCACCGGGCCGACCTTGCCTTCCGCCTTTCGCACGGAGGTCAGCGCCTTCGATTCGGCGGAGTCGATCTCCTCGCGCCGCAGCCGTCGCTCCTCGGTAACGGAGCCGTGGATGGCGGCGGCGTGCGTGGCGTAGGCACGCTCCTCGTCCGCGAAGCGCTCCGCGAAGGAGAGCGCCGTCGCGGATGCGAAGGGGGGCACGATGGCGCGGAATGCCGCCGCGGCGGGGCCGAGGAAGGCGGGCGCGTTGCCCATCTCCGCGTAGCCCTGGCGGTACTGCCGTTCGACCACGCTGTCCAGGCAGCGCATCAGCTCCCCGGCGGTTCCGTGCGTGGACGCCAGGGCGGGCGTGGTGGCGGCGGCATGCATCCAGGCGGAGAGGCGATACAGGCGCAGGGGAGTGGCGCGGCTGGGCGCGTCCAGCGTGGCGCCGACCTGCGCGGCCAGCGCGTCGAGCACCGTATTACGGTCTTCCGGCGCCAGGCGGCCCCGGCCCTCGGCCTCGTCGAGGGCGCGCAGGAGCACGGGGATCACCTCGGTCACCAGCAGGTGCCACGGCTCGTCCTCCGTGAGCGTGGCGAGCTGGGCCCAGTCCGGCGCCGCGTCGTTGGCGACCCCGGCGAAGAGAGCGCCGACCGCATCGGCCTCCGACGGCACGGGGAGAGTGGTGCCGGGCGTCGCGGCGGCTCGCCCCGACGCGGCGCGCAGCGCCAGCAGGTCGTCGAGCTCTCCGGCCACGTAGCGCACCACGGAGACGACGTGGTCCGCCTGCGGCGCCGTCCCCAGCCACTCGAACGCGACCTGGACCAGCGGCGTGTTGTGATAGGTCTCCAGGTACCGGGCCACCTCGTCGCGTGCCTGGGCCGGGCCCTCCCACAGCGCCACCGCCATTTCGGGGTGGTCGGAGACGGCGTCCGCGGGTAGGCGAACCTCGCCGGGGCCCACGGGCACGCCGAAGCCCAGCGCGTACGGCAGCGCGGAGGCGTCACGAGTGGCGGTCGCGCGCCACCGGGCCAGGATCGGGCCCAGCTCGGGCGCCATTTCCTCCACCCACACCGACAGCAGCGACGACGGAGCTGCCAGCGCCTGCAGCGCCGAGGTGAGCACCGCGTCGGGAAGCGAGAGGAGCTCGACCGGCGCCTCCAGCCGCGCTCCGCCGAAGGTGAGCGTGCGGTCGCCGTCCAGCGCGCGCAGCCACAGGATCAGCCGGTGCAGCGCGGTGGATCGCGTGGCCTCGGTGGAGGGCTCGGCGGCGAACGCCTCGATCCGCGCCGGCATCCCGTCTCGCACCCGTGGGTCGGGCCGCGACGCCAGGTACAGCCAGGCCCGGTGCGTGGGGTCGCGGAGGGCGTCGCGATAGGTGCCGGCCTCCCGCGCCAGGTGGTCGGCCAGCCCGGCGTAGGTGTCCACCGTGCTCTCCCCGGCGCGGTAGGGGCGGCCCGGGTCCAGGGTGTACAGCGCCGCGGTGAGGCCGGCCGCCTGGTCGCGCGGGTAGCTCTCCTCGATGAGGTTGGTGAGCGCCGCGCACAGGCCGGGGTTTGCCGCGTCCCACCCCGCGCGCTCCACGTACTTGCCGTACAGGAACTTGCGGCCCACGAAGGGATTCTGCTCAAGGAGCGTGGCCAGCTGCAGCGGGTCCGCCACGCGCACGTCCTCGCCGCGCTCGGTGCGGAAGACGAGCGGGGGATACACCACGCTCGACGGCGTTTCGGGCACGTCGATGGGTTCGCCCCGCATCCAGCGCCGCACGCCCGCGTAGTCCAGCCGGCGCGAAGGGTCCACGGCGAGCAGGGCGCGCAGGAGCCGGCGCCAGCGCTCGGGCAGGTCGTCGGGGATGGGAACGCGGCCGTGCTGCTTGATGGCGAGCAGCTCGGCCGCCGTGTGCGGGCCGGGGCCGAAGGGAGAGCTGCCGGACCAGCACACCAGCAGCGTGATCCCCAGCGCGTAGTAGTCCACCGAGCGGGCGAGCGCGTTCTTCGCGGCGCCGTCCACGTACAGCTCGGTGCTCTGCTCGGGCGCCATGTACTCCGGCGTTCCGAACCCCGCGCGCGAGATGACTAGAGAGCGGCCGCCCAGTACGGTAGCCACGCCGAAGTCGGCCAGCACTACCGTATGGCCGGCCGCGTCCAGGCACAGCAGGTTGTCGGGCTTGAGATCCCGGTGGATGATCTCGCGCTGGTGCAGGGCCTCCAGCCCTTCGGCCGTCTGCTCCAGCACTTGGCTCAGCTGGTCCACGTCGCGGATCGGGAGACGGCGTGAGAGCGATCCGCCCTGCGCGTATTCCACCACCTCGTAGGCCCGCCCCGAGGGCTCCAGCACTCCGTAGTCCAGCAGGCGGAGCACACCTTTTCCGCGCATCTCGGCCCAGAGCGCCAGCACCGACGGGTTGGCCTCGGCGCCGTGGTGGTAGACCTTGAGCACGATCGTTGCCGCGGGGAGGAGGTCGGCCACGGGCTCGGAGTCGTCGACGTGGGCCCGGTACAGCTCGGCCTCGCCCGAGGCGGCGATGAAGTCGTCCACCACCACGGCGCCCCTGCCCAGCGGCACGAGGTCGCCGGGCACGTACGTGGAGCGGCGGCGCACGGCTCCGCCGCCGCGAACCGTCGCCGGCGCAGAAGGCGCGGGCCCGGGGGTTCCGCGCGTGGTGCGCGCTTCCGTGCCCCGGGTGGTGGGAGCAGCGGGGGGCGAGTCTCCTGGCATGGTGGCCGCTCTGGGATGGGTTGGGAGGGACGGCGTTCGCGCGAGCTCATGCTCACCGTGAGGTTGCTCTGTTGGTCGGACAGGAGGGCACGTTTTCTCAACCCATCATCAATTGTCGTAATCGAAGCTGTATCAGATCAGGTAACTGCGAGCGTCTCTAAAGGACATTGTCTCGGCACATCGTTACGCGAGGCCGGGCGAGCTCCGCCCAACGTTGCTCATCGGCTGGCGGAGGATCGGCTTGACCGGCTGCCAGCCTCCACGTAAAGTGGCGTAATCAACCTCCCGATTCGAGCTGTTCCGACTCGTTCAACTGTCGCGTGACCATGTCCGAACGCGCCGACGACCGCTTCTCGGCCTACGAGCAGGCCCCGAAAGCCGCTGCATGGCAGGATTTCGAGATCGAATCGGCCGATGAGGCCGGGACGGAAGGGAGTGCGGACGTTTCGCGCTGGTGCCCTGGCTGCGGGGCGGCGGTGGCCGAGGGTAGCGATCTCTGCGAGGGTTGCGGGCGGTGGCTGCTGGAAGGGTCCTGTCCGTTCTGCCTGGCGCCGGTGCCCGCCGGCGCGCGCTTCTGCACGGAATGCGGCAACCCGCCCGCGGGTGCCGAGTGCCCGCGGTGTTCGGCGATCACACACTTCCACTTCTGCCCGCACTGCCAGTCGCCGGTGACCGCCGACGCCCAATTGATGCTCGAGGCGCTGGATGAAGACGCGGCGGTGCTGGAGGTCCTGTCGGCGTTCGCCGCGGTAGATGCGCTGGACGCCGAGATCTCTGCCCTGGACCCCGCCGTGGAGGTGGCCGAGCCCTGCCGGCCGGTCTCCTCGGGCGCTCCGAGCGAGGCCGCCCGGCTGCTCGACAAGCTGTCGGGGCTCTCCGCCGC
Organism: Longimicrobium terrae; assembly: GCF_014202995.1. NCBI lineage: Bacteria > Pseudomonadati > Gemmatimonadota > Longimicrobiia > Longimicrobiales > Longimicrobiaceae > Longimicrobium > Longimicrobium terrae. The sequence continues at coordinate 218,887 of NZ_JACHIA010000004.1, forward strand.
GAAGCGGGTTGCCCCAACGACAACGGACGCGCGACCACGCGTCACATCCAACTTCTCGCTGGACGCCGCGCAAATGTCGGGGAGCGACCCGGATGCAGCTCCGGCCGGAGCCAGCTCGCGGCTCGAGGAGGCGCGAGAGGCGCGTCACACCGCCGAAGAGGCGGCGCGGGAGGCACTGCGGAAAGCCCAGGAGCGCATCTTTGCGTCGCACCAGCAGGCGCGGTGCTTCTTCGAAGCAATCCGGCTGAAGTTCAAGACGGTTCAGCGAACCGTGTATGGCTGGCGGTGCAACTGGGCCGACGTGCTGCATCCTGCCCCGCAATACTGCGGGAATCCGGGCCTCGGTGGAACGTGGGTTTATAAGGATGAAGTGATCGACGAGGAACTCGTGATCGATTGAAGATCCTGATGTCTTCAGTACGCGACTGCGAAGAATGCACCATGAACGCAGCTACGAGGGCCACGGCGGCGCATCGAGCACGTCAGCGCTCGTACAGAGCCGGGATGGCTTCTTCATTGTCGCTCTTGGGCAGGTAATATTATCCATCCCACTTTCGATGCGCATTCGCGATCTGTTGTCGAACTCGTTTCAGCTGCTGGCGGAGTGGTACGGCGCCCGAGTTCAGGGACGGAGGTCCGTGTCGCAGTAGGCGAGTTCTTCTCGCTTGTGCGCTCTCTCACGACGGCCCGGACGCGCGCCCCGCAATCCGCTCCGAGCTATTCAGGCAACGAGGCCGGAGAGGGGGGAAGTAGCGCGGCCTGCATGGCTCGGACGGCGGGACGCGGGACTCTCCGCGCGGTCTGCCGAGTGATTCGCATCACCCCGTACCCACCCGTCGCGCGCGCCTGGCGGACTTCGTCGCGCCGCGCTGCCCCCGGCACCCCTCCGGACGGCAGGTTCGCGGGCAGGAACGATCCCGGGACGACGAAGCCCGGGTGCCCGAGCCGCGGGTCGTAGAGCAGCGTGCGTGCGGCGGGCGGCGCCCACGCGGAGCCGTCCGCCGCGGCGCCGTACCCCGCGCCCCACCAGCGGCACTCCGCCGCGCTCAACCCTGCATCCTCGCTCTGCTCCACCGCCCCCGCCACGCGGACCTCCACCTCGGACCAGTCGCCCAGGACGGCCGGCGCCTGGTCGAGGCCGCCGCCCTGGTAGTCGCCGCCGGGACGGTGGCAGACGCGCGTGCGGAGGACGGCGTACAGCGTAGCGTTCCGGGTGGAGCGGAGCGGAAGCGCACTTGGCGTAGTGCTTCCGGCCGGGGGGACCAGATCCCACACGGACGCCCAGCCGAGATCGCCGGCCCCGAGCCCGAGCTGCACGTCCGCTTCCGCCGGCACCAGCGTGATCCGCGGCGCGTCGATCATGAGCGGCGGCGGCCCGCGCCAGGCGTCGTGCGGCTCCGTATTCAGGCTCCCGACCACGAACACCGGGATCTCGGAGACGAGGGTGAGCGGCGCGGCCAGCCGCCCGGCGTTCCGGATGACGAGCGCCTCCTGCGCGCCGGCCGCGCGGCGCCCGGCGGGGTCAGCCGCGGCGGCCCGGACGTGCACCAGCCCGCCTTCGACGGGGCCCAGCGCCCCCAGGTCCAGCACCCACCCGAACGTATTGGACGGGCAGCGGTGCGTCGGGTAGACATGGCCCCCCACGGTCGCCGTGCACCGGGCCTCGCGCCGCGGGTCGAACAGGAGCCCCTTCCACAGCCGGCCGGGGGTGGACGGGTCGGGGAGCGCGACACCGGCGGGGACCGGGGCCGTCCACGGCCAGGGGTGGTAGCGGACGGCGGGGCCGAGCGCGGCGAGGCACCCGCCCCCGAAGCCGTACGCCTGCCCGCAGGTGATCGCGCCACCGGGGGCGGCGCCCGTGGCGGTGCGCTGCAGGGAGGCGCCCGGCGCGAACCAGCCCTGGCCTCCGCAGGCGCCGGGTCCGTCCGCGCACTCCCCCGTCCCCGCGAAGCTCGCCTCCTGCTGGCGCCCGTCCTCGTACGTCCCGCCCGCGGCCGGAGGGACGCGGAGCCGCCCGCCGGAGGAGGCGAGCAGCACCGTCCCCCCGGTCTCCGCCGCGAGCCGGGACCAGCTCTCGATCGGGATGCTCCCGTCCCCAGTCAGGAACCGGTTGCGGGGATCGTCGTTCCGGACGCCGTCGCGCGTGTCCAGGGTGCCGATCAGGGTGGTGGGACCGGCGCAGGCGGGGAAGTACGCGAGTCCGTCGATCCGCACCGCCCCTGAGACCGTCGCACCGCCTGGCCCGGCGCACAGCTCTGGCGCCCCGCGGCTGTACAGCGCGTACGGGTAGGCGGGGATTCGCGAGACCGCGACGGCGCGGGTCAGCGTGCGGCGGGATCCGGCCGCTCCGCGTACCCGCACGCGCATCTCGACCTCCAGCGTGCGGCTGGCCGTCTGGCCCTGGGGCCGCGGCGCACTCGCGTAAGCGTCGCGCGGCTGGTCCGTCCACAGGTCCAGGAGCTCCGCGTCGTCCGGCACCTGATCCTCCTCGCGAACCGAGACGATGCGATAGCCGGTCTCGGCGGCGTCGATCGTGACGCCATCCGGCGCGGCGAGGGAAGCCACGTCGGCATTCAGGGCGGCGACATCGGCCTCGTCCAGCGCGCCCAGCCGGAGCGCCGCGCGGGCGCGGAGGCGGGCGGTCATCGCCTCGATCACTCCCCGTCCGCCCGCGTCGAGCCCGGCCGCCGCGGATTCCGCGCCCCGGAGCCGTTCCGCGGCCTCCAGGCGCAGCATGGCGCCGCCCACCACGATCGACAGCAGGATCGCGACGAGCAGCGCGCCGATCAGCGCACTGCCCTCCGTGCCCGAGGTCGTTGCTCCGTACAGGGAGCACACCGCGCAGAGCTGGCCATCGCCGTACAGGCGGGTGCCGTACCGGGGGCTCGCCCCGCACCGGGCACAGCGCTCCGCCTTCCCGCGGGCACTCCGGGGCCGGAGTCCGAGCGTGAGCGTCCGGGCGCCGCGGTCCAGCCGGATCGGCCCGATCTCGACCGCTTTCGGGAGCGCGGCCGCGGTGCGCTCCAGGTCTTCGCCCACGGGCGGGACGTACCGCCGCGTGAGGCGGAGTGCCTCCGGCGTGTCCACGCCCTCGGGGTCGACGGCCCATTCCAGCGTCAGCGCGGCTCTCTCGCTCCCGGCCACCTTCCAGTGGCCCGGATCGGCGGCTGCCTGCCCGCGGAGAAGGGCAAGGGCGTCGGAGAGCGTGTATGTGGACTGCTCGGTACCCGTGGGATCGTTCATGGCTCTTCGCGTGCACCCCCTCGCGCGGCGGGCGCGAGCGATTGGAGGATGCGAACGGGCTCCGTTGTCCGGCGGCCCTCCCGGTCCTGCCCCACCACCTCCGCCTGCACGCGGATACCCACCAGCGTATGGTAGCCGCGGGCGTAGCGGTAGCCCACCTGGGCCCCGCCCGGCACGCCGTGCGCCATCCGGTTGGGAGAGACGGCGAGGCCGGCGTGGTCGACGCCGTCGCCCGGGATCCACGCCGCGGAGCCCGCATGCGTCGCCTCCACGCGGAACGAGGCGATCGGCCCCGCGACCCGCCGCGCGGCGGCCCAGCTGCCCCCCTGAAAGCCGCGCTGCGCCTGGAGAGCGAGCTCCGGCCCCTCGGGCGCGGCAAAGACGCGAAGCGCATCGACCGGGATCGCCCGCACGTCCGGCGCCCCGCCACCGGAGACACCCACCCATTCACGGGGGGCGGGGAAGCCCAGCGCCGCCGTGCGGTCCGACGTCTCGACGTCCACGAACCAGGCCCGCGCCTCCGTGGACCGGCAGACCGACCGCATCCGCGCGGCGACGGGCCGGGATCCCAAGGTCTCCGTGCACCGCGAGCCGTCCGGATAGTAGGACTCGGCGCAGGAGGGCGCGGAGGCGCGGACCGGGGTGTGCTTGCCGAGCAGGACCTCGACCACGGTCCCGCCGGGCACCGCCTCCAGCGCACAGAACGTGGCGGGCGGGCAGTCCGCCCCGCAAGGGGCCGCGTACGGGGCCCCTGCGGCGCTCACCTCGAGGAGGCGGTAGCCGACCCGCGAGGAGCCCACGGCCAGGAGATCTCCGGGACGAAGCCGCGTTCCGGCCTCGCCCCGGAGCGCGATGCAGAGGGGTCTGGCGACCGCGCAGGGCCGGCTCGCCACCGCGAGGGCTCCCCCGGACACCCGCAGCACCACCAGCGTGTCCGCGGCGTCCCCGCGCGCGGTTTCCGGGGTGCCGACGCGAACCATGCCGAGGTTCGGGGCGGAGAACCCGCCGCTCGCGGCGCCGGCCAGCGCGCCGCCCACTACGGTCTCGATGTTCCGGCGCGTGCGCTCGGCGTCCGCGCGGCGCAGCTCCCGGCGGTGCACCGACGTCCCCACCTGGGCCAGGGTCCACGCCATGGCGCCCACCACGGAGGCCACGAGGAGGACCACCAGCAGCTCGATGATCGTAAATCCGGCGCGCGGGCCGCGCGCGGCGGCTCCCTCCGCGGGCATCACGGCGCCCCCACGGGGCTCCACGCACCCGCGGCCGGCAGATCCCCCGCCTCCTCAACTACGCGGACCGCGCGCGTGCTCCACCCCGCGCCCCGCCGGTGCTCGACCGTCACGCGGACGCGCGCGCGGGCGCCCCCGCACGAAGCGGAGGGTCCTCCCGCGTCGTCCGGCGTGGCGGCGGCCCCGTCGCACACCGTCTCCCGGACCACGCTCACGCGGTACTCGCCTTCCGTGGCCGCGCGGCCATCCGCGGCCACGCGCGCCGGGGGCGCGGACGCGGGCACGTTGCGCAAGCCCGCGATCCGCGCGCGCTCCACTTCGCTCTCCGCGATCCGGCCCGCGATGCCTGAGCTCCTCCGCCGCGCGTTCTGCTGCTGTGCCTGGTCGAGGAGCCCCATCAGCCCGGCCGCGGCGATCCCGAGGATCACGACCGCCACCATCACCTCGACCAGCGTGAACCCCGGGCGCCGCTCAAGCCGCCCGCCCATGCCGGCGCCGCTCACCGGGCCACCGCCGTCCACGACCCCGTCCCGGCCGCCCACGCCCAGACCTCCACGCTTCCGGCGGCGTCCAGCGTGACGGCCGCGACGCGGTGCGGCTCCCGGTCGGAGCGCAGCGTGTAGACCGCCCACGGGGCGGGCGGGCTGCATTCCCCGTCCGCCCCGCAGTACACCTGGGCTGGAAGCGGGCCCGCCGGCCGGCCCAGCGGATCCGTTCCGGCCTCCCCCGCGCCCCACCCCATGCCGTCCGGCAGCGACTCCCACTCCTCCGAAGGCGTGCCCGTGACGGACAGGCTTCCCGCGTCCCCCACGCGCGCGGCGAAGCGGCCGTCCGGGAGCACCGCGATCAGCGCCTCGCCCTCGCGGGCGACCGCCTCGGCGCGCGCCCGCTCGATCTCCGCCGCGAGCCGCTGGGCGGCGCTCTCGACCGTATAGATCTCGGGCGCGCGCTGGAGGGCCATGTAGACGGTGGCCAGTGCCGCGAGCGCCGCCAGGACCACCAGGAGCTCGGCCGCGGAGAAGCCCGCATCGTTCCCGGCGGGGTGGCGCGGGGTATCAGGGGCCACCCGGCGCGGGTTCCGGCGCCCCGTTCTTCCCTCCGATCTCGCTCTCGTCATGTCTGGGTGGCTTTCGAATCTGGGCCGTTCCGCCCGTAGTGGGACCGGCCGATGGGTGGTGGGTGCCGACCTCGGCGTCCGACGGATCAAGCTCGCGGCGGTCGGGGGGCCGCCCGGCGCGGCCGAACTGGTGTGGGCGACCGATGTGCCGACGTCCGAGGGGGTCTTCGGGCCCGAGGGCCGGTTCGACGCCGTGGCCGCCGGGCGGGTGCTGGCCGGCCTTCTGGCGCGCGGACTCGCTTCCGCCGGGGCGCCGTCCGCGTGGGCGCTGCTGCTGCCCTCCGCCGCGCTCCGCGTCCGGCGGCTTCAGGCTCCTCCCGATCCGGCGTCCCTGGCGCGTGTGCTGGCGGAAGACTCGGAGCTCCGCGTTCCGGGCGTGCCGCCGGGAGGTCTTCACTACGCCGTCTGCGCGGTCGGTGATACCCCGGGCTCCGCGAGCGGGGACGGCCGCGGGAGCCTGGTCGCGGCGGCGGCGCGGCGAGACGCGATCCGGGCCTATGCCGCCGCGGCCCACGCCGCGGGGATGCGGCCGCTCCGGCTCGCGGTGCCCGCCGCCGCGCTGGCCACCCTCCATGCGCGGCTCCATCCCGAGGAGCGCGACCAGCCCGTTCTGCTGCTGCACGTCGGCTCCGCGCGGAGCGAGCTGGTGGTGGTTCATGGGGGCGCTCCGCTCCTCGCCCTGTCGGTGGTCCAGGGCACGGACACGCTGGCGTCCGGCGGGAGGAGCGAGCCGGACAGGGCGGGCGGCGACGCCACGCTGGACGAATGGGTGGGGCGGCTGCGGGGTGCGCACCGCACGGCGGTGGGCGCGGCCGAGCGGCACCTCCGGCTGAGCATTGACGGGCTGCCGGTACGTGTGTCCGGCGGGGTCACGCGGCTGCCCGGCGTGATGGAATCCCTTGGGCGCGCGCTTCCGGGAGCCGTCGGGGTGCTGGATCCCGGCGAGGCGTTTCGCGGAGGCGGGGGTGGGGACGCGCTCGGACCGGGGCTGGTCCTGGCGCTCGGCGCGGCGCTGGAGGCGAGCGCGGCGTCGCCCGGATCTTCCCCGTCCCGTGACGACGCACGGAGGCCCGTGCTCCTGGACCTGTCGGTCCCGGAACCCGGGGCGGCGCGCGTGGCGATCCGCGACCGCGTCGTGCTCCTCGCGCGGGACCGCGCCGTCTGGGCGGGGCTCGTGGCGGCGCTCGCCCTCGGGGCGGGGGTTCCGGCGGAGCTGGAGCGCCGGGTGCGCCGGGGAGAGGAGGGCCTGGCGGAGGCGCGCCAGGCGTTCGGCCGGGAGGCGGCGCGGGTGGCGTCGGACAGCGCGCGGGTCTCAGCGCTCCGGGCGGACAGCGCGCGGCTGGCGGGTACGCTCGGCACGCTCGCGTCCCTGGAGGCGGACCGGTACGGATGGCCGCGCCTGATGCACACGGCGGCCGAAGCGCTCCCCGAGCACGGGTGGCTGGAAGGCGTGGAGCTGGAGGCGGGGACGCCGGGCGCCCCGCTCCAGTTCCGGGTGCAGGGGGTCCTGCCGGCGCAGGACGACGTCAGCCGGTACGTGCGCGCGCTGGGCCGCGTGGAGGGGTTCGGCGACGTCCGGCCCGGCGACTCCGAGAGCCTGGCGGCGGGCCCGGTTCCGCTGGTCGGCTTCCGCGTGGCCGGCCATCATGCCGCCGCATCCGGCACCCCCGACCAGCCCCGGCCGGGAGGTCCGGGGTATCAGTCCAGCGAAAGCACTCCCTCTCCGACGCTCCGGCCCAGCCCGCCATGACCCGTCCCGCATCCCTCGCTCCCCGCATCCGGACGGTGCTCCTGCTCGTCGTCCTCGGGGCGGCCGCGGGCGCGGCCCGGTGGGCCGTCCAGCTGCGCCCCCGCGCGGAGTCCCTGGGCGTGGGCCGGGCCGCTCTGGACGCCGACCGCCGCCGGCTGGCGGACACGCGCGCGGAGCTGCTCCGGCGAGGCCCGGAGGGGATCGCCGCGAAGAACCGCGTGCTCCGGAGCGAGGTCGAGCGCAGAGAGGCGCTGGCGCCGGCGGGAAGCGGCGACGCGGCGGCCCTGGAGGTCAGGGAGCGCTTCGCCCGGCTCGCCGCCCGGTACGGGGTGCATGCGCCTAGCTTCGAGGCCGTGCCCGCCCAGCGGCTTGGGGAGCTGGAGATCGGCGGGGTGCGGATCCGCGCCGCGGGGGGATACCACGCGCTGGGTACGTGGATCACCGAGGGGCTTTCCGACGGCCGCCTGCTGGACGTGGGCCAGGCTCGCCTGGCCGCGGTTCCCGACTCGCTGACGGCCACCCTCCGGGCGGCGGGCGCGGCCGCGGGGGGATCGCCACCCGCCGCGCCGGGCGCCGGCGCGCCGCCCGCGCCGGGCGTGCCCCCGCTGCCGGGAGCCCAGCCGCTGGACGCGGTCGTCGAGTTCGTGGTGCGGTGGTACGCGCTGCAGGCGCCCGGTGCGGGCGCCTCCTCCCTGGAGGCCCGGTGATCCGCCGGTGGGCCGTCGTGGCGATCGTCGCCGCGGCGCTCCCGGCCGCGGCGGGGGCGCAAGAACGCTGGAGCTATCCGCGGAGCGAGGCGAGAGCGAACCCGCTCGCGCCCCCGGCCGCCCTCTACGGAGGCCGTCTCGCGCCGCCGCTTTCCGTGACGGCGGTGATGGGCGCCCGGGGCGCGCCGCTCCACGCGGTGGTCCGGCTGGGGGAGCCGCTCGAGGAGCGCCGGGTGGTGCGCGCCGGGACGCGGATCGGCCCCTACGTCGTGGACCGGGTGCAGATCGACGGGCTCTGGGTGCGGCTGTACGTGCTGGGAAGCCCGCGGCGGATGTGGATCCCCCGGGCGGGGCTGCGGAGCGCCGCGGCCGGAACCTCTGACCGGATTCGCTGATGCGCCTCCCCTTCCGCCCCGGCGGGCTCCTGCTCCTCGCGACGGCCGCCTGCGCGGGCGGCTCCAGAGCGGCCGGGGGCGACCTGCTCACCGTGCCCGAGCTCCGGGCCCGCAGGCAGGCCGCCGCGCCCGCCGACTCGGCGCCGCGTCCCCACGCCGCCACCCCGCCCGTCGCCACCGCGCCGGCGCCCCGTCCGGAGCCCGCGCGCCCGGCAGCGCCCGCCGACGTGCAGGCGCCCGACGCGCCGCCGGTCGCACCGGTGCCCGTCGCGCCTCCCGCCCCGGCCGCGCCTCCCCCCCCGGCGCCGCGTCCCGGAGGGCGGGGCGCCCCGGCCCGGTGGCCGGCGCCCCGGTGGATCCGGGTGGCGGACCCGAACCCGCCGGTGATCCCGTTCATCCTCTACGAGGACCCGATCGTGGACGTGATGCGCGGCCTGTCGGAGAGCGTCGACGTGAACATCGTGCTGGACCAGGACAGCGCCGTCCGGGCCACCCGGCTGACCGCGGAGGTCCACGATCTCCCGTGGCCGCTCGCGCTGGAGGCGGTGCTGGAAGCCCATCGGCTTCGCCCCGTCCAGCTGGCGAGCGGCGTGATCAAGATCGTCACCGAGCAGTCGGCGCGGGACGACCAGGTGGTGGAGGAGGTCGGGCTCCGGTTCCTGATCGCGCGGGACGTCCGCACCGCGCTGGAGGGCATCCTCCGCGCGGGCGCAGACAGCGCCACGGCGCGCGTGGAGTTCGTCGGGGACCCCGAGACCACCCGGCGCCTCGTGGTGTGGGGAAGCCCCGAGAAGATCTCCCAGGTCCGCAGCCTGATCGCCCGCCTGGACCGCCGGCCGCCCACCATCTCCGTCGAGACCCGCATCGTGAACGTCGACCGCACCCGCATGCGCCGCGTCGGGATCATGTACGCGCTCGGCCGCTCCGCCCAGGACTCCTCTGGCACCCGCACCCCGGTGATGGACGTGCGCTCCACGACGCCGGGCGGGCTGCAGAGCTCGGGCGGGCCTGCGGTGCAGCTGGTGTCCTCACTCGGCGGGCTGGGCCGCGTGGACGTCAACGTCTTCATCGACGCGGTGCTCGGCGCCGGGTTCGCGGAGACCCAGACGACGCCGTTCCTGGCGACGACCAGCGAGGTGCCGGCCGAGGTGCGGATCGGCGACGCGATCGTGCTTCCCAACAACCAGCCGATCCTGGCGGGCGGCGGCTACGTCCTCCCGGGGGGAGGGGCCCAGCCGGGCACCGGCCAGGAGGGCGGAGGCTCCCAGCCCCTTCCCGGCGGATACGGCGACGGACGCGGGGGACTGCAGCCCGCCACGGGCATCCAGCCGGACTACGGGACGCAGGTGGGCGGATTCACGCGGTTCCTGACCGGGACGACGCTCCGGGTCACCCCCTACGCGCTGGGCGATGGACTGATCCGCGTGCGGATCGAGCTGCAGCGGGACGGCGGCCAGCTGTCGCCCGACGGGCGGTCGATCAGCGGCGGCAACCAGACGGCGACCACCGACGTGATCGTCGCGGACGGGTCTCCGATCGTGATCGCCGGCCTCACTGTCCAGGCCCGGAGCCGGGCGAAGAGCGGGATTCCGCTCCTGTCGGACCTGCCGCTGGTGGGAGGCCTGTTCGGGATGGACGAGGACGCGGACCACTACCAGGACCTGATCATCATCCTGACGCCACGGATCGAAAGCGATGAACTGGCTGCCTCGCACGACTGAACGCGCGCTCCTCGCCCTGGCGCTCGCCGGCGCCGCGGGCTGCATCGACCAGGGCGCGCTGTTCGGCCCCGACCCGGAAACTCATGACGGCGCGCCTCGCGTCCGGCTGCCCGCCGCCCGCTACACGCTCTTCGAGGGGGACCGCGTTGCCCTGCGGCTGGAGGCGCTGGAAGGGGACGCGCGCGCGGAGCTGCTGGTGCTGGACGCGGCCCGCGAGGTCGTCTGGCGCTCCGGCGCCGTTCAGGCGGCGGACACGGTGGTGGAGGTGCCGGTGGGTGCGCTCCCGCCGAGGCTGCTGGCCGACACCACTTTGTCGCTCACCGCCGCGGTGGATGCCGGCGGCACGCGGGTGTGGGCGACCGATGACACGGCGGCGGTGCTTTCGCGCGAGCGCGCCGCGCTCCGCCCCGTGCGCTTCCACGCGGGCCGCGTCGTCGCCCTGGACGCCGACCGCCCGCGGAGCTTCGCGCTCGACCCGATCGGGGGCAGGCTCTACTTCGCCGCCCCGGGCCGCGCGGTGATCGGCGTCGTGGATCTCGCGAGCGGACGGGAGGAGGACGGGACGGCGGTTCCGTCCGGACCGGTCGCGCTCCGCTTCCACTACGGCCGGCTCGGGGCGCTGATCTCGGGAGGGACCGAGCTCGCGGTGTTCCGGGCGGCTCCCGCGCTCACGCTCGCCCACCGGGTGCTGCTTCCGACGCTGGTGCTGGACATCCAGACGCCGCGGCCCGCCGCGGAGGGCGACACGCCGGCCCAGGTGGACACGCTCCGGGCTACGGTCCGCCCCTACGCGGCCGGCCTCGCGTGGGGGTGCCCGGACGGGGAATGCGAAAGCCCGCTGGCGTTCGCGTCCAGCGGACTCGCCGGCACCGACCCCGCCGCGGCGGGTGCGGTCCTGCGCCGCGTTCCGCTCGCGGCCACACCGGCCGCCCCGCTGGTCATCCCCGTGTTCCAGCCCGGCTGGGCGGCGGAGGACACCGCCCCTTCGCGGGTGTGGATCTTCGCGGCCGCCTCATCCGGCGGCGACTCGCTCGTTCATCTCACCGAGGACGGGCTCGGCTGCGCTACGACGGTGCTCGGCCACGGCGTCTTCGATCTGTCGCCGGCGCGGCCGGGCGTCCTGTACGCCGCGTCCGCCGACGAGTCCGCCTGCGGCGACGGAACGCGGCTGACCCGGGTCGACGACGCCGCATCCGCCCGCCCCCGGCTGAGCGCGCTCGCGCGCCGCAACCAGCTGGGCGAAGACCGGATCGGGCGCGTGCTGGAACTGCGCGTCTCTCCCGACGGTGCCCTGGTCCTCGTGCGTACCGCGGACGCCGTGCAGGTGCTGGACGCGGATCTCCGGCTCCGCGGGACGGTGGAGGTGCCGGGTGCGAGCGCCATCGCCTGGGTGGAGGGCCCGGAACCCGGATCGGACCACTTCGCAGTGGCCTCCGATCGCGGCGTGGTTCTCTACGACACCGCCCGCAGGCGGGAAGCCGCGCGGTTTCCGCTCGGCTCCACGGGAGAGGGATTGCTCGTCGTCTGGCGCACGGGTGGAGAGCTGGTCGCCGCGGCCGCGCCCCGGGACCGCGACGGCCTGGTGAGCGCACGGATCCCCGCACCCTGAACCCTGAGGAGGTCGCACCATGACGAGGCGGAGGCCCGGATGAGCCAGGTGAACGAGGCGCTGGCGGCGTACGCCCGCGCGGAAGGCGCCGCACGCGAGGCGCTGGAGCGCCTGCTGGCGCCAGCAGGACTGCGGGTCTCGCGGATCCGGCGTGACGGGGCGGGGTGGCGGCTCCGGGTGGTGCCCGCCGTGGACGCGGATCATGGCGCGCGGGTGGATGGGCGCCAGTCCAGCTCGCACGGCGGGCCGGTCCATCCCGACCCGCGCGCGGAAGGCGGGTCCGGGGAACGCGTGGGGAGGGGGATGGCCGAGCGGGAGCCCGTGGTGCGCCGCGAGGGAGAAACGCTGATGGCGCTCACCGCCCGCGCGGGGGAAGGGATGCGGGTGGCCGCGGGCGGGGCGGGCGGTCTCAGCGTGCCCGCGGCGACGGACGCGGAGCGGGTGCGCTGGCTCGGCGCCACCCTGGTGGGCGATACGCTCCTGGCGCTCCGCCACCTCGGGCGTCCGGAGAGCGGGCCGGAAGCGCTGGTGGCGCTCAACGGGCAGCTGGAGCTATTCCGCCGCGAGAGCGCGCGCGGGGGGCACGCCTTTGAGCCGTCCCCGTTCCTCGAGGCCCTCGATCGCTGGGCCGGCCCGGAATTCAAGCGGGGCGTGGAGTTCCTCACGCTGAGTGCGGAGGACGCCCATGCCTAACCTGATCGCCAGCCGGAAGCAGATCGCCGTCCGGATCGTCTACGTGGGACCCGGCGTCGGGGGCAAGACGACGAACCTGCGGCACGTCGCCGCGCAGTTCCCGGAGTACCGCATGGCCGAGCTTGCCACCGAGGGCGAGCGGACGCTCGGCGGTGACTTCCTCCCCGTCGCCCTCGGCGCCGAGCCGATCGACGGGTGGACCCTGAAGGTGAGCCTGTCCAGCGTCCCCGGCCAGATCCAGTACGCGGAGAGCCGCGCATCGGTGCTGAAGGCCGCCGACGTTGTGGTCTTCGTGGCCGACAGCGATCCCCTGCGCATGGACGCCAACCGCTATGCGCTGGACGACGTCGCCCGCCTGCTGGAAGGGCAGGGGCGGGATCCCGCGGAGACCCGTGTGGTCTTCCAGTACAACAAGCGCGACCTGGCCGGCGCTGTCCCAGTAGCGGAGCTGGACGCCGGGCTCAACCCCGCCGGCGCGCCCGCGGTCTCCGCGGTGGCCATCGATGGAATCGGCGTGTTCGAGACGCTCCACGAAGCGCTCGGACTCGCCATGGAAGAAGCCCGGCGATACCTCGCCGAGGCCTTGCCGCCCCGCGCGGCGACGGTGTGACGGCAACTCCGCCGTCCCCGCGAATACCCGTTGGAACCAGTGAGGCAGACGATGAAGGACACGGAAAAGGAGAAGGGCCGGCGCATGCGGGACCTGCCGCGCGGGCGCGAAGGCTTCACCATGGTCGAGCTGATGATCGTCGTGGTCGTCATCGCGATCCTGGCGACCGCGATGGGCTTCGCGTCCACGAAGCTGATCGGCAACTCGATCGACGCCAACATGAAGTCCGACGCCAAGTCGCTGCACACGGCGCTGGTCGAGCATTACGTGGACTACAACCGCTTCCCGTCCTCGATCGCGGCGAGCACCGGAACGGCCAGCGCGACTACCATGCTGTTCGACGCCAGCGAGGGCAACGTGCTGGCCGTCGCCGCCGGCGGGACCGCCACGCAGGTGACGATCAACGTCACCAATCCGAAGAAGCCGGGCTACACCTGCAGCATCACGGCGCGCCCGTCGGGGACGGCGCGGCCGGTTTGCGTGTAGCAAGTCCATCTCCCGTGGTTGACGACGGCGAGGTGCCCGGACACGGGTACCTCGCCGTTCCAACTGCAGACAGCAATGGATTCCTGCGGTTCGTCCGACATCCGGTCGTGCGAGCCGGATAAGAGAATTGTGCCCCCGTAAACCTGTGGGTGGCACTCCGATTCTGTCCGCACGGGATGGGCTATTCCAATCGAAGGCCGCTCATGCCACTTCTGCCGCTTCGCTGGACAGGGACTAGTCCACCTGTGTCCCTGGTTGCGCGTCCAACCACGTTCTGAAGTGCTTCCAGTCCCGCGAGCCGGGCTCGACCTGCGCCATCGCCTCCGTGCAGCACGATTGGACTTCTGCTGTGTTGCCCAGCATGGCATGAGTCTCCCCCAGCCGAAACAGCGCCCAAGCCCGATCCCTCGGTGGGGGGGATTCTTGTAGAAGTGCTTTCAGGACACTCTGTGCTTCGGCCGCCCGGTTCAGGCGGCGCAGAACGTCGGCCCGGTGTGTCCTCGCGTAGCGGGAGGGCGAGCGCGAGAAGAACGCGAGCGAATGATTCAACAGCTCTTCCCGGTCAGCCGCATCGTGATCCGCCGCGTTGCTCAGGATCTCTCCCCAAGCTTCGATTTCACTGCGATCGTGCAGGTCGCTTGCTGCGGGTAGTGGCAGCGATCCAAAGATCCTCCAGAAACGCGCCGGATCGGTGTCGCGCCATTTGGCCGCCACGCCTGCGAAGGCCAGAGCTCCCTGTTCGAGTCCTCGCTGGGAGGCGCTAACGATCTTCTCCTCGAAGAGGTCACCGAACTGGTTGAGGAACTGCCCTGCCTCTACGCTCCGCCAGCGAAGGAGCTCGGCGATAGCGAGAATGACAGAGTCACTCACGTTCCCAGGGTGCTCACGCGCGTCATCTAAGAGGCGGTGAAGCATCTCTCTGGGCCGCTCACCCGGATCGATCTCGTCATGCGGCTTCAGTTCCGCCAGCGTCCGAGCCAGCAGAAGGCGCACAGTCGCTGGCGTGGCTTCTTCGCCCAACTCCCCCACGATGGCCTCGAGTTCGTGGATTGCTTCAATCGGTCTTCGCAGCCGTTTGAGTGCCTTTGCACGGTGGTGGCGCACTCGGACTCTCGCGAGTTTGTCAACCTGATCGCTTGCGAGCATCTCGTCGAAGGGCGCGAGGAGATGGGCGACATCGGGTGTGGCGTCCTTGGTGGTCGAGACCTTCACCGTCGCCTCCGCAAGCTCGACGGCGGTCTGGACGGTGAAGTGATCCCCTTCACCCGCCGCGACTCGCTTGGCAAAGGCGAGGGCGTCGGGGAGCCGGCGTGCCATCTCTTCGCCAGGGCCTCGGTGGTGAAGCCAAGCATAAAGATGCCCGTCGCGGGGGCGGTCGCCGAACACCAGCCGCGCGAACAGCGCTTGGTGGACACGCGCGAGATGATTCGCCGCCAACGATCCGCTCTCGTGTCTCGCCAGCCGCCGTACGTAGCTGTCCACCTTCGCTTCGAAGTCTCGCTCCGACGCCACCAGCGGGGGGTCTAGCTCCGAGAGGCTCGTCCAGACGATGTCATGCAGGCGAATTGTGTCGGGCTGATCCGTGGAAGCGAGTCCCAGCGACGGCAAACGATCAATCGCCTGCAGGCCGGCGACGGCCTGCAGGAGCCCGGAGTGAAGCCGGGGCGATCGGCACCACTGGAAGAATGCCAGCGGTTCCTGGAGCACTGCACGCCGATCCGCGATGACTCGGTCCGCCAGCCGGATTGAGCGCTCGTCGTCGGCGAGATTGCCGATCCGGTGCGCTTCCTCCGCAACGTCATACCACGAGCGTCCCGGCCGGTATAGGGCGTTGAGTAGCCGGAGCGCCATGGGATGGCCACCCACCGCCTGCTGAATCGTATGGAAAGCGTCGTCAGGGCAGGGAGCTGCCCCGCGCTCCAGTACGCGCCTCGCCTCCGTGGTGTCCATGAACGGAACGTGGACGGAATACGGGGCGTCGCTCCCTCGCTGAGACGTCACGATCACCCGCGCTTCGTCGCCGCACTTGTCGCGGACCTGTTCTAGCAAGAGGTCCAACGGAAGATCCAGCTGGGGATCGTCGAGGATCACGAGACAGGACCGCGAGCGAATCATCCCGAGCAGGTTATGACGAATTCCCCTGCCGGTGACATCGACGGCTTGGAGATCGGCGGCGCTCTGAAGCGGGGTGTTTCGCGCCCATACTTTTGAATCGAACGCTCTCCACGGGTCGTTCGCCACCGCGATCGCGAGCTGGCTTTTTCCGATCCCGCTCATCCCCCAGAGGAGGCCGACCCGGTGGATATCAAGACGAGTGATGAAGTCACGGACGACGTCCTCACGAGCCACAAAGCCCTCAGCGAGGGGAGGTAGCCGGTGTGACGCCGGGCGGAGATCGCGCAGGTACCTGAGAGGTTCCAGGAAATCAACGATGCTCTCGAAAGCCGCTTCCTGCTCCATCACGGTGTTCAGGATGAACTCCGCGACCCGTGCGGCGTCGAACACGTGCAGGGTGATGCCCTGTGCGGCGGACTCAATCTCCCACGCTACCAATTCGAGCTGACGCGCTGCAGTGGCGGTTCGCGAGCTCATCAGGTAGACGCGAGTCACCGAGGGAACCTGTTTCCTGATCTGGGCGAGATCGGCCTTCGGCTTGTTGAGGCTGTCGAAATAACCGGCCTCCGTACCGAACTGAGCTCCTACGACGCCATCATCGGAGTACGCGTCGATCGTGTGCCCCTGCGGGTTGCCCTTCAGCCCAACGCCACGATGCCGGAGCGTCACGCCTGCGGCCATGCTCGCGACTCGCACGCCGAAGTCCTCCAGTTCGGCGCCCGAGAGCGCCGCCATCGCGTGGATGAGTTGCCAGACTTCGCTACGGTCTGTCTGCGCGGGGTTTGTCATCTGTCTCGTCTTGGGGACGCTGACGTTCAGCTAGATTTCACAGCTCACAGTCGAGGCACGGAACGGGCCGGGATCGCGTTTCTTGTCTCGCGTGTTCGCCGAGTACCCCGACGTTGTCATTGCTCCGCATAGGTGGTCGTGCCTAGAGGAACGAACACCCCGAATAGTCCGGGGCGTCTGGTTCACGGAGCACACGTAAGATCGCCGCAGTTAGATAGGGCAGTTCGAAGACGTCATTGCCAATCCGCTCTAATCGTCCCGTGTCGTACTTTTCCGAACCGGGCTGCGGCTTGCCGCGGCCGCTTGCAGTATGCTCCTAAAGGATTCGGATCAGAGCCACGGCTCGGGCGGGGCTCTTCCCTTAAGCACGCGCCGCTCGACACTCACGATGGTGCTGCAGACGCAACCATCGGCAGCTTTCCATCCGACAACCAAAGCGCCGAAAGGAACCCGGATGCATCCACGATGTGTCCGGTGACGGGCAATCACCGGGGGCAGCATCGCGACTGTATCCGGGACGAGCCAGTACAGGACGGCCGGCACGGAAATGCGGTCGGCTCGTGGTTGGGGGGCCGGCGGGCTGATTGGGGCGAAGTATCTGCCCCGAGTGCCGCAGCTGTGCGTCCTCTAAGTACCCCGCGAGTTCGGGGGGTGTCCTGGGTTGAGTCGGACAACGCCACCCTTGGATTCTAGTGTAACTATTCTAAATTTTCGCTAGTGGCGCATAATGGGTGTATTGGTGGGCCCGAATCCCACCGTGGAGCCACGTCGGCTCACCCCGGAAGAGCAGGCCGAACTCACCGGCATCGTCCGCTTGACCCGTGCACCTGCGGGCTCATATCAGATCGTCCCTATTGCGCGGGTGCGTCACGCCTTTCACTATTCGCAGGTCCGCAGGTCCGCAGGTCCGCAGGTCCGCAGGTCCGCAGGTCCGCAGGTCCGCAGGTCCGCAGGTCCGCAGGTCCGCAGGTCCGCAGGTCCGCCTCCCATCCCTACCTAGACCTTCTTGCATCGATGAACGCACCGCGGCTGTTCGCCATCATGGCGTTGACCTTCTCCACGACCGCCGGTGCTCAATCACCCGCCATCGTTTTCGTCCACGGTCGCGGCCAGGAGGGGAGGAGCCGGGCGGAAGTGCGCAACGAGTTTGTGGGCGCGTTCGAGCAGAGCCAGCGGCTGTGGTTGGGCAGAGCAATCGTTCCTGCGTCCGATATCGGCTTCGTGTGGTACGCCGACGCGATCGTTCCGGGGAGTGCCGCGGCGCTGAGCGCCACATGTGCGCCGCTCAGCGCCGCCCCGGCGTCGGGGGACACGATCGACCTCCGGTCGGAACTCATGACCCTAGCCCAGTCGCTGAATCTCGACGGTCCAGCGCTCAGGCTGATCACCGAAGACACCTACAAGTATCTTTCGTCCGCTCAGACCCGCTGTGAGGCCGACACTCGGTTGGGAGTCGAGCTACGCGCGCGCGGCTTTACGGCTCGCCCCCTCATCTTGGTCGCGCACAGCATGGGAGGGATCGTCTCTTTTTCGTCGTTGAGACAGAACGCTCAGACACTCGACGACTCGCGACTTTATCGAATCGAGCGCTACGTCACGCTGGGTACGCAGGTCGGAACCCCACTCATCTTGAAGGGGATCGTGGGGACCTACCTCCAGCCGCCCGTCCCGATGCCGCGCACGATTCGAAGTTGGGCAAACTTCAAGAATCGTAACGACCGGCTCGCTTTCGACGTTCGCAACTCGGTTAGCGTGAGCGACTCGAGGCGACGGCCGCGCGAGATCTCGATCAACGTTCCGGGAGACCGGCACGCGATCGGCACATATCTGTCCAACCGGCAGGTGCTGCGTGCGATCCTCTACCCTTGGTGCCGCGCCCAGTCGGGTGCCCGGAAGCCAGCCGAGTGTCAGCGGGTGGAAGCGGCGGGTGACCCGATTGCGACGACGCCATGAAGCTGTACGCCATCGCGGCGTGTTGGCTGATCGCAACTGCGGCGCTGCCCGCGACAGCCCAGCAGGCCGCGCCCGACCAGCCATTCGCCTCGCGCGAGCAGTTTCTCACAGCACCACTCGCCGAGGTGCGGCGTCGCGTAGGAGCAATCTCGCCGACCGATTCGTCCATTGTCGATCGGTTTACCAGGCGCGCCATACCACGGCTTAGCGAGTTCTTTCGCCAAACGCCGGACGTGTTCTGGGCCGCTGAGGGCCAAGGGACGTTTGCGAGGTCCGACGCGATCGGTGTCGATCGGAGCCAGATACTTGCGCTTCGGCTCCAGATGGGGCTCGAGGCGTTTCCGGACCTGATCGAGTTCGTCCTCGCGCACGAGTTCGCCCACGTCGCGCAGTTCGGTCTGCCGGATCCGGCGACGCGCGCGGGTCCGTCGAACTTTCGCGCCCGGGAGTGCGAGGCGGACATTTGGGCGGGGATTCGCGCAGAACGCTTTCTGGTCGACTCGCTGCTGTCGCGCTCCCCCCCGAGCAGCCCGATCCGCCCGAGCTGGATTCCTAGTACCGTCGCGGGCGTATTCAGTCGGATGCTGACTGCGGTGTCGGTCGCCTACCAGATAGGGCATCCTGCTTGGTACGGGCCACCGGAGAGCCATCCCACCAGGATGGAACGGCGGGCCTGCGCGATGCAGGGATTGCAGATCGGGCTGCAGCTACGCTCGCTGCGCAGCTATCACGCCGAAGTCGATTCCGCGACGAAAGCGTACTATGCGTCGCAGGTGAAGGATACTGCGCTGTTTCGCGGGGAGGCCGGAACGTGGGCTACGACGTGGCAGCATGCGACCCGGCTCGTCGCCGCACGATCGATCCGGGTCACGGCGGACACGGTACCACCGCTCGTCCACTCCTTTGTGGCGCTCCTGAAGGCCGCGTCGGTGAGCGGCGATTCGCTTCGTCGAATCGCGATGCCTGCGGGGATGCTAGGACCGGACAATTGCGCCTTCACCTCGTCCGACAGTGCCTCAACGTTCACGTGTGTCTACCGTGAGGCCGCGTGGTCCATGCAGATGTTCACTGACTTTTTTGGCAGCATGCACCTGCTCGTCGCCGTCACCGCAAGACATGCGGGGTGGGAGAGCGTCAAGTGGACTACGCGACCCTCTTGGTTCGACGAATGGGCGCCCAAAGGACTTGGACGGGCGGGAACCCGCACTGGCGGCCTCGTGACCATTCGCGGCAACAACGGCTTCACGGGTAACCGGTTCGTAGAAGTCGTCGTCACATCGCCTATCCGTTCCGCCAGGACTCCATAGTCGGTGCCGGCGTTGGCGGAGCTCGTTCGGGGGTGCAATGGCTGTCGAGCCCCGTGTTAACGGCCGTGCGGTACCCTAGTAGGGGCGGCGGGGCCGTTCGTTCAGTCGCGCGGTTCAGTCGATGTCGAAGCTTCGGCAGCGGCAGAGTGCAGGTGTTGGGGGGACCGGGTACGGGGTGGCCGCTTATGTTGGCCTTCGGAAAGCTGTTCTCTGCGGGACGCAGCCCGCCGGCAACGTCCCTGGATGCGCCGTTTGGCGTCTGAGTAGATCCACTTGAACGGCCGGCAGCTTTCGTTGTGTCCGCTGATGTACGCCATCAGCTTGCGGCGAGGTCGTCCGCGGAGGTCGAGATCCCGCGTGCGATGCCGCTGCGATCCGGGTCTTGATCCCGTCGAGAGCGCTCACTCGCATCCGACAATTTGCACTGCTGTTGAACGGTGTTTGCAATGAACCGCATCCACGACAAAACTCGATGTCGCACACCCACCTTCAGTGGTCTGCCGTGCAGAGAAAGTGCTGAAGAAATGCGGAGTTTGCCGCAATGCAAACTGACTGCGACATCGGCTTCTTCTGGCGCACCCGTGACATCCAGTTTGATCGCGGCAGGCTGCTCCCCGAATCCGAATGCAAACGGCTGAACAGCAGAGGGCGCCAGGGTTGCCCCTGGCGCCCTCGCCTCAAGCTAGACTATCACAGCCACTTACACCCTACGACGGAACTGAATGTCGCGGTTGCGCGACTGCGACAAACTGGATGTCGTGCGCGACAAAATGAAACTCTCGACTGGGACAAAACTCACGTCGCGCTACAGCCAGGATTACTGTGTGACGGCTTGCATCGACGACGTCATCAGCGCGTACACGCCCCGACGAGTAGCGCGACTGGGATCATACTCATGATGATCGCAATCGGCTCCAGCCCGCTTGTGAGCTTCTCAACCGAATGATCGGTTTCTCATCGTAGAACTACGTCAACTCCTGCATCATTCGGCTAACCGGCCCCTCTTCTCCGACCCGCGTCATCTTTGTCGCAATGGGCGGAAGGCCCACCCGGCGCATCTCCTCCCACAGTGGACACCCCTGTGCGTGCGCGCGTGCGACCTCCGTCATACGGTCCTGGATAACGATGTTTCTTAGAGTCTGGGCAGAAAGCTCGACGGAATCAGATACCGGCGTCCCGCTTCCGTAAAGAATCGCGAAGAAGCGCGCCCACGATGCGATCGCCTCCTGGCCACGAAGAAGTTTACGAGCACGGGTACGCGAAGCACCGCCCGGTTCACACGCCGCCGGGAACCCACCTCCGGCGCGATACGCATTGACTCCGACCCACAGGGCAACCGCACCTGCAACGAGCAGCGCCGGCCCCGGCGAGCCGCAGCACGTGACTCGCCCCCAGCATGACGCGCGTGATCACCGGGGCTTCGGCGCTCGCGTCGGCGACGGCCTTGGTAAAGCGCGGCACGACGACGTACAGGATGACGATTCGTTGCCAGCACACCGATTGAGCCGGGCGGTATGTGTCGGCCGTGAATATGCAGTTCGTCGGAAGGCCCGCGGCGGGGAGCCGCTTGCATGCTCGGAGCACATCAGCTATTGCAAGCCGGAGGCAGTCGTGCACGTCCTCGACCTCGACCTGGATTTCTTCCTAGACTGCGCGCCGTCGCGTCACCCAGAGGGCCTGCGATTGGACACGGAGGAGGGCGAGTCGCTCTACACCCCGTGGGATGAGGAGTCGTTCCGGAGGTTTCTCACGACCGCCTGTGGGCTGTCTACGGAACGCAAGACGCCTGGTCGCGTCGTGCGCCATCACGACGAGGCGTTCTACTGCTGGCGAGAGCTGATTCGGAGGGAACTTCTCAAGACGCCCTTCGTCATTTCACACGTGGATAGTCACTCGGACTTGGGGATGGGCGACACGTCCCATGTCTACATCATGGGTGAGCTGCTTCACCGCCCCGTAGAGCAACGATGGGTTCCGGACAGGACAAAAGTGACGCCGGGGAGTTACCTGTCGTACGTCGCCGCATGCCGTTGGCCTTCCCGCATCGAGTTCGTTCGGCATCCCAGTCATCACGAAGACCGGCCCCCTCACTGGTTCCGTGATCACGATCTTTCGACAGATCTTCTCGAACTCCAGTGCTGTGACCTCGCCGACATGCAGTGGCGCGCCTCTCATGGCGGCAATCCTTCGAGATCCAGACCACTGTGGCTGGAGCCCCCGATCCCTGTGGTTTTCTCCGACTACTGCTGGGACTATCGGGTACCGGAACCGGTCGACTTCGTCGTCCTTGCACAGTCTCCCGATTACACGCCGACCGCAGCGGACCACCTCATCTCAGTATTCCGCGAATACATCGTAGAAGACTGAGCCACGAAGCACAGTTCTGTGCTGAGCGTTCTGAAATGGACGTTCGCCCGACTGGACATTCGGTCGGGCATATGCATTCCCTTCCTCGACGACCGCACCGGCACTCTGAACGGCAACGTGCCGTTTGGGATTCGTAGCCTGCTCCTGCGCGAAACTGCACTTCGACTCTCAGGGTCTACACAGATCACTAGCCGCTCGTCATTGGACGGCTGACGGTTCGAGCCGAATGTGCTCAATTCCGTGAGTGCTGCTGGCGCGTCCACCTGATCGTCTCCAAATGCGGCTCAGTTATCGAACGCCGCAAGCCGCACCAAGCGAAGTGCCGCAACCTTGCAGCTGTTGCGGCACCCCTTGTGTCACCGATCGGAATCCCCGTCGTCAGCGCTTGGCTTTGGGTGAAACACCGAAGAGTGCTACCCGGCCCTAACAGTGGCGCTACTCGATTTACTTGTGAACAGATTTGGAGTGTCCGCACCGGATGATTGTTCCCGGTTTGAAGTTGATGCAGTCGTTACCGTCTTGGGTGTTGAGGAATCCGGAACAGCCACAGACGGTGCACTCGCCCGTTCCTTCGGGGGCACCCTCGACTGGTGCCTGATCATCACTCAGCCGCGCGTCAGCACCTTCGCCCGAGTCATTCGTGTGCATAGACACCTCGTTGTGACATGGGTGAACCCACAATGTAGTCTCCGACGCTAGAAGAGATAAAGAGAATTGCGTCTCGGACAAGAGTCTTAGAAGTGCTTTCCAAATCACGATGCTGGTAGTAGCGAAACCTGAACGCTATTGTTGCAGGTGTGAGCAGGTGGCCCACCCTCCGCCATTATCCCTCCTTTATGACTACTGCAACTTGCGCTTTGTGCGTCGTGCTTCTCAGCATGAAGACGCTAAGCGCTCAGGCACCTCCTCGAATCATGACGCTGCGATCAGGCGGAGCAGATCTTGTAGGATCCGTCTGCTTGGGCAGGTTGGGCCTTGAGCCGTGGACCGATGACCTGCCACCACCGGACGAGTTTGCCTGGGTGTACGATCTGGACGGCGGAAATATCGAAGCCGGAGACCGCCTCAAGGTTCGCTGCTCAAATGGTGAATATTGGAGATCGGAACCTGAGGACGAAGAGGTTATAGGTTGGACAGAGGGTACTGAATTCCTCGCCGGGAACATCTCCGGTAGCTCGTCAGACGGGCAGCTCACACTCCGGGATTCCCAAGGCCGAGTACTCCAATACGATGGGGAGTCAGAGACAATCAAAATGCGTGTAGGAGGCCCGCCAGCGCAGATCCACTTCATCGACGTTCAACGCACAGCCGCGCACCAACCGGTCTACCTGCAGATCGTGAACAATCCCGAATTGTTCATTACGGGTGGACGGGGAGTCTGCATACACACGCTTTCTCCGATTGCAGCTTATACAGCCCCCGACGTACGGGTGGTGGTGCTACTCGACTTCAACGGGGGGGTACTTCGGAACGGTGACTATCTGGCAATCACCTGTAAGGGACCCACGGAGCTAGTATTCTACGCCCCCAACGCTGAGCATGAGATACAGGGCGTGAAGGCCGAGGTCGTACAGCCAAGCTCCATCTGGCGCCTGCTGATGAGCGGAGACAGAGTCGGGTTCGTTCAGGACGACCATTAGCTCGATATGGCCGCCGGGCGCCTCTTGAGATTCTGGGCTCAATCCGGCACGGCGCAGATGCCCCCGGCCCGATATCCATTCCGGATTGCTACCGCGCTACCACCACCACCTCCCGCCGCGCCGGCCCCCGCCGCGCCTGCTTCGACGTCGCAATCACCTGGCGTGCCGACAGCGCCAGTACGGCTAGTTGCGTTGGATGCCTCTCCATCCGTAGTAAATGCGGGACAAGCATTCACCCTAACGTTCCGCCTTTCTCAGAGCGCACCGCCGGGTGGGATCACGATCGGGATCAGCAGTATCACCACCACTGGTCTCACCGATGCACTAGTTGTTCGGCCCACTGCGATCACGATCCCCGGTGGACAGAGCGTAGCAAGCACGACCATTCAGACTCAGCAAGTCACTCCGGATCCAACGCGAATTGTCTTTACCGCCCAGCTAAACGGGCCGCAGGTCGGCGTGCAGATCGAAATTCGTTAGTGCGCGTGAGAATTGGGAAAGTAGATCATGGACCGTGGTAGCTCGTCGCTGGTCTTGGAGAGTTTCTACCACACGCTCATCCTGTCACCGCCTGCATCGACGAGGTCATAAGCGCGTACACGCCCCCGACCAGCAGCGCGATGGGGATCATGATCACCACGATCGCGATCGGCTCCAGCCTGCTCGTCAGCTTCTCAACGGAGTACGACGTTTCCTCGTCGTAGAACTCCGCCAACTCGTTCATCATCTCGGCAAGCCGGCCCCCCTCTTCTCCGACCCGGGTCATCTTCGTCGCGATGGGCGGAATGCCCACCCGGCGCATCTCCTCCCACAGCGGCCGCCCGTCTGCGTGCGCGCGTGCGACCGCCATGATCTGGCTCCGGAGCACGAGGTTTCCGACGGTCTCGGCGGCAAGTTCGACCGCCGCTGAGACGGCGGTCCCGCTCCCGTACAGAATCGCGAAGAGCCGCGCCCATGAAGCGATCGCCGCCTGGCGCAGAAGTGTGCCCAGCACGGGGACGCGGAGCAACGCACCGTCCGCGCGCCGCCGAAATCCGCCGCCCGCGCGGTACGCACGGACCACGAGCCACAGGGCAAGCACGGCGGCCACCAGCAGCGCCGGCCCGACCAGCCGGAGTACGTGGCTCGCGCCCAGCATGACGCGCATGATGAGCGGTGCTTCGGCGCCTGCATCGGCGACGGCCTTGGCGAAGCGGGGCACGACCACGTAGAGGATGACCAGCGTCACGAGCATGCCGATGCCGAGGACTGTGGCGGGATACGCCAGTCCCTTGGCGACCTTGCGCCGGGTTTCCTGCGTCCGTTTCTGGCTCGCCGCAAGCATGTGCAGCACGTCCCGCAGGTTGGCCTGCTCGCCCGCGCGCACCGCCGCGACATAGACCGAATCAAAGGCCGCGGGATGCTCCGCCAGCGCGTCCGCGAACGCACGCCCCCGCTTGACTCCGACGCTCACGTCCCAAAGGACGCGCTCCATGCGCGGATCGCCCAGGTCGTCGCGCGTGACTTCCAGCGACTCCTGCAGCGTGAGGCTGCGGAGCAGCGACGAGGTCATGCGGGTGAAGAGGACGACGGAGGCGGGCTTCGGTCTGGACGGTCCCCACTCGCGGGAAAAGAACGAGGGACGGAGCACGGTGACCTGTACTTGGCCCTCGTCCGAGAGGGCCTGGCGCGCCACGGACTCGCTCACGCTCCGGATCGATCCGGATACCGGGGTGCCCAGCGGGTCGAAGCCGGAATAGTGGTACGTCGGCATGGGCGTCTCTCCCTCACGTCTCCT
The DNA here is from genome assembly GCF_014202995.1 of Longimicrobium terrae. Classification (NCBI taxonomy): domain Bacteria; kingdom Pseudomonadati; phylum Gemmatimonadota; class Longimicrobiia; order Longimicrobiales; family Longimicrobiaceae; genus Longimicrobium; species Longimicrobium terrae. The sequence continues at coordinate 244,395 of NZ_JACHIA010000004.1, forward strand.
TGAGGATCTCTTCGAGCGTGGTTTCCCCCGCTCGGATTCGCGCCCACCCCGCCTGCCGGAGGGGCTGCATGTGGTTGGCGAGCGCGGCCGCCTGGATCTCCCGGTCGGAGCGCCCCTGTGCGATCAGCCGCCGGATGGGCTCGTCGACCTCCAGCATCTCGAAGATCCCGACCCGGCCCCGGTAGCCCGTGCCGCCGCAGGCGTCGCAGCCGCGGCCGCGAACGAACGTGATGCTCGCCATCCGCCGGGGCTCCACCCCGGCCAGGGACAGCATCGCGGGATCGGGATCACAGGGCTCCTGGCACGCGCCGCAGATCCGGCGCACCAGGCGCTGCGCGATCACCAGGCGGACCGTGCCGGCCACGTTGTAGGGCTCGACGCCCATGTCCAGGAGCCGGGAAACCGCGGAGGGCGCGTCGTTGGTGTGAAGCGTGGAGAGCAGCAGGTGCCCGGTCATCGCGGCCCGCACCGCCGTTTCGGCGGTTTCGCGGTCACGGATCTCGCCGATCATCAGGATGTTCGGGTCCTGCCGGAGGAGGTAGCGGAGGATCGACGCGTACGTGAGGCTCGTCTTCTGGTCCTCCGCCCGGCGGATGGGCACCTGCGTAACCATGGGAATCCGCCGCTCCACCGGATCCTCGATGGTAATGATGTTGACCTCGGGGCGGGCGAGCGCGGCGAGCATGCTGTACAGCGTGGTGGATTTCCCCGACCCCGTGGGGCCGGTCACGAGCACCATCCCCCACGCCTGATGGATCGCGCGCAGGAGGGTGTCCAGGCTCGCCCCCGTGAAGCCGAGGTCGGCCAAGGAGAGCGACTGGGTGTTCCGGTCCAGCACCCGGAGCACCGCCTTTTCTCCCGTCACCGTCGGGATCGTCGAAACCCGGAACTCCACCGCGCGGCTTGCGCCCCCCCGGCCGGACGCGTGCATCGTGAGCCGGCCGTCCTGGGGCGACAGGCGGTTGACGCTGTCCATCCCGACCGCCCGCGCCTTGATGTGCCCGACCAGGTCCTTCTCGAGCTCCGCCGGCAGCTTGGCCCACTCCCGGAGCACCCCGTCCAGGCGGAAGCGCACCCAGCCGTAGCCGGGAAAGAACTCGATGTGGATGTCGCTCGCGCCCTGGCGCACCGCGTCATTCAGAATCCGGTCGGTCAGCTGCGAGACGGCCGATTCCCGCACGCGCCGGTCGACCGAGCCGTCGCCGCCGCCGCCGCGCGGACCCGCCTCGCTCGCGGCGCGCTGGGTGAGATCCCCGACGTCCAGCACCTCTTCGGCGCCGCCGTCCCCGCGGAGAGCGCCGTCCGCGATCCGCCCGTAGATGGCGTGGGCGTCCGCGAGGACGATCTGCGGCTGAACCCCCTCTCCGAGCGCCCCCTCCAGTTCCGCTCTCACACCGAGATCGTACGGGTCGCAGACGGCGATCTCGACGAAGCGGCCCGACCGGGCGAGCGGAACCGCGCCCAGCCTCCGCGCCACCTCCGGCGCCAGAAGGGTTTCCACCTCGGAGGAGCGGGGGTGGTCATCCCCCAGGTGCACCACCCTCTCGCCGCGGAAGACGGCCGCGAGCGCGGCGTGCGCGTCGCCCCGGCTGACGGCGCCCGCGCCGATCAGGTGGTCGAGGAGCTCGGGCCTGCCGGGGTCCGCGGCCCGCGCGGCCTCCGCCTGGCCGACGTCCCCGTCGGAGAGCATGCCCCGCGCGCGGAGCCACTCCACCGCCGCGTCCTGCCGCCCCGGGCGGGTCATCGGCGGCCCCCGCTCACTGCCGCCGGGCCGGGGAGCGGCCCGGCGGGGATCCTGACTCGCCACGCCCGGCCCGGGGGCGTCCGTCCGCGGACCAGGTGCGGGTTCAGCTCGCGCAGCCGCGCGGGCGGCGCGCCGATCCGGGCGGCGACGTGGTCGAGGGGCGTATCCCCGGGGGTCCAGACTTCCCGAAAGCGGAGCGGCGCCGCGGGGGGCGCCTGAATTCCCCACGCGCCGGGCTCGCGGCCCACACGCGCGGCGGCGAGCACCCGGGGCACGTAGGCGCGCGTCTCCCGCGGCAGCCGCCGGCGCTCGCGCCAGAAGGAGGCGCGTCCAGCCCGCGCCCGGCCGAGCCCCGCGTTGTAGGCGGCGAGCGTCCAGTGCCAGTCGCCGGTCGAGCGGTGGAGGTCGGCCAGGTGGCGGACCGCGGCCTCGGTGGCGCGCACGGGGTCCCGCCGCTCGTCGACGTACTCGGAGACCTCCAGGCCGTATCCGCGCGCGGTCGGCGCCATCAGCTGCCAGACCCCCGCGGCTCCCGCCCGGCTCGTCGCCCCGCTCCGCCATTCCGATTCCACCCACGGGACGAAGGCCAGGTCGAGCGGCAGGCCATGGCGGCGGAGCGCGTCCTCGATCAGGGGCCGATAGGTCCCGAACCGCGCGAGCGCCGCCCGGCTCGTCTCCGGCTCGGTCGCCAGCCCGATCGCCCAGCGGTCCACCTCGGCCGCCGGCCCGCGCCCGGTCTGTTCGAGGCGGGCCCGCGCGGCGCGGAGCGCGCGTCCGGGCTCCGGGACCGGCGTGCGCCGCGGGGGATTCGTTAGCGCCTTGCCTGTGGCTGCGCGGGAAGGGGGAGTGGGCTCCGGAGATTCCGCCCGAAAGGCGGCGGCGGTATACAGGGGCATGCTGACAAGGAGCAGTGCCGCGGCTCCCGTCACGGGGCTGACGAGGGAGAAATGGTTTCGCATGGAGGGTCCAGAGCAAGGAGGGCGGCGGCCAGCTCGGGGTCGAGCGCGGTTCCCGCCATCGACTGCACCGCGATACGGGCCTGGGACTCAGGAAACGCGGGGCGGTACGGGCGCGGGTGGGTCAGTGCGTCCCAGACGTCGCACACGGCGACGATGCGGGCGGGAAGCGGCGTGGCGATCCCCGCGGTCCTGTCCGGGTAGCCGAGGCCGTCCCAGCGCTCGTGGTGGCTCCGTCCCACGGTGGCGGCGAGCTGGAGCACCGGGTGGACGAGGCCGCCCAGGAGCCACGTGGCCGCCTGGGTGTGCAGCACCAGCTGGGCTCGCTGTCGCGCACTGAGGGGGCCCGGCTCTTCCAGAAGTGAGCGGGGGAGCGCGTGCTTGCCGATGTCGTGGAGCGCCGCCGCCGCGCCCAGCTGCCGGGCGGCGGACGCGGTCCACCCCAGCTGGCCGGACAGGCGGACGGCGAGCGACCCGACGCGGGTGCCATGGTGGGGGTCGGGATCGCCGCCGGTTGCCAGGCGGGCGGCCAGGGCGAGCCCGGCGGCGGGGTCCGCGCCGCGCAGCAGCGTTCGGTCGACGCGCAGGAGGTCGACGCGTAGCGCCGCGAGATGGGAAGTGCGCGGGCCGAACGCACGGCGGAGCACGCTCATCGCTGGAACGAGTGGGGGGGGGGAGATCCGTCCCCGCCGACGACGGCCGGGGTACAAGCACGTGACGCCTGATACCCCGCCCGGACCCGCCGGAGACACCTGCCCGATGCCCACCGCCGCTCCCCCCGCTCCGCTATCGCCTACCGAGGAAGAGGTCCGGGTCGTTCTCCGCGCCCTGTTCCGGAGGCTGCTTCCGATGCGTGAGGAGCACTACAGCCCGCTGTACGTGGGCCCGCTCCGCCGCGCGGAGCCGGTGCGCCGTGCGCTGGCGGACGCGGCCTCGGAGCTCGGGATCGGCGTCGCGGACGGCCAGGCGGTCCTGGACGGCGCGCCAGCGGAGGCGGTCGGGCTCGTGCCGCTCCGCGCGGCCTCCTGGATGCTCCAGCAGACGATCAGGCGCCGGTGGGTCGTCGTGGGGGACGTCGATCCTGACCGGCTGCCGGCCGCGTTCCTCGCCCGGCTCGATGAAGCGGGGCTGATCTACGACACACGCCAGCTCCCCGCTCCCCCCTCCCGCGCCTCAGCGATGGCCTCGGCGCTCGCGGCGCGGGCTGCGATGGAGGGTGCGTGGGTCATGGTGATGGAAGCCGACGGGGACCGGGCGCCGGTGGTCGCCGCCGAAGCCGCGGTCCGGCTGCGCGTGCTCGGCTACACGGTGGGTGCGGTCTGGAAGGCGGGGCGGGGAGGGATGGAGGGAGCGCCGATTCCGGCGGGGCCGCGCCCGGGGCTGGTGGCGCACCTGGACGACACCGACGTGGACGCGGTCTCTGGACTCGCCGCGCGTGCCCGTGCGGCGGGCGCGTCTCTCGTCCTGGTGGGTGCGCCCGCCGTCACGGCGGAGATCGCGGCGGCCCGGCAGATCGGGGCGGGTGACGTCGTCCGAACCTCCCGCGAGGCGGTCCCCGACGCGGTGCGGCAGGCGTCGTGGCCCGCCGCCAGGGACATGCTCACCGGGGCGCCCACGCGGGGACCCGAGCGCGAGCTCATCTCCCTGGTCGACGCGGACGGTCGCGACCTGAGTCACATCGTCCGCGCGGCCGCGTCGTGGGAGCGAGCGGGCTTCCTGCTCGTGTTCACGCACGAGAGGTTCGGCTGGATCGCGCTCGACGGAGCGGAGGGGCGGGTCGGGGGCGCGTGGCGGCTGGGCGACGCCGAGGATCAGGCCCCAGGCACGGTGCTCGCCCGCATTCGGGCGATGAGCCTGTGGGCCGGCATCCGCGCCCTGTTCGTCTCCAGCGACCCGCCCCGCCCGCCCGGCGCCTGGGCGGCGGACGTGCTGGTGGACACCGTGGACCTCGACATCCGCCGTACGCTGGACGAGGTCCGCCACCAGCGGGTGCCACCCGGTCAGGTTCCGCTGCCCGCTTCAGAGGTGCGGCCGAGCCGGGTCGCGGAGGAACTGCTCGCCTGGGGCCAGCCTCGCTTTGCCCACGAGCTGCTGAGGGCGGCGGAGCGCGCGAGCGCGTGGAGCGTCGAGGAGGAGCTGCTGTTCGGATACCTGTCGGTGGAGCACGATCCGCGGGAGGCGGCCGGCCGGCTCCGCCACGCGGCCGGGCGGCTTTCCGACGACCTCGCCGGAGACCGCTGGAGCCGCCATGTCGATGCCACCCTCGCCGCGCTCCTGCTGGACGTTCGGGCGCACGGTGCGCAGGCGGAGTACGCGTGGGGCGTGGTCGAGCGCTGGATCGAGAGCCAGGGGGAGGACTGGACGCGGACCCCCCGGCGTGCCGGGGTGCTGTACGAGCTGGCCGCGCGCGCGGGGGAGACCCACGCCGCACGCCGGTTCCGGGACATCGTCGTCGAGCTTTCGGCACCCGGCGACGTGCTTCCGGAATGGGTCCACAGCAGCGACCCGCTCCGCGTGGGCGGAGCCGCACGATGAGTGCGCCTCCGCCGCGTGGCGCCGGGCAGGCGGCCGGGACCGTGCCGTTGACGCTGGAGGAGGCGGTCGGACTGGCCGTGCCGCTCGTGTTCGTTGTCGAGCCCGACGCGCTCTGGGCGGTCCGCGCCATCGAAGCCCTGCTGGACGCCTCCGCGGACCTCGCCATGAGCGGTTCTGCCGCCGAGCGGGTGGTCGCCCGGTGGACCCGCACCGCCCGCTGGACCGCGTACGGATACTCCTTCGGCCTGGGTCTTCCGGGGCCGGAAAGCGCCGAGGCGGGCGTGGACGTGCTGGATGAGCTGATCCGCCTTGGCGAGCAGCTGGGCGGCGGCAGAAGGGCGGCGGCCGATCGGCATCCCTTGGATGGAGCCCTGTTCTCCGTCCGGGGCCTGGCGAGCGAGCTGGAGCGTCCCGCAGCCGCGGAGATTCTGCTCGGCCTCGTGGTCCAGCTCGGAGTCCGGGGAGCCACGCTGCTGGTGGAGCTCGACCTGGATCCCCGCAGCCGGCCCGCGTGGGGCGGGGTGGCCGCGCTCGGCCCGGCGGTCGGCGTGCCCGACACCCCGGCACTGCGCTACGAGAACGCCATCCGCCATCTCCGGGCGGCCGCGGACGCCGGCGGAGGCCGGGAGCCGTTGGACGCCGACCGGGTGTACGGCGCATTCCGAGGGATGACGCGCCTGCAGGCGGAGGTCGCGGCCCGGGCGGTTCGCGCGCGAGTGGGAACGGCATGCGACACGGACGTCTTCGCGGCGCTCGCCGAAGCGCGCTCGCGGGTGGGAGCCGCGATCGCCGGAGCCGCGGGGTGAGGCCGCCGCCGTGGGCCTGGGCGCTTCCCGCCGCGGTCGGGCTCGGCATCGTCCTGGGGACCCGCCTGGGGCCGGAGCGGACGCGCACGGCGGCTCCGCCGCCCGACAGCGTTGCCACGGTGCAGGTGCCGAACATTGGGGCCGTGCCGGCCCCGGCCCAAGTGTCCCCCGCAGGCGGGTCTGCCGTTCCCGTTGCCGCGGACACGACCGCCTGGGGTGCAGACGGAGGCGGGTACGCCCCGCTGGTCGGTGGGCCGGCCGACACGCTGCCCGCCGCCCCGGAGAACGAGGATGGCTCTGACTGGGCCGCCGCGCCTCCCGCGACCGACAGCCCCGCTGCGGCCCCAGCCCTCGCCGCGCCTCCTCCGCGGCCTGAGCCGGCACGGGTGGCGCTTCCTCCGGCGCAGGGCCTCACCCGCGACGCCGCGCTCCGCCAGCCGCTGGTCGCCACCCGGCGCGGGGCGGGGCGGGTGTCGTTCTACAGCGCCTGGGACGCCCCAGCGAGCCGCGCCTCGCTGGTCGGGGAGTGGGTATCCCCGGGCGACTGCAGGCACGGCGTCCGGCTCGTGTATGAGCAGGTCGCCCCCGGGCTCGGCGTCCTCCGGGGAATCGGGGAGGCCGCGGGTTCGCCCGCCTGGGACGTCGCACTCGTGGTTCCCCGCCAGCACTGCGCGGCCGCCTCTTCCCGGTGGATCGCCGCCCGTGCCGCCCGGCCGGCGGAGGTCGCCATGCTGGAGTCGCTCTTCCCGGGTGAACGTCCGGACCGGGTGGTGGTCCGCGGTGCCGAGGTGTGGGCCACCGCGCGGAGCCGGGTCGTCGCCGCACGTCTGGAAGGAGGACAAGCCACGCTGCGATCGGCGACCGCCGCGCCGGACGGCACCTCGGTGCGCCTGCTCGGGTCATGGGACGGGGAGGTGATCTGGGTGGCGGTGGAGGCGGGGGGAAGGATCCGCCGCGTGTCGCGCGGCGCAGGCTGATTGTCGCGGCCGCCGTCCCCGGATGGGGCGGGCGGGGTATCACGTACTCGGAACCCTGGCCCAAGGGACGTGGGGATCCGCCTGCCTCGTTTCCCCTCCGACCCGTACGACGGCCATGCGCATCCTGTCATTCCTGGTGCTCGCCTTCCTCATCACGTCCCACGCCGGGGCCGCGCAGGCCCCCGCGTCGCTCGGCACGGCCGCCGGGCTGGGCGGGGCCGCGGTCACGGAAGCGCGCCGGGCGGACGCCCTGGCCTGGAACCCGGCGCTGCTCGGCGTCTACGACGGTCCGCTGCGCACCACGTCGCTGGCCGCGCTGGACGCACGCCTGATTCCCGGCGGGGACGGCCTGAAGGGCGCGGCCCGGCTCGGGCTGCTGAGCGGCCGGGTCGAGGATCGCCGGTTCGAGTTCGCGGGAGTGCTTCCGGGCGCGTCGCCGGACGCGGAGCTCCAGCTGCGATGGGTCGCGGTCCAGAGCCGCGGCCTCGCCCTCACGCTGGACACCCGGTTCGCGAGCGACGTGCGGGCTCCCGCCGCGCTCGGTGGGGAACTGGGAATCCCGGGCACGGACGCCGACGCCCAGGAGGACGGACGCGCCGCGCGATCGCTCACGAGTGTCCTCGCGGTCGGTCGGGGTGCGTACCTGGGTGAGCTGCCGGTCCTCGGCCGGGTGTGGACAGGTGCCGCGGCGAAGGGATGGTGGGTCCACCAGTACGCGCGCGGCTCGTTCCTGGCCGATCTCCCGGCCGGCGCTGTGTACCGCGAGACGGCACTCGGCCAGGCGAGCGGCCTCGGCGTGGACATTGGAGTAGCCGGGCTGGCCACGGGAAATCTCTGGTACGCCGTTTCGGCGTCCAATGTGTACACGGCCACGTTCCGGCCGGGAAGCGCGCCGCGGGCGCGGCAGGTAGACGTGGTGGACGCGGCCGGGGGCGGGGTCCGGTTCCGGGAGACGCTCAGCCCGGAGATCCGCTCTGACGACCCTGACCCGGAGCGGCTCGCCGCCGCCCGGGATCTCTGGGAAGAAACCCGCTATCCCTCCGTGATCCGGGCGGGGGCCTCCTGGCGGGCGGGATGGGGCACGCTCGCCGCCGCGGTGAGCGAGACGCTCCGCACCGGAGGGCTGGAGGTCGCGCGAGGGGAGCCCGGCCGGACGTTGGCGTGGCAGAACCCCGCGGGACGATTTCGCGCATCGTACGGCTGGGGCGGCTCGGGCAACGTCGTCTCCGCCGCGGTTTCCGGCGGCCGCTGCGACCGGCGGTGGACCGCGGGACTGCGGCGCAGCTCCCGTGGCGGGTACGGCGTCGCGTTCGATCTGTCGCTCTCCGACTGGTCGTGTAACTTGGAGGCTGAAGGCAGGTGAGCACCCTTTCCCGGCTCGGAGAGCTGATCATGGGAGTGTCCGTCCCGAATCCCCCCGAAGATGATCCGCACGCGGACGCGGTCTGGGCCGAAACCCAGGCCGACGTCCTCCTCCTCGAGGCCCGTGCCGCCGCGGCGGGCGGCGATCTCCCCCGGGCCACGAGCCTGGTGGAGAGCGTCCTTGTACGTTCTTCCCTGCGGGAGCCGGACGCCGCCGAGGCGTGGGACCTGAAGCTGGAGATCGCGGTGATCGAGGGAGACGCCGCCCGCGCCGAGGCGGCGGTCGACCAACTGGCGTCCCGGATGCCGATCGGGGAGGCGCGCCAGCGGATCCGGATGGTGTGGGTGCGCCACCGCGCGGACGCCGTCTGGGAGAATGCACTGCTGGAACGGGCCGAGGCGGCGTTCGCCCGGAGAGTGCCCCCCTCGCCGAAGCCGGAGGACCCCCGGCCGGCATCGTCCGTCCGGCGCCTGCTGGATGCGATCGGTGCGGACGAGGAGGACGACGATCTTGATGATCCCGGCACTCCGGACGCGGAGTCCGCCGCGCTCTTCTATGGAGAGCCGGCGCTCTATACCGCCGACGAGCTCCGCTCCCCGATCGCGGGTGAGCGGGTGCAGGCGCTGCTCGAAGAGGACGAGGACGACGGGGAAGGGCTTCCGCTTCTCGCGGGGACCGAGCTCGCCCTGCGGGGAACGGACGAGATCCACCGCGTGATCGCGGAGCATCCGGGGGCCAGCGGCCGGGAGCTGCTGCGCCGGTACGCGCAGGAGCAGGCCCGGCGCACCTCGCCCGCCGAACTCCAGCACTCGTACGACATGGGGGTCGAGTTCTTCGGGCAGGAGCAGTTCGAGGAAGCGGCGCACCTGCTCCTCCCGGTCGCCTCGATCGACAATCCCGAGCGGATCGGTGCGCTCGAGCTTCTCGCCCGGTCCCTGTTCGAGCTGGGTCGTCTTCCGCAGGCGGAGGCGTACCTGAAGGAGGCCGTTCCCCTGGGACGCAAGCTGGCGGACCCCGCCTACGCGCCCCTCTTCTACTGGCTGGGCAAGATCAGCGAGGAGAAGGGCGATCCGGGGGGCGCGGTTCCTTACTATGCTTCCGCCCTGCAGCTCGCGCCGGACCTGGTCGAGGCGAAGCGCCGGCTCCAGACCCTGCTTGCGCTGTGAGGGACGTCGCGGCCCCGCTCTACCGCTTCTTCCTTTCCGACGCGCAGACCGCGGCGCGGGAAGGGGATACGGCACGCATGCTCGAGTGCCTGGGCCTTGCGCTGGACTTTGCGCCCGACGAGCAGAAGGAGCGGGTTCTCCTGGCCGCCGCCGACCTCGCCCCGCCCGCCACGTCGCCCAACGGTGACCGAATGGCTCCGCCCGCGCACGAGGACCCCGCACAGGCTCTGGTCGTGCGGATCGCGGGAACCGGCGGCGGTGCCGCTCCCCTGCGCCGGATCACCTGGGAGCCCCGTTCTCCCGCGGTGCCGGCGGCCTCGTCGCAGGCTGGATCCTGGCAGAGTGGCGTCGGCGATGCCGCGGCCCCGGTGCGCGCGCGAGCCCGGCCAAGTACCTGGTTCGTGACGGCGGCCGCCGCGGGGGCGCTTCTCCTCACCGGCGCGGCTCGCTTCGATTGGTCGCATGTTGCGCTCCTCGATGCCGTCCGCGGGGACCCCATCCATCGTGCGGAACGCGCGCTGGCGGCCGGCAACGCCGACCTCGCGCTTCATGTGCTGGAGCCCTTGGGTGAGGACGCTACGGCACGGGCATGGCTAGTCCGCAGTTCCGCTTACATCGCACGGGCCGACACGGCCGCCGCCGTCGATGCGCTGGCGACGGCGGCTACCCGCGACCAAGAGGGCGGATGCTGGGCTTTGTCAGCGGGGGACCGATTGGGCCGTATTGGCAAGACCAATCACGCGGCCGACGCGTATCTCTACGCGGTCACTTCAGCCCGTACGCCCGCGGAGTTGGAACGTATCGCAGAGATGCAGGAGCGTGCCGGTCATAGCGCACGGGCACGACGGATCCGGGCCCGGTGAGCGTTGTTGTGTAGCCGTGAGAGGCCTGTCACGATTGCGGTGAATGCTCACTCTATGCACCCGCTTCACTCGCTCTGGTGGCGAAGTTTTGGCGAGTACACGAGCGTGCGCCGCGGCGCTCGGCAAGATTCCCCGCAGCCGTTACCAAGTACAACTTGCGCCACTCTGTGGTGAGTTGTAAGGTTTCTTGGTTGCCCATCGTTCGAACGGTGGCGACTCCTCCACGATTCCTGGGCTAGGAGCCAGTACCGTGCCTTCTGCTTCCGTTCTTGTGCTGTCCGCGCTTGCGATAATGTCGACGGGGCAGGATAGCATACGATTCAACGTGCACCCGGCTGAAATTTCGATTGGCGATACCGTCACGATTTCGTGGAGTGCACCCGGTGCTTCCAGCGTCTTCATCACAGGCGTAGGGAGGGCGTCGCGCTCCGGGTTGGCACGTGTGGTTCCGAGTGAGTTTGAAGTCACCTATGTACTTTCCGCCGAGTTCGACGGTCATGCGGAAGTGCGCTCGTCTACCGTGCGGGTGAATGGTGCCCGGGGTGACGGGCCAGACGTTTCGGAGATGACGTTTCCGTATACCCGCCGTTGCGGGACTGTCTCTCGTTCTGTGAATCATGTACGTGAGCGCATCTACACAGTCTTCCAGGATTCGCTTTGGATTGAACCCGTCGAGCGACGTGGAGACTTGGACGAGATCATCTTGGAAACCCGAAACGGGTCTTCAAGGGTGATTGCTCCTTCGCCGGAGCGCCGGGTCCGCCTTAGGAGAGTCTATTTCCGGGTCCGTATCGCTCCCACCCTGCGCGATGGCCGCGTCAACTGCTCAATCAGTAGCTTTGTGCAGTTTCAACGCGCAGGCGAGTCGACGTGGTATCCGGAACCTGACGATTCCGAACTGCACCCCCGTGCTGCGGTCTATCTCATAGACCGAATTCGCAATGACTGACTCCGGAATGCTGCGGCCCTCGAGTGGCGCTGCTACGCCGACAATGGCTGGAAGTCAGCTTGGCCGACGTGTGCTCGCCGGCCTTTGGTTCTCCTCGTTTGTCGGTTCCGTCTTTCTTTCGCTTCTTCTGTGGTGGGGGAACTGGATCGGACGAGAGGGCTTCATGATGCTCGCTGCCGAACTGAGCCAGACCTACTTAGTCTATCTGACCACTATAATAGCGTTCACATTCAGTAATCGCAGACTCACGGGCAATTCTTCGCGGCGTTCGGCACTGTGGGTCGCAAGCGGGCTGTCAGCAGGGTTCAACCTCCTCATACTTGGCTCTATCGTATCGATTGCATTGGCTATACAAAACGTCGAAGATGCGGTGCCCTTTGTCGAGCTTGTCTCCGCATACGGATCTCCCGTTGTTGCCCCAGCGATTGCGTTCTTTTTTGCACGACCAGAATCAACGGAGTAGACATGCGTTGGACCCATTTTATCGCCGGTGCCCTGCTACTGAGCGCTCTTTTGATAGGCGACCAAGCCGGCGCGCAACGGGCTACCCTGCGCGCGCACGCCGTTGTCATTGGAGTCAGCGGGTATCCCAATGTACGGCCTGGGCTGCAGTTTCCGGACGACGACGCCGAGGCGTTTGCGGGGTTTCTCCGTACGCCGCAAGGCGGGGGCTTCGATGTGACTCTCCTGACCAACGAGGAGGCCACGAGGGGAGCTATCTATCGTGCGCTAAATGGTATTGCGCCTAATGTGGGCGATCGCGACATCGTCTACGTGTTTTTTGCCGGACACAGTGTAGTGGGATCCGACGGAGTGGCTTACCTGATGCCGTATGACGGCGACGAGAAGCTGCCGGTGGTGAACGGGATTACCGCCGCAGGCTTTCTCCGCCAAGTCGCGGAGCTCTATGGGCGAGCCAGCCGTGTCGTTGTTTTTGTAGATGCGTGCAATTCCGGGGCAGTTATGGACCCTGAGGGGGTAGCTGCTCGCGGGGGCGAGGATATCAACCAAGCGCTAACCACCGTGTGGACGCGGGAATCTGCGCTGATGAACGCGAACGAACAGCGTCTCGTAATGGGATTCTTTTCAGCACAGGCCCGGCAACTCTCCTACGAGCACCCATTGCTTGGCCATGGCCTCTTCACGCATTACCTGCTCCGGGGGCTCGGCGGCGAGGCTGATGGGTTCTCGCCCAACAGCCCCGAAAAGGATGGGATTGTTCGTGCCTACGAGTTGCGAGATTTTCTACAAAGCAACGTGAGCCGGCATTCACGTGTTCTCTTCAACCAGGTTCAGGATCCGGTCGCCTCCCCGATCTTCGATCGCGACTTTGCAATGTCGACCAGTTCGCCGGGTGGTCGCCATCGCTGGGTGGTGCCGACATCTCCCGTTTCGCGCAATCAAGTGAGCGCCCAGCCAGCAGCACGACGGGCACCCGTAGACGGTGAGTTTGTGCTGCGGACGGGTGAGACTACCCCCGTGGGAGACCTCCAGACCTTTTTCGGTGTCTGGCACGCCGGTGGAAGGCACCTCTCCGCGCGGCTTAACGGAGAGGAGGGATCACTGGAGCCGGGCGAGTCTTTCGAGTTCACTCATTCTGGAGGAGCGTGCCGCGTCCGGTTCCTGAGCACCGCTGATCCAGATCCCGACGTGGAGGAAGACGAGCTACACCGATTCTCGCTGGTGTGTCGACCACGCGGTGCTACACGTTGGCCTCCCCCTTCTCGGCGCCAGAATTCTTCTTGGGAGCCGGACTTCTGGCTGCGTGTGGCACAGACGACAAGTCTGACCGATGGACGCACTTTCTTTGGTGTTCTCAACTGGGGAGTAGGTATCAACGTCTGGCGAACTTCCATTGATGTTTCGCTCAACGGCGAGCGACACAAGCTCTGGGCGGGGGATCGCCTCGAGGTGCCTGGTGGCGCTGGAAAGTGTTTCATCAGCTACGTGCGAACAGAAGACCCCGATATTCGAATCGAAGGTGATGAGCACCACGGGTTCACTGTTCTCTGCGATGGGGGTGAGATCCGCATGGCGGGGCAAGGTCCTCTAGCAAAGCCAGACCTACAGCTGCGCACTGGGCAGACTGTCAGGATAGGTGACGGACAGCACTTTTTCGGAGTTCGGCATTGGGGATGGGGGATAAACATTGATCAAACGTCCATCCTGGTTGCCCTCGATGATCGTGAGCATCGTCTACGGGCGGGTGCACGGCTGCAACTCACTCATTCCCGAGGGCAGTGTTTCATCAGCTATATGGGCACCGAGGATCCCAATCCCGAGCGTCAGGGTGATGAACGCCACGGCTTTGCCGTGGCATGCGATCCCTAGTAGAGGCGCGCGCGCTGTTCTGCTTTCAAAGAGGCTCTTCTGTTATGAACCCTACTGGTTCCTCGCCCGGCCACGTGGAGTTCGGCGCTCCATAGAGGCTTGTTCTTGGCGCAGGTGTAACGTCATTGGGCTAGCCAAGTTGAAAGTCCTGGCCGGGAGTGAGATTCGACGATGCTGCCGTGCCCTCTTCCGCGCGTGGAACTCGTAGTAGACGTCCAACTTCAAACCGGTCAACGTTAGATCGGCTCGCGTGTATTTGCCCATAGGTGCCGGTCCAGCGCTTTCGGATCGTTCGCATGCTCTCTCGCAGTTGCGTAGCTCAGCTGGTCTGAGATCACGAGCCCGGCAAGTGACTGCTCCAAGGTGCGCATCCCCGCCCGCCCCGATTCGATCGCGGAGCGGATCTCGACCGTGTTCCCCGCCTCGATGTTGGCCGCGACCGCCGCGGAGTTGACCAGAATCTCCAGCGCGGCGACCCGCTGCCCGTCCACCGCGGGTACGAGGCGCTGCGTGATGATGCCTCGAAGCGACTCCGCGATCTGCGCCCTCACCTGGCCCTGCCGGGCCGTCTCCACCATCCCCACCATCCGGGAAATCGCGTTCACCGCGGTAATGGTGTGCAGCGAGCCCATCACGAGGTGTCCCGTCTCCGCGGCCTGCAGGATCAGCTGCAGCTGCTCGGCGGTGCGCACCTCACCCACAACGATGACGTCGGGATCCTGACGAAGCGCGTCTTCCAGCGCGTTGGTGAAGGATGCCGTGTGAATGCCGACCTCGCGCTGCGTGATGCGGCAGCGCTTCGCGGTGTGCACGTATTCGACGGGATCCTCGATCGTGAGGATGTGCCCGTTTCGGGTCTGGTTGATCCGGTCAACGAGGGCCGCCAGCGTTGTGCTCTTTCCCGCGCCGGACGCGCCGGTCACGAAGACCAGGCCCGCGGGCGCATCCGCGAGATCGGTCGCGGCCGCGGGCAGCCCCAGCGCTTCCGTGCTGGGGACCTCGGGCGGAATTCGGCGGATCACGGCGGCGCTGCCGGCGAGAGAAGAGGCGAGGCTGACGCGGAAGCGGCCGATCTCCGGCGCGGCGTAGGCGAAGTTCACACTCCTCCTTTCGGCGCCGTTCCACCGGCCCAGGTCCTCGGGCGCCATCACGGCGTGCAGCATCCGTTCGATCTCGTCGCCAGCGAGCGGTCCGGTCTCCAGCGGCAGAGGGGTCATCTCTCCCTGGATCCGCAGCCAGGGCATCTCTCCGGGCGAGAGATGAAGGTCGCTGGCGCCGCGCTCGGCAGCGGCGCCCAGCAGAATGTGAAGCGCGTTCGTCATGGCGATCACCGTCCCCGGGGAGTGTGGGCGGGGTAGAACAGGACACGGCGGACCGGGCTCGTCGGGCCGGCTCCACGTCTTCCGTGATACCCCGCTGGCCGCGCGCGTGGCCGCTCACCCCTGCCTCCCGGTCCCATGCCCCGTGGCGTTTCGACTCTCACGATCACCGCTCTGCTGGCCGTCGTCGCGTGCGCGTGCGGGGGTGCACGCGACGACGGGCCGTTCCTCCGGCCCGGTCCATTGGGCCCCGACAACGGCGGGGTGCCCCGCGCCTCCAACCGGTGGTCCTCCGCGACTCCGGCGTCCGGGGCACTCGCCGGGCTTCCCGCCGGCCTGACGGGCCAGGGTGGCAGGGCACCGCTCCCGGGGGCGCGCCTGGCCGGGATCGGCGCCTATCGCGCGGTCGTGGTGCCGCTCGGGCTCGGGACGCGGGTTCCGTCGCTCACCGAGGAGGTGCTTTCCGGCGGCTACTTCGGCGGTCCGGGTGTCGTCGGCACGCTCGGGGACGCGCTGCTGCGGGAGAGCGGAGGCGCGTTCCGGCTGGAGAGCCATGTCCTCCCCCCGCTGGTGAACCCTGCCGCCGCCTTCGACGAGCGCCAGCCGACGACCGCGGAGATCACGGCCCTCATCCGGCGGGCGCTGGAATCGTGGGGGCGGGAGACCGACCTCGGCGCGTTCGACAACAATGGGGCCGACGGGATTCCCGGATCTCCGGACGACGATGGCACGCTGGACCTCGTGTGGGTCGTGCTCGAGGCGCCGCACGCCGTGCCCGCGTTCACGATCCCGGACGGGTTCGAGGTCGCGTCCGCCGGCCGGCGCGTGCGGACCGGGCCCGTGCATGTCCTGCCCGCGGCGGGCGCCGTGCTCCCCGACATGCGGATTCCCCTGGAGCAGACGCTCGCGTCGCTTGGCGTGGGCCCGACGGAGCGCTTCTTCCCGGCGGGATACCCGCGCACGGTCTCAACCCTGGCGAGGGTCCGGCTTGGCTGGCTCCCGGTGACGGTCTTCGCGGGCCAGGAGGATCGGACACTCGCTGACGGCGGGGCCGTTCTCCTCCCCCTCGCTGACCTTTCCGTCGAAGCCGGATCGTGGCTGGTCGAGCGGATGCGAGACCAGGTCTTCACGTCGCGCATCGCGCTCCGTCCCGACCGGCACTTCCAGGTGACCGACAGCGCGCGCTGGGAGCGCGGCGGCGAGCAGGCGCTCCCTCTCTCGTACCATCTAGGGGCCCGGGGTCCCACGGTCCTCGTCCGCTGGGGCGAGGAGGATTCAGCCCCGCGAGTGCACCCCGGCGGCGCCTACGCCGCGGCTCCGGCGCCGCCGCGCGCGGGAGGCACGGGCGCACCCGCGCCCCGTGCCGCTACCCGGCGCGAGGAGGCGGCGATGACGCGCTGGCTTCGGATCGGAGGGGATTCGGTCCGGGTGTCGATCAACGGCACGCCTCTGCCGGTCCCATGATCACCCCGCGCGTGCGGATCGCGGCGCGGCCCCTGGAGGGTGGCAGGTGGATGAGAGGGCGTGCGGCCCACATCCTCTCCGCAGTTCCGGCACGCGCCCCTGTCGCGATCGCCCGCTTGGTCGTCGCGGCGGCGGTGTTCGCCAGTGGTGTCGCGACCGGAGTGGCCTGGGACGCGCCGCCCGGGGTCGCTCCACACAGAGCCGCGGGGATGCCGGAGAGCGGCTCCGGCGGCGTTGGGGAGCGGGATGACGGGTCTCCGGCGTTTCGCGCCCGCTACCAGGCTCTGCGGCAGGCGGAGCTTCGTGCCGCCGAGCACGCGAGCCGGATGCTCGCCTCTATTCCGACGGGCATCCCGGTCCAGGGCCGCCTCACCAGCAGCTACACCTCGCGGCGGGTCCACCCCATCCTCCGGCGTGTCCGTCCTCACTGGGGCGTCGACATCGCGGCCCCCCTCGGAACTCCGGTCGTGGCGGGGGGGGACGGGCGGGTACTTGGCGTCGCCACGAACCCGAGCTACGGGCTGGTGGCGGACGTGTCGCACCGGGGCGGCGAGTACATCACGCGGTACGCCCATCTTTCCGCCGTGATGGTGCGGAAAGGCGAGGCGGTGAAGCGCGGCCAGCCCATCGGGCGGGTCGGGTCGACCGGCCTCTCGACGGGGCCGCATCTCCACTACGAAATCTTCGTCCACGGCAGACGGCGCGATCCAGCGCTGCTGTTCGAGCCGGACGCCGCGCTGGGCCTCCTGCCCCCGGGTGGCGCGCGCCCGTCGCGGTAGACACAAACGCGCCAGAGGAGGGCGGCGTGAACCGAACGAACCAGGATCGCCGGGGGTTCACCGGCGTCGAACTCATGGTGGTCGTCGTCGTGATCGGCCTGCTTGGCGGGGCGGTGGCGGGCAGCAGACTGCACCTGAAGTGGCGGGCCGCGGAGCGCGTCGTTCGGGGCGATCTGGATGGGTACGCGCAGGCGCAGATGGCCGTCCGGCACGAGGCGGGGCACTTCGCGGCCCACCCGGCCCTGATGGGGACGGCCTTCGAGTGGAGCGCCGAGGTGGAGGTGAGCGACGTCGTCGTGGTGGATGACCGCTTCTTCCTCCGCCTCCGGCACGCGCGGACGGGCTACGCGTGCGCCATCGATTTCTCGCCCGTCACCGGACGGGCGCGCAACCGGAAGGTCTGCCGCGGGAGCGAGGACGACCCGGCTCTCGCCCGGCCTCCGGGGATCATCATCACGCCCCCGGGGGGCGACACCGTCACGGTGGTGCGTCCGCCGGAGGATCCGCAGGCACACCGCCCCACCCTGCTGCCGCCAGCGGTGGGCGACGTGGCGGAAGCGACCGTGGAGCCGGGCGCGAGCCGGGTGGTCGTGTTTCCGCTGACCAACCGGAGCGCCGAAGCGCGGTCCTTCACGTTCGGCGTGTCGAGCGCGAACGCCGGGCTGGTCCCCGAGCCGGCGCGCCCCGCCGATGCGCGGCTGGAGCCGGCCGAGCAGGCCGGGATTCCGGTCACCGTGTCGGTCGCGCCCGGCGCACTCGCCGACCAGGCGACCGAGGTGGAGCTCCGCGCCGCGGACACGGGGGACCGCGGGTACGCCGCCTCGGGCCGGGTACGGGTGCGCGCCGCCCTCGCCCTGGCGCGGCCTCGGATCGCAGCGCCAGCCCCGGAGATTCGAGACGCGGGGGAAACGTTCACGGTTCTGTACCGGGTGACCAACGCGAGCAACGCCGCGCGCGTGCTCCGACTGCGGAGCGAGCTCCTGCCCGGCTCCGCGCTCTCGCTCGCGGCCCCGCTGGCCGATGTCACGGTCGAGGCCGGGCAGGAGCGGATGATGCCCGTGACGTACCGGCTGGATCCCGGGGCGGAGGGTGGCAGCGCGTGGGATGCGCGGGTGGTCGTGGCCGACCGTGACGCCCCCGCCTACGCCGAGACGAGCACGCCGTTCCACGTCACCGCCCGCCTGGCTCTCGAACCGCCGGTGGTGAGCGGCGTCCCCGGGCGGACAGAGGTGCCTGGGGCGGAGTTCACCATCGTGTGGCAGATCGCGAACCGGAGCAACGCACCCCGGGAGATCCGCCTCACGGCCGGGTCGGTGTCCCCGGATCTCGCCGCGGTGACCCCGGCCGGGTCCGTTTCCCGGACGATTGCCCGCGGCGCGACGGCGAGCTTTCCGGTGACCTACCGCCTTGCGCCGCGCACCACCTGCCAGAGCATCCATGGGGTGAGCCTGCGGGCGGAGGACGCGGGCGCACCCGCGCTCGCGGCAAGCGGATCGGGAGAGGTACGCGCCGCGACCGTTCTGGCCGCGCCCGTGGTTGCTCCCCCAGGCTCTCGCTCGGACGGGCCGGGTACGTCTTTCACCGCAACCTGGCAGGTGACCAACGCCAGCAACTGCGAGCGCGAGATCCAGGTGGAGGCTCTGCCCGCCGGAGACGTCGAGGTGGTCTCCGCCACAGGGGTCGGCATCGTCCGCCTGCAGCCGTTCGAGCGGCGGGCGGCCGAGGTCACGTACCGAGTGCGCGGCGCGTCCCTGTACCAGGCGGAAAGCCGCCCCGCCCTTCGTGCGGCGGACGCGGCGGCGCCGGGGCAAGCGACCACGCAGACGTTCGTGACCACGACGGCGCTGGCGCTCTGCGCGCCCACGGTGGCCGGCCCGATCGGGGTGCCGCCGCAGCCGCAGCAGCCGGGGACCGGCGCAACGGTGGTCCACCGCGTCTCGAACTGCTCGAACGCCCCGCGTGTCTTCTCGTTTCGCGCGGCGTCGGCGAATCCGGGAGCCGTGCCGGATCCCGCGGATCCGGCCGGCATGACGATCCCCGCGTTCTCCACGCGCGATGTCGCATTCACGTACGTCGTCCCCCCGCTTGCGACCGGCGCGGCGGTTTCGGATCTGGCGTTCCGCGTGGAGGACGAACAACGCCCGGCGCTCGCCGCCGCGAGTGCGTTCCGCGCGGTCGTGGCGGTCGTGCCTCTCCCGCCTGTGCTCTCGGCGTTTGCGGGACAAACCATCATGCCAGGGGACGTTGCCGCGAGTTCGGCGGTGCTGACCAGCCGGAGCAATGTCGCGGCCGACTATTGCTTCGAATCCTCGGTGCACGCGGGGACGGCCGAACCGGGGAAGGTGGTGGCTCCGTCTCCCGCGGCGCCGGAGTGCATCGCGATTGCGCCGTACGGAAGCGCGACGGTGCGGCAGCTGGTCACCGGGGCTCCGGGCGCCGAGCACAACTGGAGCAACGAGGTTTCGGTGCGCGCCTACGACGCCGCGCGAACGGCGCTCGCCTCGGAGCAGCGGTTCCTGGTCGCGGCGGCGCTGGTGCTGGTCGATCCGACGCTGGTCGTCCCGGCGACCCCGCCGCCCCTGATCTGGATGGCGGGCCAGGAGCGGACGGTCGAGTACCCGGTCACCAACGAGAGCAACGCGCCCCGCGATCTCTGCCTCACGGTCGTGACCGGCGCGGAGTTGGCGGGTGTGTCGCCGGCTGAGCAATGCGCCACGGTGGGCGCGAGGCAGCCGTTTTCATTCCGGCACACGCTCCGTGGGGACAGGGCTGGAGATGTCCGCACCACCGTGCGGGTGTACGACCGGCACGAGCCCGCGCGTCATGCGGAAGGAGCATTTCTCGCCACCGTCGTGGATGCCGCTCCGATCGCGAGATGGACGCCTCCGTCGCCGGTCTACGTGCGGAAATGGGCCGAGTTCGATGGAGGTCAATCGTCCAGCCCGGTCGGCGCGCGGATCGTGAAATATGTTTGGTCCTGGGGGCTCATCAACCAGCGGTGGACGGGCACGCGGTTCGAACCCGGCGGCAGCGGGGTGGCAACGGACGAACTGAGCACGGCCACCACGCGGCGCGCATGGGATTATCGCGGTGCTTTTCAGGTCTGCCTCGTGGTTGAGGACGATGCGGGCCGTCGCAGCCGACCCGCCTGCGAGGAGGTCAGGACCCTCATGGAGTCCCGTGCCCGGCTGGCGTTCCGGTATCGCGGCTGGTGGTACGATCCGTCGGACTTCTGCTTCGATGCGCCGTGGGACAACCAGTGCCCCGACGCGCACGGCAACGCTCGGTGGGAGATTCTTTTGAATCAGTCGCAGGGCGACGTTCCGATCCGGCGGGCATGGGCATCGGTGCGCGTCGAATTCTGGCAGACTGACGACCGCTTCGCGCGGGCGTTCAGCTACGCGGGGAACGTGGAGACGCTCCCGTACACGCTCGTCTCAGGCGGGCAAACCCTCGCGTACGATTTCATGTCGAACCGCCACAAGGCGTCCGGCTCGGTGGAAAGCGGGCGCTGGCGGGTGCTGGACACGAATGGGACGAGTGCGCTCGGCTGGCCGCGTCCACCCGGCCTGGATCTCCACCCCCTGGTGCTGAACGTCAATCTGGGGAGCGCGACCGGCGTCTGGGACACAGGGCCGCATTGGGTCCCGAACACGGCCTGGATCACTCTGTTCGTGGAAGACGCACACGGGGGGGTGACGAGCCAGACCGCGTCGCTCGACCATGCACGAGCCGAGTGGCGTGGCGGCGAGTGCCTGGGCGGCACCTCGGGATGGGGGTGCATCGAGGGCTACGAGCGCCTGTCGCCCCCGCGCGAGGAGCCGCGGGTGGTGATGAGCAAGGAAGACCTCGGCGATTGGGTGTACCGGTACACGGGCTCGGGATCGAGCCCGGACGGGCGTGTGGTCGACTGGTGGTGGGAGACGACGGTTTCTTCGTATTCGGCGGGCACGTATGAAACCCGGACGTCGCGCGAACCGGTGCTGGAGGTGCGCCCGCGCACGTGCGAAATCGTGGACGTCGCGCTCGTGTACGTCGATGATCGTGGCCAGCGCGGCCACGCGCTGGACCGGGTGGTGCGTGGCGAAGCGGAGGAATGCATCGTGGCGGTCCCCCTATGAGGGCGCGGATGGCTTGGCTGGGAATTCGCTGGGCGACGACGTGCTGCTTGGCCCTCGCTGCGTGCGATCGAGGCACGGTAGTGAATGGCCAAGCGCTCGCGTCCGCGGAGGCGTCTGCCCGAGTTTCTGAGCTTTTGTACGATCGAGGTTTGATCGCGGATGCAGAGGTCAACCGCAAGATGAACGAATACGTTCTTGCGATGAGCCGGGACGGCTTCCCCCCTGACTCTGTAATGCCGGCGTTTGCCCGTTGGCTGGAGGCCTGGGCTCGGGCAAACCCGGACCGTGCCGCCGCAGCCCGGCTGGCGCCGAGGCCGTGAGCCGCGGCGAACGTCATTGGGTGAAAGCGCTCCCATTCGAGCGTCACCGGATGCAGCGGCGTTGGAAAGTCGGAGAGAAAAGAAAGGAGGGCAGGGTGCCACGTTGGCACTCCTGCCCTCCTTTGCTCCACTGCGCAGGCGAACCCGTCCCGCTGTGGCGGTGCTGCTCAGTGAACCCGAGTCAGCCTCGCGATAAAGGGTACCGAACCGAAGTTTTCGAAGGTGAGCGAGATCCCTTTCCCGGCTTCTCCCTCTTCGCTGAGGATGTAAACTGCTCCATAGTTGCCGCGGCCCACGTTCAGCATCCGCACCATCGGGGCTGATCGGGAGACGCGCACGGATGGCAGCGGACGTGGACTGTCCGGCACCCATGTCTTGAGCTGCGGCAAGCCACGCGCATCCGCGGCCTGGGGATCAACCAGGTCGTCGGTCGCTTCGGCCAGGCTCCACTGGTCGAGTGCCGACGTGGCGCTCAGGCCCACGAGCCCGGCCATGGATGCGACGTCGTAGCGGGGGAGCTCCTGCGCGCGCTCAAAGAAGCGATCTCCGGGTGCACCGAGCGGCGCATCCCCCCACCGCTCGCGAAGGTACATCAGGAAGCGAGTCCCCTGGTCGTAGTATCCCCCGCGGGATCCCGGCGTGATGGCCCACAGGCTCTGCTCCGGATGTTCTCCATACCCGTTCAAGTAGAAATCCGGGGACGGGATGTTGCTGCCCGTGCCACCCAGCGCTGCATATCGTGCGGCGGTCACCTGATTGCTGGCCAGGCGCGCGGCCGTTTCCTGAACCGTCTGTGCCCACGACTCCCCCGCCGCACCCCACCCGGTGCTGACCCGCATCGGGGCGGTGTAGCTCCCCCAGCGACGCACCCGGTACACCGTTTCGGCATGGTGCGCGTACTCGTGGATCGCCAGCGCCGCCACGTACTCGACCTGTGCGTCGTACTCCAGCGGCACGTCCGGCCCGATGGTGGAGGGCACTTCGGAGGAGTACCTGCAGGCGGTCTGCGGGGCGTCGTTGTTGTCGATCGTCCACCCCGGAACATCCGTCCGGAATACATGGAACCATCGGCCGCCCGCGCCGCGCAGCGGCTCATAGCCGCGGTGCATCGCTTCCCGAACCGCCGGGACGGCCCATCGCTCCATGATCTCCGCCATGCGTCCGAGCCGCGCCACGACGGCCGGAGCCCTCCAGGCCGCGCCCCGCGGTGATCGCGCGTCATACGCGATCACGGTCTTCCCCGACCGTGAGAGGGCCGCGACGACGATGTTGATCGTGGGAATGCGCTCTCTCGCACCCGCGCAGTTCGGGAAGCTGCTCCCCCACCAGTCGACCCAGGGAAGGGTGTCGCCGACCGTCGCCGCGGCGTAGCGCGGATCGAAGGGTGAAGGATTATCGGCGTACCGCTGAGGGGCCTCCACCGCGGTCGGCAGCCCGCGCGCACCCGGGGGTGCGTGCACCGCGAGCTGACGGGCGCCTGCGCCCACGGGTTCGGCGCGGACCATGGCCGGCCCCGCCGTTCCCGTCCAGCTCCGCACGGTGAAGAGCGGGTCGGGCGAGGCCGCGGGCTCTGTGCTCGGGTTCAGGGCGGTGACTACGAAAGCCTCGTTGCCGGCGGGGAGCTGAAGGCAGAGGGTTCTCATCTGCTCCCGGTCGAGGACCCTGCTTTCTCCGACCGCGAGCGCCACCGTGCCGGTGACCTCCAGCTGGCCCACGTGCGACAGCGTGCCCGCCTGCACGGCGACGGGTCGCCCGTCCACCTCGCAGGCGCGGCCGGGCGGCATCACGAAACGGATTTCGCCGGATGAGCGAACCGAGGGGGACACCGGCACTCCGTCCACGGTGATACCGGCGGTGAGCGTCTCCAGGTGTGACCCTCGGAGCACGCCTTCTCCGCCCGCGATCAGCAGGCTTTCCGTGATGGCCGGCGTCGGGGGCTCGGGTGGCGGCCGTCCGCCGGTGGGGCTGCCGCAGGAGACGGCGGCGCAGAGCAGCACGACACCGGTGATCAGGCGGGTGTGGGCGTTCATGGCGTCTGCGGGGAAAAGAAGAGGTCAGTGACCAGGGCCGTGGCCTGGGTGGATGCCGGAGGGCAGGGGAGTGGGGGAGGGAGACCATGCCTGCCCCGGGCGCCCGACCCTTCTTTCCCGGTCGGGCGCTCGAGGCGCGCACGCCTCGTCATGAAAGCCCCAGATCCGGTCTGAATCTGAAAAGGGGCTCCGGGGCACGCAACCTTGCTACGCCCCATCCAGAAAATCGCCCATCTGGGTGAGCACCTTGAGGCGCACCCGCTTGGCTTTGGCCTTAAGGGCGCTCAGCGGGATGCCCAGCAGGGTGGACACTTCCTCGTTCGAGCGGCCCTCCACGAAACGGAGCGTGAAGATCGTGCGCTGCTCGGGCGTCAGCTCCGCGACGACGGACGCCAGCTTCTCCTCGAGCTGGCGCTCTCGCATCATCTCCTCCGGCAGGCTCGTCGAGACGGCGCTTCGGACCTGCGCCGTCTCGTCGTCCTTCAATCGGAAGTCGGCCTCGGGAGCGACGAAGCGCCGCTTCAGCCGCCGGCCCTCGTTCTTCGCGATGTTCTTGGCGATGTGGAACGCCCAGGTGCCCCACTTCTTGGATGGATCGAACCGGTCGCGGTTGTTCGTCAGCCGGACCCAGACGTCCTGAAACAGGTCCGCGGCGCGCGCCTCATCGCGTACGCCGCAGCGCCGGATCCAGGCATGCAGCGGGTCGAAGTAGCGGTCGTGGAGAATCGCGAGACTCGCCTCGCAGCCGATCGTCGTGAACCGGGCCCAGAGTTGTTCATCGGTCATCGCGGCGTGCGGGCGCACGGACGAATCGAGGATACGCGGATTTCCCGTCATCATTTTTACAATGACAAAGAGTGCGTGAGGGGCGCGTCGCAACTACGCCCGGAAGGGCGACTCCGTGCCGCTCAGCTGAGCCCCCGGTCAGGAATGCCACCTCAGACGGCTCGGAGCAGGGCAAAATAGCGCGGAATCGCTGGAAGTTTTCGGAATTCTTCCAGGAGTAACGCCGTAAAACATGCACTTATGACACTCGAATGCAATCGTGGAGCGCGTCTTATCCGCCGTGACGAGATGCAATAATCTCACGTCCGTCCTCGACCTGCCGTAAGGCGCAGGTGGGTACGTTTTGAGGCACCCCCACGTCGTACATCAGAGCAGTTGCAGCCTTGGTGGCTGCATGGGAGCGGTGCGTGCGCACCCGTGCGCCTCAGCGGTGACGCGTCTGCCGCCACTCTCCTGATTCGCGTACTACGGACGGTTGGGGAGCACGGAACACCGCAAAGTGGCGGGTCACATGGCGCGGGTCGTCACGTTTGTGAATCGCGGGTATTGCACCCGGGTGCGGTCTCCGGGATCTGACCGCCCAGCGCGACCCGGCGCGTTCCCGGGCGGCGCGTCCGGGGTACAATCCAGCAAGCGGGGAAGGAGATGATTTCCGAGGGAGGGGGCGGGTGGTTCGCGATCCACTGCGGGTTCAGGCCGACGAATCGGCCAGCATCCGCGCGCAGCGGATCCTCGGGGAGGCGTTCATGGCCCTGTGGGACGATCCCGGCGTGCGCGAGCTCTACGTAAACGCGGACGGCCGGGTGTGGATGGATCGCGGCGGCGCGGGCCGGCAGGCGACGGGGCTCATCCTCGGGGAAGTGGCGGTTCTCAAGTTCCTCGGCGTCATCGCGGCCTTCCGGAAGGAGACCCTGACGTCCGAGCGGCCCTCCCTCCAGGGCGCCATGCCCGACGTCCGCTTCCACGGCGCCCGCCTCCAGGGCTACATCCCGCCGCGCGCACCCGGACCCGGCTTCAACCTGCGGAAGCACGCGGGTGAGGTGTTCCCGCTGGAAAGCTACCTGGAGCGGGGGGCGATCTCGTTCGCGGACTACGACCTCCTGCTGGAGTCGATCGACCTCCGGCGGAACGTCCTGATCGCGGGAGGGACGGCGACGGGGAAGACGACCTTCCTCGTAGCCCTGATCGACGCGATCACCCGGCGCTGGCCCGCGGAGCGCCTCCTGATCGTGGAGGACACGCCGGAGATCCGCTGCTCCGCTCCCGACGTGGTGCTCTACCGCACGCGTCCGGGGGAGGCGATGGGGCCGGTGATCAACCGGGAGGCGATGCGCCTGTCTCCCGACCGGATCGTGTGCGGCGAGTTCCGGGACCGCGCCGCCTACTACGCGGCGGACCTCTGGACGACTGGCCACGACGGGGGCGCGGCCACCATGCACGCCGGCACCGCCGAGGGTGCGCTCGAAAGGATGGAGCTCCTGATGCTCGACGGACGCAGGGGCTCGTACGCGAAGCTGATCGCACGCGCGGTAGACGCCGTCGTGGTGCTGAAGAGAGGCGAGGTCGGCGGGCGCGTCGCCGACCTCGCCCTGATGGACGGCCTCGACAGCCGGGGCCGGTTTCGCCTCACACGCCCCCGGGCGGGGGCCCCATTCAGGAGAACGGAACGATGAACACGAACCGGTCGGAACGCGTGCTTCGCGTGCGCGCGCGCGCGTGGATGGTACTGCTGCTCCTGCTCTCGCTCCCCTCCTCGGCGGCGGCGAGCAGCCTGCGGAACCAGCAGGCTAGGCAGCACTTCAACTGGCTCCAGGAGCTGTACAGCATGGCGATGGGCGTCATTCCGATGCTCTCCACGCTCGCGATCGTGGGCGGGATCATCATGTGGGGGATCGGAGGGGGAAATGAAGGCGTGATGAAGAAGCTGGGGCCCGTCGTCGCGGCATTCGGCGTCGCCGGCTTCATCCTGAGCTCCGGCTCGTTCCTGGGCATCGGGGCGGCGGTGCTCTGATGGAGAACCTGAAGGAGTCGTCCGTCGTCCAGGCGCTGCTCCGGCCGCCGCTCTTCCTGGGCGTGCCGCGCTGGTTCCTGTCCGTGGAACTCGTACTGATCGTCTGCGCGTGGATGGGTGCGGGGATGCACTGGTCCAGCTGGGTGGTCACGGGCGTGGTGTTCCTGCTCCTTCACCCGTTCGTCGCGTGGAAGTCGCGCGACAACCCCTGGGCGGTGGCGATGTTCATCTCGTACATCCGCCGCCCCGTCCTGTACGGCAACCGCCAGATGCTGGGAGGGCCGTCCGGCCGCCCTTCCCGCGCGCATCCTTGAAGGCCGGCGATGCTCGCCTCTCTGCTGTCGCTCGCGGCGGGTGCGCTGGGCGCGCGGTTCCTGGCCGGGCTGTCCCGGCCGGCGCGGCCGCGCCCCTATCCGCCCATTGCCGATCAACTGAACTGGAGCCGCCTCCCCTATCCCGGCGTGGTGCTGCAGAAGGACGGGTCCTTCCTCGCGGGCTTCCGCTTCCGGGGGCCGGACCCCACCGCCGCCCCGAACGCGGAGCTGAACCGCATCGCGGACCGGGTGGGCGAGGCGTTGGTGCCGTTTACGGACGACTGGACGTTCCACGTCGACCTGTACCGCAGGCCCGCTTCGGGCTACGCGCCACCGGGCGCCTTCCCGAGTCCGGCCCTGGCCGCGATCGACCACGAGCGGCGGCTGAGCTACGAGGGCGGAGGGAAGTGGGAGACGGAGTGCTTCGTCACCGCGGCGTACCGGCCGCCACGCGGGAGCAAGAACCGCCTGGCCCGCGTGTTCGCCACCGGCGGCGCGGCAATGGACTGGAGCGGGGAGTGGGATCGGTACCAGCGCTCGCTGGTCGATCTGGAGGATCGGCTCCAGGGCGTTCTCCGCCTGGACCGTCTCGCTTCCGAAGAGCTCCTGGCCCACCTCTACCGCTCCCTCACCGGACGCAGGCAGGAGGTGCTGGTCCCGCATCACGGCGCGGGGCTGGACGCCATCCTCGGCCACGAAACCTTCGTGGGCGATTTCGCGCCCCGTCTCGGGCCGACCGAGATCCGCGTGGTCGGGTTCCAGGGGTACCCGGCGAAGGTGCGGCCCGCGATCCTGGCCGCGCTCACCGAGCAGGCGATGGAGTACCGCTGGAGCAGCCGCATCCGGCCGCTTTCCCCCGAGCGGGCGGAGGCGCGCCTCCGCGAAGCGCAGCGACACCACTACGAGAAGCGTCACGGGGCACAGAGCTTCGCCGCGCAGATGGCCCGCGGAAAGGACGATCCGGGCAACCCCGAGTGGGACCGCATGCAGGAGGACGAGCACGCGCGCACCCTGGCGCAGGGCGTCTCCGAGGCGATCGCGCTGAACTCCGGCGGCCGGGTCCGCTACTGCGAGTTCAACTCCTACGTCGTGCTCCACCGCACGGATGAAGCGGAGGCGGAGCGGGATGGGCGGGAGATCGCGCGCGTGCTGCGCGACCAGGGCTTCACCGCCCAGGCGGAAACGATCCACGCCATGGAGTCGTTCGTCGGAACGCTGCCCGGCCACGGGGAGGCGAACGTTCAGCGGCCTCTGCTCTCCACGGACAACATCTCCTGCATCCTGCCCATTGCCTCCGCGTGGGCGGGACCCGCGCGGAACCCGTGTGATCTGTACCCGCCGGACTCGCCGCCGCTGTTCTGGGGCGATACGGACGGCGCGACGCCGTTCCGGGTGGCCCTTCACGCCGGGGACGTCGGCCACACGCTCGTCATCGGCCCCACCGGCGCGGGCAAGTCGATCCTCCTGGAGCACATCGCGGCGCAGGCGTTCCGATACAGAGGAGCCCAGGTGTTCGTGCTGGACCGGGGGCGGAGCTTCGAGTTGCTGTGCCGCGCCGCCGGGGGCGAGCATCTGGACCTCACCCCCGGAGCGGCGGGCTTCGCGCTCCAGCCTCTGGCGCGCGTCGACGAGCCGGCGGAGCGGGCCTGGGCGGTCGACTGGCTGGAGGTCCTCCTCGGCCTGCAGAAGCTGGACGTGACCCCCGGCCGGCGTGACGCGCTGAACCGTGTGCTGGGGCTGCTTGCCGCCGATCTGCCGCGCCATCGGACGATGACGGACTTCGTCACCCAGATCAGCGCGGCGGATCCCGAGATGGGACAGGCCCTCGAGCTGTACACGGCGACGGGCCCCTACGGCGGCGTTCTGGACGGCGACGCCGACCCCCTCTCGGAAAGTGACTTCATCGTGCACGAGATGGAGGGCCTGCTCGAACTGAGCGAGGTCATCACGCTGCCGGTCCTGCTCCTGGTGCTGCACCGGCTCGAGCGGCGCTTCGACGGACGGCCCACGTACCTGGTGGTGGACGAGGCAAAGAACTCCCTCGCGCACCCCCTTCTGGGAGGGCGGTTCAAGCGGTACGCGGTGGAGGTCCGCAAGAAGAACGTGGTGCTGGCGCTGGCATTCCAGGATCTCCACCAGTTCTGGGAACTCGCAGGCGCCGCGACCATCCTGAGCAGCTGCCCGACCCGCATCTTCATCCCCCACGCAGAAGCGGCGGGCGAGCGGGACCGGGGCGTCTACGAGGGCGCCGGGCTGAACGAGCAGGAGATCTCGCTCATCGCCCGCTCGACCCGCAAACGCCACTACTACTTCAAGAATCCGTCGGGAGCACGGCGTTTCGAGCTCGCGCTCGGTCCCGCGGCGCGGGCGCTGTACTTCCCGCGCGAAGGGATGGGGATGGAAGGCACGGTTCGGCGGGCGAGGGAGCTCGAGGCGGAGTTCGGAACGGGCTGGGTCGCGGTGTGGCTCAGCGAGACGGGCGCGGCGGAGGCCGCCGCGTGGATCAGGGACCATTCGCACGGGAGGGAATCATGACACGGATACGCGCAGGTTCTGTGGGCCGGAGACTGACCGCGGCCACACTGGCCGCCGGGCTGGTTCTGGCGCTCCATCAGCCCGTGGGCGCGTCGCTCATCCCGGGGCTGCCGAGCGTGGTCTACGACCCCGTGAACTACGCGAGCGCCGTCGCGCGCTACCGGCAACTCTACCAGCAGGCAAGGGGACAGGTCCGGCAGATCGAGTACGCCTACGACCAGGCACGGCACCTCCGTGACCAGTCGCGCGGCTGGAGCCAGTTCCGGCTCGCCGACTTCCGCGGCGTGTTTCGCGAGACGGGCCGCACGATGGGGGAGGGCGTCGCGCTGGGCTACGGAAACCCGGAGCTCGGAAACCTGTTTCGTCAGCATTTTCCTCGCGTCCCGCGGGTCGCGGACGGAATGCGGATTCCGCACGCCGACCAGCTCAACTCCGTGCGGGACCTGGCGTTCGCGGCCGTCATGGGCGCGCAGATGCAGGGCGCGCAGATCGGCGTGGCCGAGCAGGCCCTCGACGCGCTGCGGCGCGGCGTCACGGGCGCGGGCACGGAGCGGCAGCTGCAGCAGGCGCAGGCGGCGGTCCAGACGTTCGCGGCCGAGCAGGACCTGCTGATGCGGCACACGCTCCTGTCTCTCAACCAGCAGCTGGCCGCCGCAAACGCGCGCGAGGCGCAGCGGCAGATGCAGGACGCGGTACGCGGCGCCCAGGCGGACGGACGCTGGAGGGCCTGGGAGGAGGCGGTGGTCGGCGCTTACGGGGAGAACCTGTCCGGCCGCGACCGCTCCCTGGATGCGATCCGGCGGCGTGCCGGCGTGCGCGGCGGACCTGGAGTGCGCGGCGAGGCTCGTGACCCGCGCGATCTGGGCGCTCGCCGGGCGCAGGGCATCGGGTGGGAGTACGGTCCCCCGTCAGGCGGCGCCGGGGCAGGGGCGGGCGCGGGAGGGATGAGCGGGACGGAAGCGGGCCAGGGTCCGCGGGAGTGGGATCCCACCGTGCCGGAGGAGGCGGCACCGCCCGTCGACCCGTGGAATCCGCAGGCGGGTGGCCAGCCGATCTTCACGCAGCCCGCGACGGGCGGCGGCGGCCGGACCGAGCCCGCCGAAGAGACGCCGTCGCATCCCCCGGTCGGCGGTGCGGGTGCCGGGCAGCCTGGCGGGGTGGTGCAGCAGCAGTGACCCGGCAGGCGCGTCCCCGCGCCATGGCGGCGGGGTATCAGGAGGGGAGGGCCCAAGCGGCCCTCCCCTCCTCTGTTCTCACTCCGTGGAGTTCCCGATGAAGCGCATGGTGGGGAGGTCCGCCGTCGAAGTTCTGGGCCTCGGCGTCGCCGTGCTGCTTCCGACGCTGCTCGCGGCTCAGACCGGCCCGGACGAGCGTGTGGTGGTCGGAATCGTCGAGCAGTTCCGCCAGGCGGCGTCCGAGTGGCCGCAGCTCTTCCGCCCGTGGGCGGAGATGCTGCTGGCGGCGCTGCTCACCCTGGAGGGATACCTGTCCTGGGCCGACTGGCAGACGCGCCAGATCGGGATGGAGAGAATGGTGGGCGAGGCCGTGCGGAAGCTCGGCGTCATCGCCCTGGTGTGGGCTTTCTTTATAAATCCGCTTCTCGGGCCCGACCAGGTGATCGCCCTGTTCCGGAACATCGCCGGAACCGTTGCGGGTGTCCGTGACCCGGGCGCGCTCCCTGGCGATCTCGTGCTGCAAGGCTTCGCGCTCGCCGACGTGCTCCTCCGGGCGGCCAATCAGGCGATCGCGGAACTGATGACGGCGTGGTGGGAGATCTCCAGGAACCTGATCGAGCAGGGCGCCGTGGAGGAGGGCTTCCTCGGAGTCGGCGTCCTGGTCGCGCACCTTCATGCGCTACGCATTCTCGCCGCGACGGTGCTCCTGGAGGCCGTCTTCGCGGTCCTCGTGGTCGGCGTCGGCGTGGTGGTGCTGGAGGCGGGATTCGCGTTCATCGCCCTGCAGGTCGTGCTCGTGGAGATCGAGGCGATCCTGCTGATCGGGTTCGGCGTCTTCTTCGCCGGCTTCGCCTCGTTCCGGGTCACCGCGGGGATGACGGAAGCCTACCTCAAGCAGGCGTTCGTGCTCGGCCTGCGCCTCTTCCTGACCCTGCCGCTCGCCGCGCTCGGGGTGAAGATGGCCGACTTCTGGTCGAACAACCTGCTCGCGGGCGTCACCCGGCGAACTCTCCGCCCCGAAGTGGTGATCGACGGCCGCCCGGTTCGGCTCGCGATCGAGGTGGTCTACATGAACCCGATCACGGTGGTGCTCGTCCTGATCTCGGTCTGCTTCTACGTCTATCTGGTCTGGGCCTTCCCGGCCCGGTACGCCTCGAAGATCGCCGATGTCCGGCTCAACCTGGCCGCCGCGGTCGCCGGCAAGGCTGCCTGATGGTGGACGCGGGGACTGAACCGGTCGTGAACGCCGCCCCACTGTCGCCGTACCACGCGGCCCGGTGGGCTCGGGACCGGCACGTGGAGGAGCTGGAGAACCGGATCCGGTACCTGCGGGCGCTCGTCTTCATCCTGGTGGCGGTCACCGCCATCGGGGTGCATGGCGCGGTAACCCTCGCCAGGCAGTCGCGGATCGTCCCCTACATCGTCGAGGTCGACCGTCTCGGGCAGACGCGGGCCATCGGCCGGGTCGAGGAGGTGCCCCCGCCGGCGGAGCGGCACATCCGGCGCGATCTCGCCCGGTTCGTGGAAGCGATGAGGACGGTGACCACGGACCCGGTCGCGCAGAACGCCCTGATCGACCGGAGCTTCACCTTCACGCGCGGCGCGGCGCGAAGCTACGTGGACGAGTACTTCTCCGTGCCGGGGAACAGCCCGCATGCGATCTCCCGCCATCTGATCCGCCGCGTGAACGTCCGCACGGTGCGGCGGATGGCCGGAAGCACGAATACCTGGGAGATCGGGTGGGAGGAGTCCGAGGTGCCCCTCCGGGGCGGCACCGCGACCGTGCGCGCGTGGCAGGGCACCGCGCGCACGGCGGTCATTCCGCCGAAGGATGAGCCGGAGCTCCTCGCGAACGAGTTCAGCATCTACATCACCGACCTCAGCTGGGCACCGATCGGCGAGGGCGAGAAGATCGACCTGCGCGACGCGCGGGGCGCGATGGACGCCGCCGCCGACCAGCGCCTCCGCGAGGCATGGCGGGCCGAGCGCGCCCCCCGCCCCGACTCCGCGAGCCCCACGCCATGATGCGCATCCTCACAATCGCCCTCGCGCTCGCCGCCAGCGGCGCGCTCCACGCCCAGCGCCCGGCGCTGGACTCCGCGAACGCGCAGGCAGCCACCGCGGAGTATCAGCGGACGGGCAGCGCGCGCGTGGTCCATGCCGGCACCTACTCGATGGTGCCCTATGGCCACGTGCAGCCGACCCTCCGCTGCGCCGCGCTCCGGGTCTGCACCATCGAGCTCGAGGCGGGGGAGCGCGTCATCGACTCCGTGGTCGGC
Organism: Longimicrobium terrae; assembly: GCF_014202995.1. Classification (NCBI taxonomy): domain Bacteria; kingdom Pseudomonadati; phylum Gemmatimonadota; class Longimicrobiia; order Longimicrobiales; family Longimicrobiaceae; genus Longimicrobium; species Longimicrobium terrae. The sequence continues at coordinate 277,218 of NZ_JACHIA010000004.1, forward strand.
GACCCCGAGCGGTGGGTCGTGGACTTCGCGGCGGGACCGGATTCCACCCCGCTGGTCGTGACCAAGCCGGTGGCGCTTCCGGACGCCTGCGACCAGACCACCAATCTGGTCGTGACGACATCGCGGCGGATCTATCACGTGACCCTGGACTCGCCGCCGTGCTCCGGCCAGGGCGGAAGCACGAACCCCGACCAGCCATACCACCGCCATGTGAAGTTCTATTATCCCGACGACCGGCTGGTGAGGCACCATTCCGGGCCAGCCGCCTCCGCCGCGCAGGCTGACGCGGGTGGGGTCGAGCTCGAGGAGGCCGAACCGGGGATGCCCGCGGGCGACCTCGCCGACCTGCACTTCGACTACCAGGTCATCCCTGACCGCCGCTTCCCATGGGTGCCGCGCGTGGTCTACGACAACGGCCAGCAGATCTGTATCCGGCTTCCCGCAGAGGCGTATCACAGCGACCTCGCCGTGCTCTACGAGGTGGATGCCCGGGGCGGGTACGAGCTGGTCCACTACGCCGTCCGCGATGGATGCATCCTGACCGACCGCGTCATGCGCCGCATGGTCCTGCTAATTGCGGGGGGCCAGGACGGCGACCCGCTCCGCCTGCTGATCGTACGGCGCGAATCGCGGCGAGGTGCACGATGAGCGCGGAGGAGAAAGCGGAATCCCCGGTTGCGCGGTTCGTGGAGCGGTACGGCATCCATCGGCGGAGAACCTACCTCGCCGGGGCGGCGCTCGGGGGCCTGCTCCTGATCTCGCTTTCCGTCATGAACCAGCGCGCTCGGGCTCGCCAGACGATGCCGGCGGAGGGCGAGGACTCGACCGCCGTCGCGATCGATGCCCGCGACGAGCCCGCCCCGGAGCGCGCCGCGTGGGCGGATCCCGTGCAGGCGCGCCAGCTGGCCGGCGACACGCTTCCCGCGGTGCCCGGGACACCCACCGCTGTCGACGCGGGAGAGTACGTGCCGCTCGGGCGGGAGCTGCAATCCGGGGAAGATGCAGAGAATGGCGAGCGCGACGGTCGGGGGAGCGGCGGTGACGTATCATTCCCCGTTGCCGAGGGATCCGGGGCAGCCGCGCCGGTAGGCGCGATCACGGATGCCCCGCCCCTTACGCCGGCGGACGTCCGCCGGGCGGCGTACCAGCGCGCGGTGGCGTCACGCCGCCTGCGGGTCGGTGCCCGCGCGGAGTCCGCGGGAGCGGAATCCGGAGACACCACGGCTACAAGCCCGGCGCCGTGGAGCGGGAGCGGTTCGGAGCAGGTCGGGGAAGGCGCCGCGGGGGAGCTGCGGCCCTACGGCGCGGCCGAGATCGAGGAGGACCGCCGCGCTGCCGAAAAAGCAGGGGAACAGCTGAGCGAGCCGGCCGCTCGAGCCGGCTCCGTGCCGGACGGGGCAGCGCGGGCGACGTTCGCCTCTTTCTCCACCCGGCCGTGCCGGCGGGGCGAGCGCGTGCTCTCGGCCGGAATGGTGATCACCGCTACGCTCGCCAGCAGCATCAACAGCGAGGCCGCCGGGCCGGTGCTGGCCCGGATTGGCCGGGACGTCTACGACGCGGCCCTGCGCTGCGTGATCCTGCCCGCGGGCTCGCTGCTCGTGGGGCGCTATCCGGAAGGCTTGGGCCCGGGTGGGGAGCGACTCGTCGTGGTGTGGGAGCAGGTCGTGCTCGGCGACGGGCGCACGTGGATGCTCCCGTCGCTCCCGGCCGCCGACCGGCAGGGGCGGATGGGGATCGCGGGCGACGTGGACCGGCGAACGCGTGAGATTCTGGAGGCCGCCGCGCTTCTTTCCGCCTTCGGAGCCGCGATCGCCTACGCGTCGCCCGCCGAGGGTCAGGCTGCGGGGGGAGGGCCCGGTGGATATCCGGCGGCGCCGTCCGCCGGGGACCGGGCCACGAGCGCGGCCACGGAGCCCTTCCGAAATGCGGGCACGCGGCTGCTGGACCGGGCGGCCGGGATCCGGCCGGTGCTCGGGACGGGTCCGGGTGAGCCCATCACCGTCATCGTTCCCCGCAACGTGGATCTGGACCGTCCGGCCGCACCGCCGCCGGCGGACTCCGCGGTGAGCCGCGCGGCGCCGGCCGCGGCGGATGCCTGACCCATGAGCGCGGAACCCAACGGCCGGGCACCCCTCCTGACCCGGGAACGGGCGGCAGGCGGGCCGACGCCGCTGCATGCGCTGGTCATGGTCGGCATGCTCACCGTGCTCGGGGCGATGATGGGGACCACGCAGTGGATCGCCTCCGGGTTCGGATACGATCCGCGGCTCGGCCGGCCCATCTTCGCGGTGCCCGAGGAAGAGCGGATCTGGTTCGGGTGGGCCGCCCTGCTCGTGCTCGGGCTGGCGCTCCGGATGCTGAAGAATCGCGAGGCCTGGCCGCGGGTTCCGATGCTGCTGCTCGCCGCCGGGCTTCTCGCCGTGCTGTGGGAGGGGCCTCTCTATCACCCCGCGCGGATCCTCGAGTGGTGGCCGCAGCTCCGAAGCCGGCCGGAGTCCGAGCCCGTCCTCCTCCAGGCCCGCGTCATTGCCGCGTTGCTCTCGGCCTTCGTTGGCGCGGCCGGATTCGTCGCGGTACGGCCGGCGCGGGTTCGAGCCGCCAGCGATTCGCACGGCTCTGCCGCCTGGGGAACCGGGGATGAATTCCGCGCCACCGAAGCCGAAGCCGAGGAGCTTCACCGCGGGGGCGGGCTCGGGGCCAAGCTCCTGCTGGGCCGGCACGACGACGGCTCGCTGCTCGTGCATTCCGAAACCAGCGGTCATCTCCTGACGGTCGCCACGACGCGCTCAGGGAAGGGCATCGGCACGGTGCTGACCAACGGGCTCGGGTACGCCGGATCGATGCTGTTTACCGATCCGAAGGCGGAGTGCTTCTTCGTCACCGCCGAGCACCGCCGAAACCGGCTGGGGCACGCGGTCCATGTGTTCGATCCCTTCGGGGTCACGCTGCTGGAGGGACAGAACCCGCACGGGATGCGGGCGTTCTTCAATCCCATGCGGATGATCCCGACTTTCGGACCCGAGGGCCGACTGGCGCTCGTGCGGGCCCGCGTGCTCACCGAAACGCTGATCCTGGAATCCAAGGGGGAGAACGCCTTCTGGGACCGGCTGGCACGGCAGGTGGGCACCGGGTTCATCCTCTACATCGCCGTACAGTTCGATTCCAAGCGGACTCAGGAGAACGCCTTTCCCGTGGTGACGCCGTTCGGACGGGATTTGCTGACGCTTCGGTTCCTGACCTCGCTCTCGTCGGATGACTTTCAGGCCGTGCTGGCGCACATGAGCATCTCCGATCACCCGGAGGTGCGCAGGGTCGCCAACGTCCTTCTCGGGGCGGATGAACGCACGCGCCAGAACATCATGACCAGCGTGCAGTCGCAGCTCGCGTTTCTGGACGCGCCCCAGATGGCGGAGGTTCTCGCCGAGTTCGTTCCCGACACGCTGGGGCGTCACTCTCGCCCTAATCCGCTCCCGCACGCGGACCTGTCGCGGATCAAGATGCCCGGGGTGCGGATGACCGTGTATCTGGTCATTCCCCCGTCGTTCCTGGAAGCGTACGCTGGCTGGGGACGGCTGATGATCGTGGCGATCAACGACATCGTCACGCGGACGACCGCGCCGCCTGATCTTCCGGTCGTGGCGATTCTGGACGAGTTCGCGAACTGGGGGAAGATTGACGCGGTCCGGCGGGGCGTGTCGCTGGTTGGCGGCTACGGCATTCGGTACTGGCTGATCGTGCAGGATCTGCAGCAGGTCGAGGACGTGTATGGGAAGGCGTGGGGGACGATGTTTGCCAACGCGTCGGTGAAGCAGCTGTTCGGCACGTCCGACCTCCGGACCGCCAAGGAGCTCTCGGAGCTGACCGGCGACGCTACGATCTACAGCGACAGCGGGAATGAGGGTAGGAGCACGGACAGCGCCGGCTGGATCGGGAAGGGCAAGAGCTTCGGCAGCAACATGGCGGAGAAAGGACGGAAGCTTCTGCTCCCGGACGAAGTTCTGGGCATGGCGCGCAGCAAGCAATTGCTTCTTGTTCGCGGGCATCGGCCGCTCTACGTGGATAAGCTGGACTACTTGGATATGCCGGAAGTGCGTGGGTTGTACGCTCCAAATCCGATGTACTGAACGGTATATCGTACAGAACGCCTGTTGGGCGACATGGATTTCGTCTCACGTCAGACATGAGTTTTGTCGCATCGGACATCAAGATATGCTACACGTGGTGTAGCTTTCGGGTACTTCGATGAGCCGACGGACCCGCGCCCTCCAACCACCGCTCGTGCGCCCAGACGCTGGCATAAGGCAGCTGTCTCAATAACGTGCATAAACGCGCGTATACCCGGCTGGCCATCCAGCCGGGTATACGTTGTTCTCGTGCTGGACCAATGCAGGCTGGCACGCCCCGGCCCGAGAAGCGCCAAGGGGCCTCATCGCCCACCACGAACACAGCGGGCGACTGGTGTGAGCGCGACCCGCATCCCCCGGTGAGGCTTCAGCGCCCCCCGAACGCACCCGCAACAAGCTCCCGAAGCGCCCGTGGCTTCCGCCCCGCCAGGCGCTCGACGTCGCCGGTAACGATGTCGAAGCCGCCCTGCACGAACTTCTCCTGGATGGACAGGATCGTTCCGACGATTGCACCCGGCAGCCCCGCCCCCTCCAACCCCTGGCGGAGCACGGCCTCGGGCAGCATCAGGAACGAGAACGGCTGCCCCGACGCCTCAGCCACCAGAGCGGCCCGCTCCGCGCCCGTGAGGCTCTCCGGCCCGGTCGCGTTGTATATCGCACCTGCGTGGCCTTCGCTCGTCAGGACGCCGGCCGCAGCCGCGGCCACGTCCTCGCGTGAGACGAACGCCACGCGATTCTCGCCCAGGCCGGTCAGCACGCCTCCGGCGAGCGACATCTGCGCCTCCTGCAGGAACGACTCGGCATAGTAATTCATGCGCAGGATCGTCCAGCGCGGCGCGGTCCGGATCAACCGCTGCTCGGCGGCCCAGTACGACGCGTAGATGTCCGGCTCCTCCGCCGCGCGCGTGCCCGCAGACGACATGAGCACGATGTGCCCGACGCCAGCCGCGACCGCCGCGTCGATGGCGGCCAGCGACTGGCTCGCGCGCCGGCCGGGGCCCATCTCCGAACTCGGGATGAGCAGCAGCCGGTCCAGCCCCTCGTAGGCGGCGGCGAGCGTCTCCGGCCGGTCGTAGTCGCCCAGGCGTCCCTCGACGGGGGCGGTGACCCGCTCCGGCGACCGCGTGATCCCGACGACCTCGTGCCCGCCCCGGCGAACCAGTTCCGCTACCGTGGATGCGCCGAGCTGCCCGCTGGCGCCGCTGATTCCGATCCGCATCTGAGTCTCTCTTTCGTGCAGGTGTGTGTTGGTCAGGCGCGTGATGACCGCGGCGCGATCGGCACCCGCGTGGTGCGTCCCCACGCCACGAAGGCGGCGAGCAGCGCGGGGATGATGTTGAAGGCGATGACGCCGGCCTCGCCGCGCGTCACGTGGAAGGGCACCGCAAGCGCCATGATCACGGCCAGACCGGCCGCCGCCAGCGGCGTGAGCCACGGCATCACCCGCGTGGCCGCGGGAAGTACGAGGCCGACGGCCCCGGCGAGCTCCGCGAACCCGATGAAGCGGGCGAGCCACACGGGAACACCCGTGATCCACGGCGACGACTGTGCGGCCTCGGCGATTGGCTTCAGGCCGTGATTGGCGCCGGCCATCAGGAAGAAGACCGCCAGGAGCACCTGGACGATCCAGAGCGTGACATGGAGCGCGCGGCTCCGGCGAGCGGGTACGTTCAGCGTGACAGCGGGCATGATCGTGTCCGTCGACGTGGTTGAAGGATTTCAGTGCACCGATCGTGTGGTCCGCAGGAGCGGGCGACCTGCATCATCGCCCTTCGAGCGCTTTGCGGACCAGCGGGAGGACCCGGGTGCCGAGCAGCTCGATGCTCTTGAGAAAGGTGGCGTGCGGCATGCCCCCGACGTCCATCTGCAGGATCTGCCGCGAGTGGCCGAGGAGGTCATGCAGGTGAAGGATGCGCTCGGCGACCTCGTCCGGTCCGCCGGCGAACACCATCCCGCCCCGCTCCATGTCGCGCCCCCGCCCCGCCGGTGCCCGTCCCGGGCGCCCGATCTCCGCCGAACCCGTCTGGAACATCCGGAGTTCGTGTTCGAGATACGTTGCCTTCGCCTCGCGATCGTTCTCGCCGACGAACCCGTGCACCGCCACGGCGACGGCCGCCGCATCCGCGGGGTGGCCCGCCTCGGTCCAGGCCGCGCGGTAGGCGCGGCCGTATTGCGCCCAGTGCTCCGGGGTCCCGCCCAGGATGCCGAGGAACATGGGCACCCCGAGCTCGACGGCGCGCATCACCGACTCCGGGCTGCCGCCGGTTCCCAGCCAGATCCGCAGCGGCTGCTCCGGACGGGGGACGATGAGCACGTCTTCGAGCGGGCGGCGCCGGTGCGCGCCGCTCCAAGTCACGCGATCGTCGCGGTTGAGCGCGAGCAGCAACTCGAGCTTGGAACTGAAGAGCACGTCGTAGTCGCGCTCTTCGAAATCGAAGATCGGAAAGGTGATCGCGGACGATCCGCGGCCGGCCACGACCTCGATGCGGCCGGGCGCGATGGCCGCCGCCGTCGCCAGCTGCTGAAACACCCGGACGGGCTCGTCGGTGGACAGGACCGTGACCGTGGTGCCGAGCTTGATCCTGCGGGTCGACGCAGCCGCGGCGTTGACGAGCGACGTCGGTGAGGAAATCGGCATCGAGCGCGTGTGGTGCTCGCCGAAGCCGAAGAAGTCGAGGCCGACCTCCTCGGCGAGGTGCACTGCTTCGAGCGCGTCGCGGATCGCCTGTGCGGTGCTGCCGGAGCCGCCGTCCGCGGTTCGGGGTGTGTTGCCGAACGTGTAGACGCCAAGCTCGAACGCCTTCCCGGATTCCTGGGTCATCGTTTCAGTTGCTGATCACGGGCGCCATGCGGCGGTACCGTTCGGTTGTGAGCTGGCTGACGAGGAAGGCGGCGATGTCGGCGCGGGACATCGCCGTGCCGACCTTGTCCCGTCCGAGGAACCCGGACCGGATGACCCCCGTGGCCGGGCGGTCGTTCGGACTGATGATGCGCGCGATCGTCCAGTCGAGGTCCGAGCTGGTCACCGCCCTGGTCATTCCGTCGATCTCCACGAGGGCGTTGGGAAACGCCAGCCGCGGCATCAGCCGGAAGAGCTTCGCCTGCAGGGTCGGCCGATCGCGCGGGTCGGCGACGGCGGGGGTGGCCAGGCCGATGTAGCGGTGGACGCCGGCGGCCCTCATCGCGTCGACGATGTTGCGGGTGCCGTTGGTGACCGGGGTGCCGGCCGCTCCCCGCCGCAGCGCCGGCCCCAGCGCGCTGATCACCGCGTCGGCACCCTCGAGCGCGCGGGTGATGGCGGGCGGCTGGTCGAGTTCCCCTTCCACGATGTTCAGGTCCGGGTGGACGGTGGTGAGCTTGGCGGCGTTCCGGACGTAGGCGGTCACGGAGTGGCCGGCGGCAAGAAGCTGGTTGACCACGTGCTGGCCGATCTTGCCGGTCGCCCCGAACACCGCAACCCGCAGCGGCTGTGTGAATGTTGTCGCCATGGTTTTCTTTGGGCTGTGGATCAGCGCACCGTGATGGCGAGCTTGCCGAGCACGCCCCGCGCGAAGTCGCGCAGGGCCGCCGGAACCTCCTCGAGCGCATACGCGCGCTGGACGGGGATCGTGAGGCTCGCGCTCGCCACCGCGTCCGCCAAGCCGTCCAGCAGCTCGGCCGCGGGGACGGCGTAGATGGCCTTCACCGTGACCGTGCCGCTCGGGATCTGGTCCGCCGACATGATCAGCGTGGAGGCCAGCCGGCCGCCGGCGCGGACGAGGGGCAGCACCGCGCCCGGGTCGCCCGCGAAGTGCAGCACCGTGTCGATGCCCTCGGGGTGCACCGCACGGATCTGCGCTCTGAGGTCCTCCCGGTAGTCGACCACCTCGGCCGCGCCGAGGTCGGAAACCAGGCGCCGCTCTTCGTCGCCGTGCGCGGTCGCGATCACGCGTGCGCCGGCCTGTGCCGCGAGTTGCACGGCGATGGTGCCGACGCCGCCCGTGGCGCCCGCGATGAGCACGGTCTGTCCCGCCGACAACTCGGCGGCATCCACCGCGAGGCGGGCGGTCGTGCCCGCGAGGCCGAGCGCACCGCCGGTCTCGAAGCTGATCGTGTCGGGCAGCCGGGCGATGCCGACCGCCACCGGCACGGTGACGAACTCGCCCAGGGAGCCGTCGCCGAGATACGGCTTGGTGACCACGCCGAAGACGCGGTCGCCCGCCGAGAAAGCGGCCACCCCGGCCCCGACGGATTCGACCGTTCCCGCAAAGTCCTTCCCGAGGACCACAGGGAATCGGTGCTCCATCATCCCCTTGGCCCGGCCGGCGGCGACCGAGACGTCGAAGCCGTTGATGGAGGCGGCGTGCACGCGGACCCGCACCTCTCCTTCGACCGGCTCGGGCACGGGGATCCGCCGGAGCTCCGGCGCCGAGTCGAAGTCGGGGAGGACGACGGCCTTCATCATGGGCGCGTTCGATGCCATATTCCCACCGTGCGTTGGTTCCGGGATCGTAGTCGGTTCCTAAAAGGAACTGAACGAAAACTATGAAGGTTTGGGGACGCGTGGAAGAACGCACGCCAACGTGCCCCAGTCACATGGAGGGAACCATGAGCATCACCAGTACGCCTCCCGTGGTTCCGCAGCGCGCGGCGCCGCAACTCACACGCGCGCACGAGCCCCTTGGCTGCCGTGCCCACGAGGTCCTCGCGCGGGTGGGAGACAAGTGGTCGGTCTACATCATCCACGTTCTCGGTGAGGCGGGGACGCTGCGGTTTGGCGAGTTGAAGCGCTGCGTCGAGGGGATCAGCCAGCGGATGCTGACGGTGACGCTGCGGAGCCTGGAGCGGGATGGGCTGGTCTCGCGGGCGATGTATCCCGAAATGCCCCCACGCGTCGAGTACGCCCTCACGCCGCTCGCGATGACGCTCCGCGGCATCGTCGGCCAACTCGTCGAATGGTCGCAGGCCAACCTCCCCGCGATCGATGGGGCGCGGGCTCGCTACGACGCGCAGGTGCCGGGGTGGGCACCTGCTGAGGATTGATCTGAACTCCGGGTTCGACCGATTACGGGACCGTCAATCAGTCGTGAACCGTGCGGTGCGGTGATCTGCGACCGCGGGTAGAAGGTGCCGTCGCTGCGGCAGGGCGTTCACGATGAGCGTTGCTGGCGTGCGAGCAGGTACCCCACTCCGATGACGGCCAGCATCCCCGCGCTCGACACCATCTCGGCGCGAGGTGAGATCCCCAGACGGCCGGCAAGCTCCGGGACGTCGGCTGCGGCCCCGTCGGTACCGGGAAAGGCGTATGCGGCACCCTGCGAGCCCCAGAAAAGGGCGGTGAGGAGAGCGGCCTGTTCAACGTCCGGCTCCGCTTGCAACAAGGCGCGGAGTGCCAGAGCGCCGAGGCCAGTGCCCAGCGCGATCGTCATCGCGTCATGGAATCGCGCGTGGGCGGTCCACTGCGGGTTCAGCAAGTGCGTGCGGTTCCAGTCCATCAGGTAGGGGCCGCTGGCAGTCAGAACGGCTACACCGTACAGAATCCTTCGGCCTATCCGATCGGCACTCCCCATCTTGCCTCCGCTGGGATACAGTCTCCATACAATGCCGGGCTGCGGACCGCGGCACGCGAGCAATGTGTGGACCAAGGAATCACGGTGCTCTTGTACCAGGCCGACGCCGAGAGCAACACCCTGCAACCGTAGTGCGCTGAAGCGCTCTGCCTGGCCCACCTCATGGTCGCCGGAGAGATCGCGGCCATGTTCCTACAGTCGTCCTGGACAATCGTGCGCGGTGCGCGCGGTGATCTGCGCCGGCGCTGAAGGGCAGGGGTGGACGTACCACTCCGGCCCTATGCTGAGTTGGCTGTCTGCTCGGGTTCGGACGCCGAACCGCAATGACGCTCGATCCACCCGTTCACCGTCTGAACGTGGCGGCAGAGCGCAGCCTCGTTTAGCCGACTGACCGGCTTGCCGGTCTGGCGTTTCAGGCGTGCGTACGCTTCCTTGTGTGACGAGCCGCTTCTTGCGCAGAATTCTCTTACGCGTCGAGAAAGGAAGCTTCGGAGGCCACGCCGGATCGCCTCGACTGGTAGGTCACATGTTGCGCCGCCGTGCGCCGCTTCGCGGAGAGCGAGAGCAAAGGGCAGGGGGTCGGTTAAGGCAAGGCCGCAGCTTCCCGCGATCTGGACTGCTCGCGTCAGCTCCGCGGGAGCGATCACATGACTTCCAGCCACGACTTCGCCCTCACCCGCTGTCGAACCGAGCGCACGAAAGTCCGGCTCGGTAGTGGGTGCCGCGGGAACGCGCGGGAGATCGTTCTCCTCGCCCTGCGGACCCGGAATGGAATGAGACCGCTCCTCCGCCAAGCTCCGGGCATGACGGAGGAGTTGAGGGTCGGCCGGCAGATAAAGGTAGGCGTCCTGCTCGAGTAGCCCGGGGACGACTCGCACGAGGCGCCCCACCACCTGCCGGAAGAAGAGTTCCGTAGTCGTGTTGGTGGCCCAGAGGCCCACGCGGAGCCGGGGAATGTCCGTTCCCTCGCTTACCTGCCGAACCGCCACGATCCACTCTTTCCGTCCGCCAGCATATTCCGCGATCACGGCTGAGGCATGTGGGTCGTCGGACAGAGCCATGGCCGGCGTGCTCCCGGTCAGTCGCCGGAGGAGCTCGGCGACCCGGCGAGCGTGAGTCTGGTCCATGCAGACGACCAGCCCGCCGGCATCGTCGTGACCGTGGTGTCGGATACTGGTGAGCCGTTGATGTGCTCGGCGGAGTACGTGCGCCATCCACCCCCCGGCGGGATCCAGCGCCGTACGGAGTCGCGCGGCCGCGTCTTCGCGGGAGAGGGCTTGCCCAAACTCCGCCTGCATCTTCCTGCCGCCCCGGTACCAGATCGTCTCACCTCCGAAGCTCACGAAGTACACTGGCCGGACCACGCAATCCCTCAGGGCCTCGGCGTACCCGTAGCGGTAGTCCGCGATGGAGACGCCGTTCTCGTCGTAACGAACGAACGGGATTCTGCACCCGTCGCTCCGAAAGGCTGTCCCTGACAGGGACAGCCTGTGACTCGCTCCCCCGAACGCCTCGTTTAAGGCGTCTGCCCAACTCTTGCCCTCGCCCATGTGGTGGCATTCGTCTAGCACGGCAAACCCGCCGCCGAGGCTGCGGCGGTAGCGGGACGGCTCAGCAACCACCTGCTGATAGGTGAGTGCGGCACCCTGGTACGCGCGGTCCAGATAGGATCCCGCGATCTCGGTACACACCTCGATTCCTGCACGATGAGCCGCCGCCTGCCACTGGCTCCGTAGATGGGTGGTGGGGCAGATGAGGCTTACCGACCCGGCTGCGCGGCTTTCCAGCTCCCGCCGGGCAAGGTGGAGCGCGAAGTGGGTCTTGCCGGCGCCCGGTGTGGCTTCGGCCAGATAGTCAGCGGGGCGTCCGGCTGAGTCCCAGCATTGGACCGCTTCCCGCTGCCACGGCCGCAACACTGCGGGCCCGCGCACTGACTGTGAGCGTGAGCCAGCAATCGAATGCGAGTCTGCTTCTCTCATGGATGTCCGTGGGCCAATCAGCCCTCTCCACCGAACCGGAGGACAGTTTTCCGAGCGTGCGATAGTACCCCGCCGCCTGCGGCCGGGACCGGTCCCGGACCGAATGGGAGGGGTACAAGAAGCGCCCAGCCCCGACTGTTCTCTCCCGTTGGAGGGTGACGTGAGTACCGGTCCCTTGGACGAACGGATCAACGCGCGAGCGCAGCTTCAACATGTAGCTCGCGGACTGTATGAAGATCCCACGGCGGCTCTCCGGTCCATGCGCTACGATGCGCACTTGGAGGGTGCAGAAGCCGTACGGCGGAACCTGGAGCGCGACTTCACCCATTATGGAGCCGCGAAACAGGCCATTGGAGCACCGGCGCGGGAGCGGGCCCAGAACGTTCTGCGTGAGGGGGTGGCCCTCGATGTTGAGCGATGGCTGTCGCTGGACCATACCGCGCCGCCGCTGCAGGTGCCCACGGACAAGGAGATCGAGCAGGTGATGCAGGCGCCTTCGGCGGAGCCTCCACCGAACGCCGTGGACCGCGGATGGGATTCGCCCCAACCAAAGTTCAGGGAGCCGCTGACGGTAGACGAGCAGCTCGCGTACGACCAGATCGCGGCGTACGCCGATGCAAGGGCGAAAGCGCGTGAGTGGCAGGAGGCGGAATCGCGGCTGCACGGAATCCAAGATCATCGCGCTCACCTCGATGTGGCGGAGCAGAACCTTCCTCGGGCGCGGACGGCAATGCGGGAGGAAGTGTCAGCTGCCTGCCGCGAAGGAAATAGCGCCGTGAAGCGGATTGAAGCTGATCTCGCCCGGGACGGACCCGTTCGCACGGCCGAACGTATTCGCTCGGGAGCGCTGTTGAAGGGCGATTTGAAGCCGATCGCGGCGAGTCCCCGGTTCGGGATCTTTCCTCGGCGGGACCGCGAAGCGGAGGCGGAGGTCCTCGAACGCCTCGCAAAGCGGGTGGAGACCATCGGGTACTACGAAGGTGATCTGGGGAAATGGAGCCGGTTCGAGCCGGAGAGCGGGCCGCCGGTCCAGGGTGCAAAGAACGTCCGTGCCGCACTGGATCACGAGGAGGCGCGAATCCTCGGCACGAGCGGGATCAATCGCACGCGGGAGGATCTGGACCGAAGCCGGGTCGCACCCCCGCATCCCAGCCGCGAAGCGAGCCGACTCGAACGGGCGGTGCAGAAGAATCTCGAATCGCTTCCACCCGAGAGCCGGGAGCGGGTGCTCGGTGCCGCGCGAATGTCCGGCGGGGACCGGATCGGGGCAGCGATCGGTCATCTCCAGAGCATCCAAATGGTTGCTCGCACGTTCCGAGAAGGAATCGAAGGACCAGGCGGCCAGTGACCCTCCTGCGACCCGGATTGAAAACTGGCCCGGACGGACGACGGAGTTGTCTGAATCTGGCCTCACGGTACACGGACATCCGTTTGGTTCTGGGACCCATTCGTCTATTTGGCAGAACCAGTCAGCTGCGTCTGGACGTAGTTCGTCCGCATAGTGGGCCCCAGAACTCGACATAGCTCTTTACCAGTGGAGCACGCCGTCAGGGAGGAAGCGGGATTCCCTGGTGTTCCTTGGCCACTTTGTCTACAAGCGGAAACAATCACCCACTGAATGCATCGGGCGCTCGTCGCTGGTGGAGTAACTTCGCGCTTCGCAATTGGGCTTTAGCCAAGTGCGCTGGCCGTGATTACAGACGGTTGTCTCGCCGAGCGGAGTGGTTCAGAACCGATGCAACGCTGGGTGGCTCAGAGCGGGACGGCCTGACGAGCGGCAAACCGAGGCTTGGAACTGGTTAACCCTAACGCAGCTCGGCCGCCGTGATACTTTCACGGCGGCCGAGCTGCGTTGCAGAGGATCTGGGGGCGTGCCCGGTTCAGATCGCGGGCACCTGGACCTCGACGTTGATGGCGGTTTCGATGGGGGTGTAGACGTCAATGCCCGCTCCCACGCGGACGGTGACGATAAGGGAAAAAGGCATCTCCACGTACCGCAGGCCGCGGCGTTCCCACCAGCCCAAGACGGGGTAGACCGCCAACCACTTGGAACCTGCGAGGTACGATCCCGGTCCGGTCCACCGATCGCTCTGCACCGTACCCTTGCTTCGGCGCTGCTTCCCGATCATCCACGGGAAGCCCCCGCCCGCCCGCGGCCGCGGGGCGCCACCACGGCTGAGCACGTTGACCCGGCTATGGAACTCGTCCTCGGTCTCTGTGGGTCCTTGCATCTCCCACCGTAGGTCCAGTCCGCGGTACTGGGTCCGGGCGAGCTTGTTCGGCTCCGGGAAGTACGACAGCGTGACGCGAAGTTCGGCCTCGGGGGTGTCCAGCAAGAGCCCGTCTGGTACGGGGAGCCGGAACAGCTTCATCGTCCGGCGGAAGCGGGGTTCGCCAGGTGTCTCGTTCCGAACCGCGCTTGGCAGGCGATCTTCCACAACGACCGTCGCTCGTTCGCGCGCGCAAGATGCGGCGAAGCGGAAATCGGGAACCCCGTACCCGCAGAGCGCCAGTCGTTCGTCGCGGTTGGGAAGCTGCCTGACCATTTGGGGCGTCCAAGACGCGGAGTGCACGACTAGCCCGCGGATGGTTTCCGGACGTAGGTCCGGGTTCGCTTCCCACAATTGCGCAGCGAAACGGGCCGCGTTCGCCGTTGCGAGACTCGTTTCCCGATGCGTGACCAGCGGGCTTTGGAGAAACCTGCGCCCGGTGGTTAGGCTACCCAACGAATCCAGGTCGGTGGCAACCATCCCGCCGTCCTCGACGTAGTTGCCGCCCTCGAAGACGACCTCGGGCTTGATCGCGTCTCCCCGCGGATGGATAAGTCCCGCGCGGGTGCAGGGCGCGACCCCGCCCTCCGGAGCAACGCAGCGGGCACCCGCATAGAGACGGTCCGGCGGAATCTCCGACTTCCCCGTGTACGCGCCAATGGTCAGCGCATTCGCCGCATGCGCGGGGTCCTCCAGGCGGTGCTCTAGGTTCAGGTGCGGATAGCCTTGCACCAAGGCGGGGTTCACCTCGTCGACATTGCCAATCGAGGTGCAGATCACCCGGCCGCGACCACCGGCGAACGCGAGGCGATCGACCGCATGGCTCCACCAAGTCGGCGCTGCCGGATCCCAGAGAGGGGCGGTCGTTGCGAGCGCGAACACGCGCGCCCGCACGTCATATGCGTCCGCGAGTTCCACCGCCGCACGGGTGATCGCGGGCCAGAACGGACGATTTTCTTCCCGCGCAGCGCCTGCCCCGTCCGTCTGGATTACTTTCACGCTCTGCAGCCAGTGCGTCCCGGCCGCTTCGTTTCGCTCCGCGGCATGGCCGACATCGTCGAAGAGTGCGATGCCGGCCATCATGGTTCCATGACCGTGCTCATCCTCGGCGGATGGCATTCCCGGGACGACGCTGTCCCGGGACAGAATGGCCGCCGAAAGCATCGGGTGTTCAGAAACTACGCCGGTATCCAAGGTGACGACGGCGGGGGCATCCGGCCGGGGAGTGGACCAGCGGAATCCGCGCAGCTCCCGGACGGGGAAGTTCGGATCGTTCACCATCAACCAATCCCGCACGTCGGGCGTGGCCAAGTCGAACTCGTAGATGCAGTCCGTTGCGGCGAGAAGGTCCCGGAGTTCGCTGAGGCGAAGGCGCAAGAAGAAGACGATCCGTTCAGTGCCGAGAAATTCCCGCGGCGCCGTTTGACCGATGCGGGCCATGGCACGGACGATCTGCCGGCGTGAGCCGTCGGTCTCCGCCGTCTCCACGCGCTCACCCCCGCGGCAAGCGACCTCAAACCAGCGAACCTCCTCCAAACCCGGCCGGTTGGCCCGGAGCCGCGGGCCTGCGCGATCGTTGCCCGTGGCAAGCGCGATCTCCCGAACGGGAGCGATGCCCCGTTCGTTCGAGCGTCGCGTCCCTTCAGCCGGCTCCTCGGAGTAGGCTTCGAGCTTTCGGCGGAAGTACTCGAGATCAGGGTGGGGTACATCTACGAGCACAATACCAGAGGCGCGGTCGTCGGACACGAGGCGCGCGTCCGACCGCCGGTCGGCAAGGCTCCCGGCAGCCAGATTGAACTCGGGCTCGGCACGAAAGGCCACGATCTCCCGGGTCGCTTCCGGATCCCGAGCATCCGGCGGGCGGGCGGACGTCTGATTGACGATTGCGTCCAGTTGGGCGGCGAGCTCGGCCGAATGGCGGGGTGCGTCACGAGCCGGGACGGGAGGGCGTTCGCCTCCGCCCCGCTGTGGTGCTTGAAAGAATTCCTCCCGGGCCACCCGTCCGCGGAGAAGCCTCAGTCGGTCACCCTCGGCCATTGAATTGGTTATCTTCCGAGTGAATCAAAACGCAGTTCCCGGTTCCGGTGGGCCGCGACCTCAAAGGCGTCCGTCATGTCCGCTTTCGTCAGTTCCTTGCGGCCGCTCAGAATCATCGAGCGAATCGCGTCGTCACAAGCCCGGGAAACATCGGCGAAGCTCAATCCCTCCGTCTTCGCGGCCAGCTGCTGCAGCAGCTTTGAGGACGTCTTGAATGCCTTCAGGCGGAGCGACAACAGCCGGATGACCTGGTCCCGGTCTGGAAGGGCAAACGGGATCAGGACGTCGAAGCGTCGAAAGACGGCGTGGTCCAGGAGCTCTGCGTAGTTTGTGGCCGCGATGATCACGCTTCCGCTTCGGTCCGCATCCATCAGTTGGAGGAACGACGTCACGACCCGCCGGACCTCGCCAACTTCTTGGCCGTCGCCGCGGGATTTCCCAACTGCGTCAAACTCATCGAAGAGATAGACGGCCGGACGACGCGGCATTTCATCGAAAATCACTTTCAGATGACTTGCCGTGGCGCCTAGAAACCGGGAGAAGAGCCCGTCGAAGCGCACTGTCATCAGCGGCACGCCCAGTTCCCCCGCGAGAACACTGGCGGCTAGCGTCTTCCCGCATCCGGGCGGCCCATGGAACAAGAGACGGCGACTCGGACCGACGCCCCAGCTCTGCAGTTCCGAGCGCGCCCGGTTCTCGCTGAGAACGCGGAGAAGGCGCGCATGCGATTCGGGGGGGAGAACGATGTCCTTCAGCCGCTCCTCACAGTGGCCGCCGGCCAGTAGGCCGGCAAGTTCGCCACGGGGAGCGGCAATGTCCGTCGCAGGACTCCGTCCGCGTTCGACGGCCGGGAGTCGCTGAATGATCTCTCGCAACTCGGCCGCAACGCGCGTGTGCCCCGCCGCGCTCTCGGCTGCGGCAAGCTGGATCGCAGCTTTGCGGAAGCTGGGATCATCAGCCTCCGCGTGCGCCTGCAGGAGCCGTTTGAGGATGTCAGCTTTCACGGCAACCTTATGTGAGAACGCGCACGAACGTGGGAGCGGAGCTCGCGATCTGCGGAATTGGATGGGGGGATCGAGCTTGTGAAAGATGGGGCTTGAGTCCGAGTAGCGGCAAGGGCTGGCTATCCACCCCAGCGGGGATCAGGTACCCCGGTAGCCAATCTATTTCGACCCGCCGACCATGAGCTTGGAGCCGGCGAACGTCGAGCACACGGTTCCGCTGAACGGAAGAAGCTTGTCTCACCTCAAAGCGGCATCTGCTCCAATCGGGGGCCGTCGCGCATCACTCTCACCGCTGTCGCAGAACAAACCACCCACGACTCTAACGCTTGGAGGTGACCAGGATAACCATCGCCTTCAGTGTACTCCAGGAGCGCTGGAACGTCTCAGTACGTCCGAACCCAGGATTGGATATTTCCTCCCGTGCTGTGGTGTACTGTTCGGTGTACTGCGCAGGCGTCCAGAGGCGTTCATCTGCGTCCATGCGCGGAAATCAAGGATTTCGCAACCCCGCTCATAAGGCCAACTTCGGCCCATTGCGGGTTGGGGCGGGAGCTCCCGCATGGCACTCGAAATGCGGCGGGCGCAAGCCTTCGGGCGGCGAGGCGCTCCTACCTCCGTTGCTGCGGTACGCCAACGACCGGGACGAGGAGGCTGTGCTGCGGTGCTCGGCCCGGGGGGGGCGTGGCGGGGAGGCCGATCTACCGGCCCTGGTGCAGGCGGAGGTCGAGAACCTGCTGGTCACCCAGATGCCTCACAGGGTAATCTTCGCCATATCGCGGAGATACCGGGAGGTCTACCGCCGAAACAGTGCCCAAAACGGTGTTTTGGAGAGATGGTGTAAGGTTGGTCAGGTATCGTAACAGTCCGCAGCGGCAGTGATTCGGAGGCGGTTCACCGGCTGCGCTGTGACGAAGCGTAGACGGGCAACGAGTACTGAGCCGACCCGGCTGAGTAGGTCGCTCGAATCGATGAAACCAAAGAGAGGATTAGCGGCTGCGCGAGCTCAGGGACGGAATCCACCGAGCGCGCCGGCGCAGGCTGGAGGGCGAGCGGTGGCTGGACTTGGCGCGCGCGGAGTTGCGCGCGCCGGAAGAGCGGCCGCGGGAACGGATGAGGGTGAACGACCGGCTGACGCAGGGATGTCAGCCGGTCGTTCACCTTTTCGAAGCGGATCTGCCCGAGGGGGGAACGGGCCGGGATGCGCTCCAAGGGGACCAGGAGCCACCGCTCGACGCGCACCTCGCCCGGCCAAGGGGCGCGTGTCCGGGCTTCATGGCTCCGGTCCATTCGTGTGAGATGCTTGATCCGGTGTTGGCGGACACTGTGCCCACAAATGGAAATGTTGGCTATATGGGAACCACGAAACGTTTCGGGCGGGCCTGCTGCTCCGTTCCCGCAGCCAAACCCTCGGTTCGCAGGTAACCACTTAAGCATCATGCATCAGGACCTGTCGGGCCTATGGCGAATGCTGCTTAGTGCCGATCGCCCTGATCTGGTCGCCAATCCTTCCCCGTGCAGGAGCTGCCTTGTGAGTCCGGTGTTCGATCCGCTTGGTTGATTGCTGACGCTCATCGGCCTCTCGTGCCGCGCTGCTGCGTTTCAGTGTCCGCGAGGTCGCCGCGCCTTTCGCGCTTTCGGCAGAGCCCGGCGTCTGAGTTCCTGTCTCCGCAGGATCTGCGGCTTTGTTCATGGAGTCAGGGATACCCGACTCGACGCGAACGGGCCCGAGCCCCGTACGAGCTTCGAAGTCTCGGACTGCGTCGTCGGATGCCACATAACCGCGGCCGCGGAACCGGCGCGCCTGCGGTGGTCCGAACAGACCATCATGGAACCATTGGCGTACCGTTGCCGGAGCTCGGTTGTAGCGGAGCCCTAGTGCCGCTACGTCATGAAGCCTCTGCAGCGGCTCTTCTGCAGCCTTTGGAGCTGTCGTGCCGGCTGACGCCATCGCAACTAATTCGGCGAGGGCCGCATGTGGCACAGCAACCGGTACTCCGGGTGCGGAATACGCCAGAAGGCCACGGCAGAGATCCAGCGCAGGAGGCATGGAACCGCTCATCGGCTCAACTCCGGACGCCAGCGCTGCGGGTTAATCGACGGGTTGCCACAAAGCTTCATCGCAACAGACAAATGAGTAGCGGCGGGCATTCGCTCTCTCGTATTTTGGGTTCCGCGTCTGCACGATGATACCCCATTTCATGAGGTCGGGGACGAGTTCGAACCCGCGAGGGAGAGTGCATTGCGTCGAAGAACGGGCTGTTCCCAACGCCGAATGGTTCATCTCCTGACCAAGGCCAGCGTGCGTGGAGCATAGGTGCACGCTTGACAAAACGTCCAGCAATTCCCGCTTGGGTCACTCTTGGTCGGATGTCCACTTCGATCGTCTCGATCCGCTCAAAATTTTGGGAAAAGCAGTGTTAGAAACAGTGCTTGGCGCTTATCTGCGCCCTCCAGCGCTCCTTTGTGCGAATCCGTAGGGACGGGACAGATTTCAGCGCGCACCTGCGAAATGCCTCGGCCTCCGACTCGTGGACCACTGACTAGAGCCAGCTTTATGCTGCTTCAACGGCTCATAATCGTAAGGTCGGGGGTTCGAGTCCCCCCCCTGCTACTGAGATGGATAGAGGCCCCGCAACGGTCAACGTTGCGGGGCCTCTTTGCGTTCTGACCCTCGCGATGACACGGCATCACAACCGGCTGGCGCGCTTAGCCGAGACGCGGCCGATCTCCGACGCGGTGCGGCCGGCCGGCGAGGCGGCCGATCCGGACGGGTTGCCCGGCATGGCGGTGTCTCCGGCCGCAGTCTTCCGCGGATGACGCCGTGCGCCGGGAGGGAGGATGGAGGCGGCGGCACGGTGCGGCTCGCGGTGGCGTGATACGGGCGATCGTGCGTCATGTGCGCATTCGAGCATGTGAATGGCCGCTTGGAATCATCGCGCCATTGTGACGTGCGGCATGCCTCCACCTGCGGTGCACCGCATCCCCGTGCGGATCAAGCAGTTCCTGCGTATCCACTTCGTAAACAATCAGTTCCGGTTTCCGGAATTTCCATTTCAAGGCGCTCTCTTTACGCAATAGCGTATTTTTCGCGCGCACCGCTCGATCGCGTCACTCATTGCGCCCGCTCACGGTGCCTCGCCGCGGCTGCCAAGCCCGGTCCGGCGGGCCTTCACCGGGACCCGCCAGCCGGACCGCTCAGGGCGCGCGCGGACCCGTTTCCCGCCCGGGCAGCCGATCTGGACAGCGGCTCCGCGGGTACTTGCGGGCAGAAGACGAGCGGCCGGTCCGTGAGTGCCGAGCGCGTTCGGAGCGCCCCCGGCCCGCGGCCGCGGACCTCCCGGCGCCCGGCATCCGCCGGGCAGCGGGCGCCGCGCGGGAAAGGTGTTGAATGCGGGCGGCGGAATGGGGAAGCATGCCTTGACGGAACGGATCGACGCGGCTATCCTCATCCAGTACCGAATAAAATGTCGTTACGGGTTATTTCTGCGGCTCCGCCGCGCCTTCGCGGAGATGCGGGGCGGCGGAGCGCCACGCAGTGCGGACCGCCTGTGGAGACGGCGGCGCGAGACGAAAACTCTGGCATGGGCCGGCGCTGTCGGCGGGAGACTCTGACGTGCGGCTTCCGGAGATGACGCTGCCCTCCCCGGAGGAGGATGCGCCGGCGCGGGACCTGTCGTTCGAGCGGTGCATCCAGTTTGCCGCGGACCTCATCCGCATCCCCTCGCTTCCCGGCGAGGAAGAAGCGGCGGCCAGGCGCATCGTGGACGAGCTGAAGATGCTCGGCTTCGACGAGGCGTACATGGACAACGCGGGCAACGCCATCGGCCGCATCACGGGCACGAGCGGGGCGCCAAGCGTGCTTCTCTGCTCCCACATGGACGTGGTGGACGTGGGCGACCCGGCGGCGTGGGAGCATCCGCCGTACCGCGGCGTGGTGGAGGACGGCTTTCTGCACGGCCGGGGCGCCATGGACCTCAAGGGCCCGCTGGCGCTTCAGCTGTACGCGGCCGCCCGGTTCGTGGAGGACCGGCCGGAGGGCGACCTGCTCTGCGTGTTCTCCGTGTACGAGGAGAAGGGCGGATGGGGGATGATGCACTTCATGGACACCTCCGGCATCCGCCCCGGCGCCGTCATCCTGGGCGAGGCCACGGGGCTGGACCTGTGCACGGGCCACCGCGGGCACGCGGAGCTGGCCGTGGAGATCCACGGCGTCGCCGCCCACGCCAGCACGCCGGAGCGCGGCCGCAACCCCAACGACCTCCTTCCGCACGTGCTGCTGGCCGTCCGCGACCTGTCCGACGCGCAGCCGTCGCACCCGGTGCTGGGCGCGGCCACGCTGACGCCCACCGTCATCGAGGTGTGGCCGCGCAGCGGCAACGTGGTGCCGGACCGCGTGCGCGTCACGCTCGACTGGCGGGTGCTTCCGGGGTGGGACGAGGCCGCCGCGCTGGAGCAGATCCGCGACGCCGTCGCCGCCCGCGTGCCCGAGGTGGAGGGAATGCGCGTGGAGGTGCTTCCCGGCCGAGCGCGCTTTCAGGCGTGGACGGGCTACGAAGAAGAAAACAGCAACTTCACGCCCGGCTTCCTGATGGAAGACGACCACCCGCTGGTGGTTGCGGCGGCGGAGACGCTGCGCGAGGTGCTGGGGCGGACGCCGGAGATCCGCCCGTGGAAGTTCGGCACGGACGGCGGGCACAGCTGCGGGACGCACGGCGTGCCCACCATCGGGTTCGCGCCGGGACGCGAGGCGCTGGCGCACACCAACCGCGAGCGGCTGGATCTGGACGAGGCACGCCTGGCGTTCGATGCCTATCCCGCGCTCATCCGCGGGATGCAGGCGGCGCTGGTGGCCGCGCAGGGAGTTCCCGTCCGCGGCATTCACCCGCCGCTGGCCGCCACCCACTGACCCGCCCCCCGCGCTCGGAATGCGGCGGGCAGGACCGGCTCGCGGGAGCGGAGAACCCGAACGGGACTCCGCGCATCCGGCGTTTCTCCTGGTCGATTCCAAGGGAGCCGCCGATCGTCCGCGGCGACACCAGCGCCGGGAAGCGGCCACCGGACGACACGCATGGCCGCGGCGTCGCGGAAAGGGAGCTGGCGGCGTTCGTTCCGGCGGATGCGGTGGCCTGATACGGGCGCTCGCGCATCCTCCGCCCGCGGTGATGACGTCCGCGCGGACGACGCGCCGGTGTGATCCGCGGAAGGGCGTTCGGCCCCGGCGGACCCGGGAATCGCGACTTTCGCCACCAGCCCGGCGCCGCGCCGGATTCACCCGTCTCCATCCGCCACTACTTCCAAGCCCCACCCGGCCGCACCCATGAACGCGGGACCGCTCGCACCGCTGGTGCGAGCGGGAGTGCATCCCCCAGCGGGTTTCGCCCCGGTTCGCCGGAACGCCGCTCCAACGGCCCCGGAGAACGCCGGCCCGCCCTTTACGCCACAGGATTCAAGCATGGTCCACGTCCTCCCCTCCGCGCCCCGGCTGGCGCAGCCGGAGCTGAACATCCCGGCCTTTACGCCCCGGTCCGGGCTGTTCACCGAGCGCGCGGGCCGCATCGGGACGGAGGAGGCGTTCAACCTGGGCGCGCGGGTCGCGGAGGTGGAGGCGCTGGGCGAACGGGTGATCCGCTGCAACATCGGCCAGCCGGACTATCCGCTTCCCCAGCACATCGCCGACGCGCTGAAGAGCGCGGTGGACCGCGGGCTTACCACGTACTGCGCGCCCGAGGGGATCGTGGAGCTGCGCCGCGCCGTGGCGGAGTCGCTGAGCGAGCGGCACCGGATGGACATCGACCCGGACCGCGTGGTGGTGTACCCCGG